>PLGM01000141.1 GCA_003139795.1 Acidobacteriaceae bacterium | reverse complement strand
AGAAGCCCGCGGTCTAGCAGGATCGGTCCCGACAAACGCCGTAGTATTTATCGATCCGATACCCCTCCAATTCGGCAATGCGTATACGAAATGTAGTCCCACAGCCCTCCAAAAAGGGTGCAAAAAAACGCCGTTTTCGCGCCGTTTTTCATCATTTTCGCGATGATTTCGATCGTTTTTGTAGCCCTTCAGCCTGACGTTTCCAGCTTTTCTGTCCGCCTGCAACCCGTCATTCTCTCAACATGGAATGCGGATCTGTCGTTTGTAGGTCTGTAGGCCTGCAAATTCAGCAGCTTTGTCGCCCTGAAGGACTACAAGTTTAGTCCGCATACATGCCGACCTTTTCAAGTTCCACCTCATCCCCGCTCCCCGCCGGGGACACGCAGGCGGCGATTTCCGCCGCGTGAGACGAGTTCCCTCCCCCGCTGTTATCCTTCTTCCAATGCCATTTTCCGCGACGACAAACCGAGCCCGGACGCACCATCGCCCCCCGCAGACCCCCTCCACGCTGGCCACCTGGCTGCTCTTTGGGGCCATCTTTGCCGCCGTGCAGTTTGCCTCCCTCTTCACGCCCCCGCTCATGGACGACGTCGACGCCGCCCATGCCGAGGCCGCCCAGCACATGGCCGAGACCGGCAACCTGATCACCTCCAAAATCAATGGCATCCGCTATATCGAGAAGCCGCCCCTGCCCTACTGGATCGTGGCCGGCTCCTACCGCATCTTTGGCCAGAACACCTTCGCCACCCATCTGCCCAACTCGCTCGCCATGCTCGGCCTCGCCTGGCTCTCCTGGGCTTGGGCCCGCCGCGCCTGGGGTCCACGCGCCGGACTCTATGCCGGCCTCGGCGTGCTCACCTCCGTCGGCCCGTTTCTCTTCACCCGTTTCATCATTCCCGAGGCGGAGCTCGCCCTTTTCCTGCTCATTGCCCTCTATGGCCTCATCACCGGCCTGGAGCTGAACCGCCCCATGCGCCTTTACTGGATGTGGGCCGGCGTGGCCCTGGCTCTGCTCACCAAGGGCCTTATCGCCCCCGTCTTCTTCATCGGCGCCGCCGTTCCCTACCTGCTCCTCACCGGCCAATGGCGTCGCTGGCGCCGGTTGAAGCCCCTCTCCGGCTTTCTCCTCTTCCTTCTGATCGCCGCTCCCTGGCACATCCTCGTCGGCCTCGCCAATCCTGACCAAGGCCATCCCGTCGGCAACCACCCCACCCTCGGTAACGTCCATGGTTTCTTTTACTTCTACTTCGTCAACGAACACTTGCTGCGCTTCTTCTCGCTCCGCTACCCCAACGATTACAACCGCCTGCCCTTCGCCGCCTACTGGCTCCTGCACCTCGTCTGGCTCTTTCCCTGGAGCCTGTTTCTCCCCGCCGTTCTCGTCCTGGCCTGGAAGACCCGCCGCCAATGGCTCCAGCACCTCCGCCGCGACGCCGGCCAGACCTTCGACTTTTACCTCAACCACGCTGCCCGCCAGGATGCCGCCACCTACGTCTTCCGCCTCAAGTTCCATGTCCGCTCCATCTGGCTCCTGAGCCTCTTCTCCGCATGGACCCTCTTCTTCTTCTCCCTCTCTTCCAATCAGGAGTACTACACCTTCCCCGTCTGGCCCCCGCTGTTCATCCTCATCGCCGCCGTCCTCGCCTGCATGGAGGAAAACCGCAATCTCGACGGCACTCCCGACAACGGCAACCCCCCGCTCTCCACCGCCTGGCTCACGGGCGCTCATGCCGTCTTCACCGTCATCGGCGTGCTCTCTGCCGCGGTCCTCGCCTGGGGACTGTGGGACTCCCGCCACCTCCCCTACGTCGCCGATATCGGCACCCTGCTCGCCCACCGCGCCGTAGGCGGATACACCCTCTCCATGTCCCACTTCTTCGACCTCACCGGACCCTCCTTCGCCGCCCTCCGCCTGCCCGCCGTCATGGCCGCCTTCACCCTCCTCATCGGCCCCGCCCTCGGCTGGCTCCTGCGCCTGAAAGGCAAGCACCTCGCCGCCACCGTCAGCATCGCCCTCACCTCCGCCGTCTTCCTCATCGCCGCCCACATCGCCTTCGCCCGCTTCCAGCCCATGCTCAGTTCCAAGCAATTCGCCGACACCATCGTCCAAAAGGGCTCTCCAGAGGACACTTTCATCGTCTTTGGTGACCAGTCCGCGGCCTCTTCTGTCATCTTTTACACCCACAAACTCATCGCCAAACCCGCCCTCCTCCTCCTCCCCCAATGCGGCCAGCATGGCGAAGGCTCCACGCTCCTCTGGGGCTCCTGCTACCCCGACGCCCCCAAAATCTACCTCAGCGAAGAACAGCTCTCCACAATCTGGGGCACGGGCGAACGCAAGTGGCTCTTCGCCCAGGACCTCAACCAGTCCAAAGCCGAAAGCCTCCTCGCCGGCCGCCTCTACCCCGTCCAGTCCCTGGCCGACAAAGCCCTCTGGACCGACCGGCCGCTGAAGTAGCGCAGTAGCGAGCAAATTTCCCGTCTTCCGCCTGCCGCCCGCGCATTGTTAAGGCTCACCGGAATCAATCCCCGCCGGTTCGCCGCTCCACCAGAATCCCCCTGGCGTGTGCCGCGGCCAGAATTCTTCTATACTGCTCCAAAGCCCCGAATATCGTGGATCGAGTGCGAGACGAGGCTTTGGGATCGACCACACCACCATGACGTTTGGCCACATTGTCTCTTTCGCTCTCGGTGCGTTCGCCGTCCTTGGAGTGACCACCTCGACCGTCTACAGCCTCATGGTTGTCGCGGGCGTGTTCCGCTTTCGCCGGCGTGCAGCCAGCGCTCCCGAGTCTCTATTCCTGCCACCGCTAAGCGTGTTGAAGGCCGTGCATGGCGACGAACAGGATCTGGAACAGAATCTCGCCAGCTTTTTTGAGCAGGATTATCCGGAGTTCGAGATACTCTTTTGCGCCCGGCACAGCTCCGACGCCGGCCTGGCTGCGGCTCGCCGCGTTGCTGCGCGTTACCCGCAGGTCAAGGCGCGCATCCTCGCCTGTGGCGAGCCGCCCTGGCCCAATGCGCGCACCTTTTCGCTGGAAATCATGCGCCGCGAAGCTCGTTATCCCATCCTGGTGGCCGCCGACAGCGATGTGCGCGTCGGCCCGGATTATCTCGCCTCCATCGTGCAGCCCATGCGCGACGAGCAGGTCGGCATGGTCACCTGCGTCTATCGCGGAGTCACCCGCCACGGCCTTTGGGCGCAGCTTGAGGCCATGGGCATGTCCATCGAAATGACCTCGGGGGTTCTGGTCGCCGCCATGCTCGAGGGAATGCAATTCGCCCTCGGTCCCACCATGGTGATGCGGACGCGCTCCGTCGAAAAAATCGGCGGCTTTGCCCAGGTCGCCCAATATTATGCAGACGACTTCGTGCTCGGCAACCGGATCGCGCAGGCTGGCGAAAAGGTCGTCTTATCGCCCTATATCATCGAGCACCATGTGCTCAATGCCTCTTTCGCACGCAGCATCGCCCATCAACAGGGCTGGGCCACAAGCACGCGCTTCTCAAGACCGATGGGGCACTTCGGCTCGTTGCTGACCTTTGCCGTCCCCTTCGGCCTGCTGGCCCTGGCCGTCTTGGGCGCCAATCGCCACCTCGCCCTGGGTCTGGCGCTCTTCGCGTTCACCGTCCTTGACCGCGTGCTGCTCGCTGTCCTGGTGTCGGCTCTTGTCGTCAAGGACGGCCCGGCCCTCCGCAAAGCCTGGCTCTATCCCCTCCGCGATTTCATGGGTTTCTGCTTCTGGGTCCGGAGTTACTTCGGCAAACGCCTCCGCTATCGTGGCGAACCCTACGAACTGCTTCCCAAGGGACGGCTGCGGAAGCTGGCGCAAACCCCGGAAGAAACTCAAGTTCCCGCAAAACCTTAGGATTTGCGGCCGGCCGCCGGAGGACGGGGCACAACCGTCGGCCTCCGTATCGGCACAATCGCCCCGGCGGACCCCGCCGCATTCTGCTGGAATCGCGCCAGCATCTCCGTCCGCACATACTCCACAAAGCTCTGCATCTGCCGGTTCATCTCCTCCATCCGCTCCCGCATCTGCAGGATGATGGCGATCCCGGCGATGTTCACTCCCAGGTCCCGCGCCAGGTTCAAAATGAACTCCAGCCGCTCCAAATCCTCGTCCGTGTAGAGCCGCGTGTTCCCCTCGGTCCGCGACGGTTTCAGCAGCCCCTCGCGCTCATACAGCCGCAGCGTCTGCGGATGAATCTCGTACATTTCGGCCACCGCCGAAATCATGTACGCGCCCTTCGATTTGCGTTTTGCTGCCATCGTCTTTTCCCGAACCAGCTTACCGTAATTGCTTCGCCAAGTTCTCTTGCCAGCGCCGCCAGCCCCCTCACAGCTTATCGAACAGCGCCACCCGCGGGTCCTGGTTGTTCAGCTTGGCCAGCTCGCGCATGATCTCCTTGCTGCGCTCGTCCTGCAGGTGCGGCACCACCACCTCCACCGTCACAATCTGGTCCCCTCGCTGCTCCGGCCGCCCCGCGTTCTCAACGCCCCGCTCCCGCATGCGCAGCTTTTGCCCGCTCTGCGTCCCCGGCGGAATCTTCAACTGCGCCCGCCCGTCGATCGTCGGCACGTCCACCTTGGCCCCCAGCGACGCCTCCGCGATGGTCACCGGAACCGTCAACTGAATGTCGTCGCCCACCCGCGTAAACACCGGGTGCGTCCCGGTCCGCACAATCAGGAACAGGTCCCCGGCCGCGCCTCCGTTCAACCCCGCATTGCCCTTGCCCTGCAACCGTATCCGTTGTCCGTCCCGCGTCCCCGCCTTGATGCGGAAATCCACCGACTCCGTCCGGCTCACCACCCCTTCGCCGTGGCAGGTCGGACAGTCGTTCGAGATGCGCCCCGTCCCGTTGCACCGCGGGCACGGAATGTTGAACTTCATCCGCCCGCCCATCTGGGTCACATGCCCCGTCCCATTGCACTCCGGGCACTGCGTCGGCCCTCCCGTCTGCGCCTGCCCGTGGCACGTCGGGCACGTCTCCTGCCGGTTCACCTGGATGCGCGCCTGGCCGCCCCGGATCGCCGTCCAGAAGTCCACCGTCGCCTGGTACTCCAGGTCCGTGCCCGGCTGCGGCCCCCGTGGACGCTGCCCCTGCTGCGCCCCCGAGAAGATCCCTGAGAAAATGTCCTTGAAGCTGCCCCACCCCGGCGAGCCAGGCCCCGTCTGTCCGGCCCCGCCCTGGAATCCCGGTCCGCCCTGAAACCCCGAAAAATCGAACCCGTCAAAGTCCACCCCAGGCCGCCCGCCCGCGCCCTGTTGCCGCGCATACGCCTCCGCCTGCGCCGGGTCGATCTGGTCCGAGTAGAAGCCCACCTGGTCGTAAACCTTCCGCTTCTTCTCGTCGCTCAGCACGTCGTTGGCCTCGGAGATTTCCTTGAACTTCTCCTCCGCCCGCTTATCTCCCGGATTCACGTCCGGGTGATACCGCCGCGCCGCCTTCCGGAACGCCTTCCGTATCTCCTCCGGCGTCGCCGTCTTCTTCACGCCAAGCGTGCCGTAATAATCCTTGTTTTGTGTCGTGGGCATAGCTTCCTTGGATTCGATCCTCGTTCATATCCCTAAAACTCGTTCATCTCCCTAAAACTCGTTCATCTCCTAAGACTCGTTCATCTCCCAAAAATCTGTCATCCTGAGCGGAGCGCAGCGAAGTCGAAGGACCTGCGGTTGTCTTTCCGCTCCTCACCGAATCAACCCCGTGCCCCATCCTTTCGCCTTTTTCCTGGCGAAAGGGTGGGATACCACCAACCCTGCTCAAGCAATCTGCCTGGCTTTCAAATCTCCCGTCGCCGTTCGCGGCGCTGGAAATATCTCCACCTCAATCCGCGCCTTAACCTCGCGGCTAGCCAGCGCCAAGTCGTAAGACATCTGCATCTTCATCCAGAAATCAGGCGTCGTTCCGAAATACCTCGCAAGACGCAGCGCCGTATCCGCCGTAATCCCCCGGCGCTCCCGCACAATCTCCGAGATTCGCGTTACAGGTACACGCAAGGCAAGGGCCAAAGCATTGGCCGAAAGTCCCAGCGGTACTAGAAAATCCTCACGCAAAAACTCGCCGGGGTGAATCGGCACTCCCCTCTGCCCGTGTTTACGCGGAATGCTCATGGGCGTTTCTCCTTAGCGATAATCAACAATCTCCACATCCCAGGCGTCTGTGCCGTCCCAGCGAAAGCAAACCCGGTATTGATCGTTAATGCGAATACTCCACCAGCCATCCCGGTCGCCTTTCA
Organism: Acidobacteriaceae bacterium; assembly: GCA_003139795.1. Classification (GTDB taxonomy): domain Bacteria; phylum Acidobacteriota; class Terriglobia; order Terriglobales; family Acidobacteriaceae; genus Telmatobacter. The sequence goes on along the minus strand of PLGM01000141.1, from coordinate 7,221 downwards.
GCTTCTCCAGCCGGTTGCCGGACGGATTCAGCAAATCTTCGATCGCGCTCGCATAATCCACCGCTTGCAATCGACGTGCCGCAACCCGCGCAATGTTGCCCCATCTCCGGCTCTTTCCGGTCAGGTAAACCGCTTCTGTCTCATGGTCGGCAAACGACTGAATCATGCTTAACGCTTATCGTAACACGGGAAACGCTAAAGCTAATCGCGCTAGTCACCCGCAGCCAGTCGAGGATGACCAAACACAAGGCAATCCTCCTCGCTGGACAGAAATGCACGAAACCGCGGCGCTGCATTACGGAGAATGAAGTCCGCCCGCGTCGTGGTACAGTTGCCGATCCGTAGCCAAATCACTTTGGGCGGGCTGCCCAGCAAAGAGCTTCGTTGCGCAAAGTCCGAGTCCTTCGAAAGGATCGCAAATCCGTTTTCCCGCGCATACCGCCAAATCTTCGCGTCGGAGGCGCCGCGAAGATCGCAATCCCTCAGGTGTAGCGATCCTGGATAGACATCTGCGAGTCCGTCCACCAGTCGCGGCGACAGATTCTCATCGAAGAGAAGTTTCACGACGTGACAATCTCAAATCTGCGTTCGCCGTCCGCGGCAAAGGCCAAACAGGCGCGAATATCGGTCTCGGTGAGATCCGGAAAATCGGCCAGGATTTCCTCTTGGCTCATCCCGGCGGCCATGTAGCCCAGAACGTCGTAAACCGTAATCCGCAGCCCGCGAATGCAGGGCTTGCCGCTACGCTTGCCGGGTTCGATCGTAATGATCTGCGAGTAGTCCACGAGGGCCTCCGCCGCTTGCCGTAATGGGTCAAGTATAGGCGCGGTTCCTTTGAGGCGCAAAGGATTCCGTTGCCCGCCTCACGCAATCCGCAGCGCCTTCTGCACCGCCTGGGGCTCCCGGTCGATAACCAGCAGATAGGCGCGCGTAGGCCCCTCGGGAACCCGTCTGCCCTGCTCCCAGTGGCGCAAGGTGTTCACGCTGAATCCAAACCGGACGGCGAACTCCCGCTGCGTCATTCCCAGCCGTCCGCGAATCGCCTTCACGTCGATCTCCGGCGGAATGTGGACGACGTAAGTGCCTTTCTTGGCGGTTCCCTCAACGAAGGCAAGGGCCTGCTCAAGCCCCCGCAGAATGCCGTCTGCAACTCTCTTGCTCATGCCTCAGACCTCCGTCGCTTGTGAGCTTCCACTATCTGCCTCGTGACGAACTGATACCTACGACAAGAAGCTTGGCTCAGGTTCTGCTGCTCGTTCTTGGCATAGGCCTCAAGAAGAAAGAGCGGCATGTCCATATCGTGATAGAAGTAGATCACGCGCGCTCCACCTCGCTTACCGCGCCCCACCAGCCCCCATCGCAGCTTGCGAACGCCTCCGGTTCCGGGGACGACCACGCCTGCCGTAGGGTGATAAGCCAGATAATTGACAAGCTCTGCCCGCTCCGAATCGTCCATCAGTTTGCGCGTAGCGGCGAGGAACTCGTCTGTCTCAACGACCGTAATTGGGCTCGGCTGCGGCAAGAATCATTGTAGTGCATTGCACTACCCTATGCAACGCCTCCTTGCTTCTACGTCTGCATTGTGAAACGATTTGCGCAGTCGATCCCATTGAATGAAAGGAAGGTCCAGTGAAAGAGTGGATGAGAGCGTTCATCGCATTTGTGGCCGTCATCGCCGGGGCACTTCTTGTTGCTGAGAATGCAAATATTGCCAATTACATGCAATCCCTTCCTCAATCCATAAATGACCTAGCCAGCGCCATATTGGGCATCCTGCTTCTCGGAGGCGGGATAACATATTTCTGGACCCGAAGCCGGTTTTATAAAGGTTGACCAGGTTGCGACCGGGTAGCGAGTGGGGCAAGTTGATGTCTCGCTGCACCCATTACCCGATCGCAGGTTAGGTCAAAGCTGATCCCGTCTCGGTATTGCGGCCTCGATCAACTCGTCAAGCTTCAAGACAAGCTCCTTTGTATAGTTGCTCTCGCTCCCGTGTGGGTTTTGGTCAAGGTCCCGGAGAAGGTTCTCATTGACGTCTACTGGAAGTTTGATTGTGTTTGGTTCTTGCACGTACATGCGGAAAACCTCCACATCAAACTCGTATCCAGCCTTTACAGGTATGTATGGTGGGCGAAGCGCCCTCAAACGGCTTCTGAACTGATCGAAGGCAGGCACTTTCGAGAATTCCACATCTTTGAATTTCATTTAAACTCCTTGAATTGAGTTAGTGGGTGGCGGTTACGCCGCCTTAGTTACCCTACTCTTGAACTGGTAAGTCGCAGTTGTCTCTTTGTGAGCACTCACTATATTTTTCCGCATCCTTATCGGTTTAAGCGGCTACGCGACTACGATGCCACTTATCTACATACTTGCCTCCTAACCAAGCGACAGTGTAGAGAACAGCAAAGAAGATGGCGACATAACCAAGTTCTCTGAGAATATGCATCTCCGTTCCATTCTCTACACTGCGCTTAGATTTGGGCGACAATGCTTGTCGCCCAAACCTTTTACTTTTCCGCCGCAAGACGGGCCCGCCTGGACGGCCAGTCCTACTTCTTGTCTTCCACGTCCACATACTCCGCGTCGATCACGCCCTCGTCCTTCTTGCCCTCCGCTGGGGGAGTGTCTGCGCCGGGCGCTGCCCCCGCCGCAGCCGAAGCCGCATTGGCCTTGTACAGCACCTCCGCCAGCTTGTGGCTCGCGTGGGTCAGCTTCTCGTGCGCGTCCTTCAGTTCCTTCGAGCTCGGCGTGCCTCCCAGCACCGTCTTCGCCTCCGCCAGCACCGACTCGACCTCGCCCTTTTCCGGGCCCTGCATCTTGTCGCCGCTCTCCTTCAGCATCTTTTCGATGTTGTAGACCAGCCCATCCAGGCTATTCCGCGCCTCGATCTCCTCGCGCTTCTCCTTGTCCTCGGTCGAATGCGCGTCGGCGTCCTTGGCCATCCGCTCCACCTCTTCCTTGCTCAACCCCGAGCTCGAAGTAATGGTGATGCGCGTGTCCTTGCCCGTCGCGTTGTCCTTCGCCGTCACGTTCAGAATCCCGTTGGCGTCGATGTCGAACGTCACCTCGATCTGCGGAACGCCCCGCGGCGCCGGAGGAATCCCCGCCAGCTTGAACTTGCCCAGCGTCCGGTTCTGCGCCGCCAGCGGCCGTTCGCCCTGCAGCACGTGTACTTCCACCTCGGTCTGCGAGTCCGCCGCCGTCGAAAACGTCTCCGTCTTCTTGGTCGGGATCGTGGTGTTGCGCGGAATCATCCCCGTCGCCACCCCGCCCAGCGTCTCGATCGACAGCGTCAGCGGCGTCACGTCCAGCAGCAGAAGGTCCTTCACCTCGCCCCCCAGCACGCCCGCCTGCACCGCCGCGCCCACAGCCACCACTTCATCGGGATTGACGCTGCGATTGGGTTCGCGGCCGAACAGCTTCTTCACCAACTCCTGGATCCTGGGCATCCGCGTTTGCCCGCCCACCAGAACCACCTCCTGGATCTGGCTGGCGGTCACGCCCGCATCCGCCAGCGCCTTCTTGCACGGCTCCAGCGACCGGTCCAGCAGATCCTCGACAAGCTGCTCCAGCTTGGCCCGCGTCAGTTTCCGCACCAGGTGCTTCGGCCCGCTTGCGTCCGCGGTCACAAACGGCAGGTTGATCTCGGTCTCGATGGTCGTCGAAAGCTCGATCTTGGCCTTCTCCGCGGCGTCCCTCAGCCGCTGCAGCGCCATCTCGTTGCCCTTCGACGCCAGGTCCAGTCCCTGTTCCTGCTTGAACTCGGCAATCAGCCACTCCACAATCCGTTGGTCCAGGTTGTCGCCGCCCAGGTGCGTATCCCCGTTCGTCGACTTCACCTCGATCACGCCTTCGCCCACTTCAAGAATGGATATATCGAAGGTCCCGCCGCCAAAGTCGTACACGGCAATCGTCTCGTCCTTCTTCTTGTCCAGNNACGGCGATGGTCTCGTCCTTCTTCTTGTCCAGCCCGTAGGCCAGCGCGGCCGCCGTCGGCTCGTTCACGATCCGCTTCACATCCAGGCCGGCAATCTTGCCCGCGTCCTTGGTCGCCTGTCGCTGCGCATCGTTGAAGTAGGCCGGAACCGTGATCACCGCCTCGGTCACCGTCTCGCCCAGGTAGGCCTCGGCGCTCTTCTTCAGCTTCTGCAGGATCATCGCCGAGATCTCCGGCGGCGTGTACTCCTTGCCCTGGGCAATCACACCCACGTGGTCGCCCTGCTGCGTCACCTTGAAGGGCACCATCTTCATCTCGTCGCTCACTTCGTTATAGCGGCGGCCCATAAACCGCTTGATCGAGAAAATGGTGTTCTCCGGGTTGGTGATCGCCTGCCGCTTGGCCACCTGACCCACCAGCCGCTCGCCGCTCTTCGAGAAGGCCACAATCGAGGGCGTAGTCCGCGCACCCTCTTCATTTGCAATCACTTTGGGCTCTCCGCCCTCCAGTACCGCCACACACGAATTGGTGGTGCCGAGGTCAATGCCGATAATCTTTGCCATGTTCGCTTACCTGCCTGTTCCGAGGAATTTCCAACTCTATTAAGATGCATCATTGAGTGAGATAGTGTCAACTTTATTTGATTGCATCTCCATAAACCATCCGCCCGCCCGGATGCCTCACTTTCGCAGTCGGGCGCCCCACTTCCATCGCCCTGTGCTCTTCGCTGCTAAAGTGGGATAGCTCCACCTATTCATAGCCTTTTAGGGTCTTTCGCAGGCCTCATCACGCACCGTCGTTTCTCGCACTTTCCCAACTCCAAAAGCCCCGTGCCCCATCCTTTCCGTTTTTTTCTGCGGAAAGGGTGGGAAACCACGAAGCCCGACCGGCGGGTTCCGGGCGTCCCTCGACTTTGGGCCCTGGGAACCAGGTCCGCCCACTCATCCGCCTCCAATCACTGGCGCCCATCCCCCCAATCGTTTACCCTCAAAAGTTCCTTCTATCATGATCACCGCCGCCGCCCAAGCCCGCTACCCGCTCACCCAGGGCGTCAACCCGTGGCTGGTCACTGTCTCCGTCATGCTCCCCACTTTCATGGAGATCCTGGACACCGCCATCGCCTCAGTCGCCCTGCCCTACATCGCCGGCTCGCTCTCCGCCTCCAACTCTGAAGCCACCTGGGTCCTCACCTCCTACCTGGTCGCCAACGCCGTCATCCTCCCCGCCTCCAACTGGTTTGCCCGCCGCTTCGGCCGCAAGCGCTTTCTCCTCATCTGCGTCACCATCTTCACCGTCGCCTCCTTCTTTTGCGGAGCCGCCCCCTCCCTCGGCGTCATCTTGCTCGCCCGCGTCCTCCAGGGAGCAGGCGGCGGAGCCCTGCAACCCCTCTCCCAATCCATCCTTCTCGAAAGCTTTCCCGTCGCCAAACGTTCCATGTCCATGGCCGCCTACGGCCTGGGCATCGTGCTCGCCCCGGTGCTCGGTCCCACCCTCGGCGGCTGGCTTACCGATACATTCAGTTGGCGCTATGCCTTCTACATCAATATCCCCGTCGGCCTTCTCGCCGTCATCCTCATCACCCGGTTCGTCCACGACCCACCCTACATCAGGAACGCCAAAGTCGGCCCCTTCGACAACATCGGCTTCGGCCTTCTGTGCGTCTGGACCGGCTGCCTCCAGATCATCCTCGACAAGGGCCAGGAGGACGACTGGTTCGGCGCCGCCTGGGTCCGCTGGGCCGTCACCGCGCTCGTCCTCGCCCTCATCGGTTGGATCTGGCATTCCTGGACCCATCCCAAAGGCCTCGTCGACCTCCATATCCTCAAAAACCGCAACTTCCGCACCGGCTGCATCCTGATTACCATGCTGGGAATGTGCATCTACATCACCATCGCCATCCTGCCCCTCTACTATCAGGAAATCCTCGGCTACACCGCCTTCACCGCCGGCATCGTCGTCTTCCCCCGCGGCGTCGGCTCCTTCATCGGCTCGCCCGTCATCGGCTTCCTCGGCTCCCGCATTGACAACCGCAAGCTGCTCTGCGCCGGCTTCCTCGGCTTCGCCGTCTGCGCCCTCATTTTCGGCAAGGTCGACCTCAACACCGGCCCCTACACCCTGCTGATTCCCATCACCCTCACCGGCTTCGCCCTCAGCTTTGTCTTTGTCCCCATGGCCACCATGATGATGGCCACCATCTCCAACAGGGAGATGGGCAACGCCACCGGCCTCTCCAACATGCTTCGCAACATCGGCGGCTCCGTCGGCATCTCCATGGCCACCACCGCCCTGATCCGCCGCGCCGCCCTTCACCAGACCGAGATCGGCGCCCACATCACCCCCTCCACTGCGGTCTTCCAACAGAAATCGGCCCTCATCGCCGCCTACCTCGCCCACCGCCTCGGCCCCGCCGCTGGCCGCCCCGGCTCCCTGGGCCTCCTCTACGGCCTCATGGAGCAGCAGTCCGCCCTCATGGCCTACGTCGACGTCTTCCGCTGGACGGCGCTCCTGGCCTTCGTCTGCGCCGCCGCCGCCTGGCTCTTCAAAAAGCCCAAAAAGCCCGCCGCACCGCCGCCCGGCATGCATTGAGACTTTGGGCTCGCGACGCAGACACGCACAAGCGGAACAGACGGCAGCGTCAACGCCGTAATTGGTTAACGCGATCGACCTCTGCGCTTAGGTCGGCGAGCACTTCGGCTACGACCCGCTCGGCAAACAGCCCGACTCGGATCTGAAGGGCGCCCGACATAGCGGGCAGCACCTCATCTGCCCGAGCCGCAAAGACATCCTTCCCATCTCTTTGTCTCAACTCAAATTCATCGTTGCCTCTGGCGTCTCTAGGGACAAAGAGATCATACCGTCGCACTACGACCGCCGGCGGCAGCGAGACATTCGGGAGCCGCGAAGGCTGGATCGAAAGGATCTCAAGATGCAGATGTTGTCCGCCATTTTGTACCGGCCTGTGAGCGGGAGAATATCCTTGACGCACTCCGGCCTCGATCCTTGCTCTGCCCTGGATCTTTTGTATCTGAACCTTGGAAAGTTCCTTCTGAGTCTCGCCCTCCACAATCTTCATGAGCTGCGTTCCAGCCTGGTCGATTTGTTGCTCGCTAAATTCTCCCTTCGTAAGGTAAGGGCCGTTGATTGCTGCCAACGATTCCTTCACAGATGGCGCTTGCGCTCGACGCAAGCTTTCTTCCACAAGTGCCATCGTGTCGAGCGACCGCTGAAGCATAAAGCTTACGAAGGGCTGAAATTCACCTTGGGAGACTCTGCACAAGTCCCAA
>PLGM01000339.1 GCA_003139795.1 Acidobacteriaceae bacterium | reverse complement strand
TGCCGGGCGACAACGTGCAGTTGCAGGTGGAGCTGATTACGCCGGTGGCTTTGGAGAAGGGGCTCAGGTTTGCGATCCGCGAGGGCGGGCGCACGGTGGGCGCGGGAACGATCTCGGAGATTCTGAAGTAACAGGGAATAGGGACTAGGGACCAGGGAACAGTAGTCAGTTCGAAGTGTGTGGGCGGTTTTGAAACTGGTAGCCGATAACTGAGGACTGACGACTGAAAGGATTTGAGAATGCGGGAAATTGTTACATTGCAGTGCACGGAGTGCAAGGAGCGGAACTACTCGACGACGAAGAACAAGAAGACGACCACGGGGCGTCTGGAGTTCAAGAAGTTCTGTAACCGCTGCCGGAAGCACCAGGCGCACAAGGAAACGAAGTAATTCAGTTGTCGGTTTTCAGTTGTCAGCTGTCAGTTCTTAGCGCCTCCGATTTGCGGGCACTTACTGACAACTGACGGCTGAGAGCTGAAAAGCTGTTCTTAGGGGCGTAAGCTCAACGGTTAAACTGTCGGTCTCCAAAACCGAACTTGGGGGTTCGAATCCCTCCGCCCCTGCCAGATTGAATTGGGATGCGGCCGGCAGGACGCCGGGCGCGAAGGAACGGAAGCATGGCATCGAAAGCAGCACTTGTGAATGGGGATCAGCGGCCGGCGCCGAACAAGGTCGCGCCGGTCAAGCGGCAGGGGCCGAATGCGGAGCCGAATCTTGTCGACAAGGCGGTTGGCGTGTGGAAGGAATTCACGCGCTTTCTGAGCGATGTCCGCGGGGAGATGCGCAAGGTAGTAACGCCTTCGCGCAAGGAGGTGGAAGCGACCACGACGGTGGTAATCGTGGCGGTATTCATCTTCGGTTTGTTCTTCTTCGTGGTGGATTCGATCTTCGCCTTCGGTCTGGACCGGCTGCTGAAGCGACTGGGCGGATTGTAACAGTAAGTGCAGGCGCGAAACGAGAACCTAATGGCAGAAGAGCTAGAACAACCCGCCGAAGCGCAAGAGACCCAGGCTGAGGCCCCGCCGGAGCGCAACGAGCGCTTCAAGTGGTACATTCTGCACGCTTACTCGGGCTTTGAGCGCAAGGTGCGGGAGTCGATCGAGAGCCGCGTGCAAGCCTTCGGGCTGAAGGACAAGGTGGGCCGGGTGATGATTCCCACCGAGCCGGTGACGGAGATCGTCAACGGGAAGAAGCGCACGGTGGAGCGGGTATTTCTGCCCGGCTATGTGCTGGTGGAGATGGAGCTGGACAACAATCTTTGGCACGTGTTGAAGGACACGCCGAAGGTGACGGGTTTTCTGGGCACGGGCGACAAGCCGGTGGCGCTGTCGGAAGAAGAGGTCAGCTCGATCCTGTTCCGTTCCGAGACGGCGAAGGACAAGCCGCGGCTGAAGATCAAGTTTGAAAAGAGCGAGCAGGTCCGGATTACCGACGGGCCGTTTGCCAACTTCAACGGCGTGGTGGATGAGATCAACGAAGATCGCGAGACGATGAAGGTCATGGTGACCATCTTTGGACGGTCGACGCCAGTCGAGCTGGAGTTCAGCAAGGTGGAAAAGATTGAGTAGTTGGTTTCAAGCTGCCAGCAACTAGCTTTCAGCTTCTAGCCGGATTTTGCCCACCTGGCGGGCTCCGGTTGCGAGCGAACGCTGCGGCGCCAACATCAAAATTTGAACAGAGAAATACCCGGTGCGTGGCTGAAGGCCAGGAGCAGACGTCCGGGTTGCAAAGGAAAAGATCATGGCACCTCCGAAGAAGATTACCGGGTATGTGAAGCTGCAGATCGAGGCCGCGAAAGCTACGCCGGCGCCGCCGGTGGGACCGGCGCTGGGTCAGGCGCAGGTGAATATCATGGAGTTCTGCAAGCAGTTCAACGCGCGCACGCAGAACAAGGAGATGGCCGGGCTGATCATTCCGGTCGTCATTTCGGTTTACGCGGACCGCAGCTTCAGCTTTGTGACCAAGACGCCGCCGGCGGCGGTATTGCTGAAGAAGGCGGCGGGGATTGCGAAGGGCTCGGGCACGCCGAACAAAGAAAAGGTGGGCAAGGTGACCGAGAAGCAGGTGCGGGAGATTGCTACGCAGAAGATGCCGGACTTGAACGCGGCCACTGTTGAGACGGCAATCAAGAGCATCAAGGGCACCGCGCGGTCGATGGGGATTGAAGTGGTGGCGTAAGCCGCAAAGATTCCTGGAATGGAAGGCAAAAAAGCCTCACCCTTGCGGGTGGGGCTTTTTTGCGCTGGGGATGGTTTTGCCGGGGACGGTCGAATTGGGAAACCACTGGCCTGGAGGCGAAACGTCTCCTGAGTAACTTGACAGAGGGCGGGAAAGGCCGCATGCTTCTATAGAAATCTAGGGGAGTGCCGGAATGACTCGTACGAAAGGCGACAACCTACAGGGATCGCTGGCGCTGCTTGTTTTGAAGAGCCTGGAACAGGGGCCGATGCACGGCTGGGGGATCGCGCTGCATATCCAGAGGATCTCGAACGAGGTTCTGCGTGTGGAGGAAGGCTCGCTTTACCCGGCTCTTCATCGCATGGAGCAGGAGGGTTGGATTGCCGCCGCTTGGGGGCTAAGCGAAAACAACCGGCGCGCGCGGTTCTACCGGCTCACAGACCAGGGCCGGAAGCAGTTGGCGGTTGAGAGGGAAAACTGGCAGAAGATTATCGGTGCGGTGGGGCTGGTGCTGGGTTTTGGACAGGCATAAGTCCAGGAGGGGTTCGATGGCGTGGTTTTCCCGGTTGCGCGGGCTGTTTCGGACGAAGGAGCTGGCGCGGGAGCAAGACGAAGAGCTTCAGTTTCACCTCTCCATGCGTGAGCAGTGGAATGTGGAGCAGGGAATTGCGCGGGAAGAAGCACGCCGCGACGCGCGGGTCCGGCTTGGCAATGCAAGCGTTTGGCGGGAGCGGATGAGCGAGGTCGATCTGATGATACTTCCGCGGACGGTGCTGCAGGATCTGCGCTACGGAGCGCGCATGTTGGGCCGCAGTGCGGGGTTTACAACCGTGGCCGTGCTGGCGCTGGCCATTGGAATTGGGATCAACACCGCGGCTTTTACGGCCTACAAGGCGATGTTCACACGAGCGCTGGATGCACGCGATCCCGGCAGGATGGTCAACCTGGCGCTGATCCTGCACTCGGGCGATACCAATTCCTGGTTGAGCTACCCAGACTACGAGGCCTACCGGGACCATATGCGTTCGCTGAGCGGGGTGATTGCGCAATACCCTGAGCAGTTGACGCTGTCCGGCGCCGGCGAAGTTGTGAGCCAGCGCAGCGCCGCGAACGGCTCGCTGATGGCGCGGTGGGGGCTGCTGCCTACGGGCACTGCCGCGAGCAATGTGGAGTTTGCCAGCACCTTCGCTGTTTTGAAGAACTACTTTGAGGTTCTAGGCATTGCGGCATTTCGCGGGCGCACATTCGAGGGCATGAGCAAGCCGGAGCTGGCCGCCTCGCCTGCAGTAATGATCAGCGAGAACTACTGGCAGAGGCGCTTTGGCGCCGATCCGGCGCTGCTGGGGAAAAGCATCCGCCTCAATGGCGTCGCCTTTACCGTGATCGGGATTACGCCTCGCGACTTTGTGGGCACAAGCGTGGTTACGCCCGACTTCTGGCTTCCGCTCAGCCTGGAGCCGCTGGTTCATCCGGACGAGCATTTGCTTGAGGACCGCGAAAACCAGTGCTGCCGCGTGTTTGGCCGTCTGGCCGCCGGCGTGAGCATGAGCCAGGCGCAGGCGGAGATGAACCTGCTTGCCGACCGCCTGCGCGCGCTGCACGACTCTCACTCCGAGTTGGCCAAACCGGTGAATGCACAAATCTGGGCTGGGTCGCCGTTTCCGCGCAAGCTGAACGCTGGATTCAGGCTGGCGATTCTGCTGATTATGGTGGCAGTGGGGATGGTGCTGGTGATTTCGTGCGCGAACGTGGCCAGCTTGCAACTGGCGCGGGTGGCATCGCGGCAGGATGAACTGGACATGCGGCTCTCGCTGGGCGCAAGCCGGCTGCGGCTGATACGACAGTTACTGACGGAGAGCGCTCTGCTGGGGCTGCTGGCCGGCGCCTTCGCGCTGCTGTTCAGCTGGGGGTTGCTGGCCGCGGCGGTGGCCAAGTTTGCCGGAGACTTGCCGGCCGAATACGGCACGCTTGTCTTCCACGTGAACCCGGACCTGGAGGTCTTTGCCTATGTCTTCGGCATCTCGCTGCTGGCCGGAGTCTTGTTCGGGCTGGCGCCGGCGCTGGAGAGCTCGCGGTCGGCGCTCTCCTCCGCGCTGAAGGCCAACGCGGGGACAGCACCGGCTCGCGGCAGGCGGCTGCGCGACTTGCTGGTTGCCGCGCAGGTGGCCGTCTCGCTGGTGCTGCTGATTGCCGGCAGCCTGCTGATCCGCAGCTCGATTCACGCTCTGAAAATGGATACCGGCTACGAGAGCAATCATGTGGTCGATCTCGATTTTCATTTACCCGAGGGACGGGAATACACGGCGGAGCGCAAGGCCGCGATTGCGCGAGAGCTTCGCACACGGATTGTGGCACTGCCGGGAGTGGCAGCAATTACAAGTGCGCGGGCGCCGGACGGACCCGGGCTGCGGTGGGCGGCGATCTCGATCAATGGAGAAAAGCCGACGGACCACAATTCGCAGGCCTACCTTTACTACACCTGTGTGCAGACAAATTACTTTGAGACTATGGGGATACCACTGCTTTTTGGACGCGGCTTTGAAGCGCAACAGGGCCAGCACGAGGCCTCTGTCATCGTGAGCGAAGCGGCTGCCAAACAGCTCTGGCCGGGACAGAACCCTATAGGCCGCACAGTACGCCTGGGCACCGATGGGCAGTTTCACCCCCAAGGCGAATTCCGTCCAGACGGGCCGTCGTACGAGGTGATCGGCGTGACCCGCGACACGCGCGGAGAGATGCTGGACAACAGCGACGCCGCGCAGGTGTACGTGCCGATGCCCGAAGACCGGCTTGGGGACCACCCGATTCTGATTCGGACCCAGGGTGATCCGGCGCAAACGATGGGGGCGATAGGAGCGGCGATTGCGTCGGTCGATCCCAACGTGGTGGCAACAACGTCGACGCTCGAGCAGATGCTTCGCCTGACGACGCCCTTCATAACGGCTGCCTTTGCGGCGGCGATCGCCACTACGATCGGACTGGTTGGACTTCTGCTGGCTTCGATGGGCATCTACGGCACGGTCAGCTACATGGTTGTGCTGCGCACGCGCGAGGTGGGCATCCGCATGGCTCTGGGCGCGAAGAGGCGCGACGTTCTGCTGCTGATGCTGCGCGAGAGCACGCGGCCGGTGCTGGCAGGATTGCTCGCCGGAATGATTCTCGCCGTGGGAGCCTCGTACTTGCTCCGTAAGGTGCTTTATGGACTGAGCACCGTCGATGGAGTGTCGTTTGGCGGCGTCGTCCTCCTGTTTCTATCCATTGCGCTGCTGGCTTCCTACCTGCCGTCGCGGCGAGCGATGCGGGTGGATCCCATGGTGGCGCTGAGGTACGAGTGAGTCGCGGCAAAAGATCCATCAGAACAAGCGGCCGATGGTGAAGAAGACTTTGCGGTGGCCGGCGTCGCCGACGGAGGCGCCGAAGGAGATGGAACCGAGGGGAGTGGCGGCGACCAGGGCGGCGGTTCCGTCCTGGCGGAGAATGGCGCGGGCTTGGGGAGACCAGATTTCACCGGCTTCGTAGCCGATGACGCCGTAAAGGCCCTGTCCGAGGCCGGTGGGGAGGGCGGCGAGGCGGCGGAGATAGCCGGCGCGGGCGAGGTAGGTGTCGGTGCCGCGATACTCGTCAAAGGATGAGGCGGAGAGGCGTCGCGGGCCGCCGAGGGTGAAGCGATAGGGCTCGGCGACGTTGGCGCGGAGATAGGAGTTGATATCAGCGGTGAGGCCGAAGATATTGCGATCTCTCCACTGCCAGGTGCGGGCGGTGGAGAGCATGGCGAGGGGGGCGTTGTCGCTTGCGACCGCATGGTAGAGGGCGCCGGCGGACGCGGAGAGACGAAAACCCTTGGGGGAGACGGAACCGGAGGTTTCCTTATCGATGTCGATGTGGAGCAGGCCGGTCTGGGCGGTTCCGTTGAGATAGGGACCGCCGCCGGAGCCGCTGGTGAGGCTCCAGTGGGTGTCTTCGGCGCGCCACTCGGCGGAGATTTGGAGGGAATTGTCGAAGGTGCGGCCGGCCTCGATACCGGCGTCGAGGTTTTGCTGGAGGCGCTCGGCGACGCGCTTCTGGTCGGCCCAGATGTAGACGGGTTCGCGGAGGATGCCGGTGCGGGGCTGGAGGAAGAAGCCGCTGGGGGTGAGGAGGCGGTAGTATTCGGCGGAGAGATCGGTCATGTAGCCGACCCGTGCGCTGGCGCGGAACTCGGAGCCGAATCCGCCGAGGTTCTGATCGACGAGGCGGAGGTTCAACTCCATACGGGTGATGTTGGAGGTTTCGGCGGCCAGATCGGGACCGACGAGGAGAAAGGGCGGTCCGGTTGGGTCGGGGGCGAGATGGACCAGAACGCCGGTGTCGGGGTTGGTAGTGCCTGGGCCACTGGCGTCTGGATTGGCGGCGGTGGCGGCTGCGGCGGGGGGCGGGCCGAAGGTCTGGTAGGTGGCGCTCAAATCGCCGTTGGACTGGATAGGCTTGAGGGCGTCGAGGGTTTTGGCGGGCGAAATGGACTGACCCTCAAGGGGTTTCATATCGCCGAGGACCTGCTGCCGGGCGCCGGGTTCGCCGCCTTCGACGCGGACCTGGCGCAAGACGCCGGGCTGGGGGAGACGGCGGAGGTCGCGGGCGGCGAGGTAGGCATTCCAGTCCCGATCGTCGAGGGCGTAGGGGAGCAGGACGGTGCGGTTTGCCTCCGCAGCCAGGTAGCCTGCCTGGATGAGCTGGCGTCCTTTGGTGTAGTCGGCGGCGGAGAAGTTGGCGACGGGGACGGTGACGACGACATCGGCGAGGCGCACGGCGCGGTCGACATTTTGCACAATGCCGGCAGTGAAAGCGCGGTTGAGGACACCGACGATGGAGGAGACATCGGCGTTGGCGAGGGGAGCGTCTTCGAAACGGACGGCGATGACGGTGTCGGCGTGCAGGTCCTGGCGGAGGACGTCAGTGGGCAGATTGTCGAGGATGCCGCCATCGACGAGATAGTGACCGTTGGAATTCTGAACAGGCGGGAAGACGCCGGGGATGGAGACGGAGGCGCGGACGGCCTGGGGCAGCGGTCCGGCGGCAAAGGTGAGGGCCTGGAGGGTGTTGAGATCCGTGGCCACGCAGCGAAAGGGGATGGGGAAGCGGTTGTAGTCCAGCTCCTGGCGGTTGTAGGCGAGCAGGGTGGTGGAGAGGAACTGATCGACGCCGCGGCCGGAGAGCAGGGCGTCGCGCAGGGCGAGACCGTGTTTGAGGCCGACGGTGATGGCGGCGGGGTTCTGGCGGCGATCCTGGCGGCGCCGGAAGCTGGAGTCGACGTAGGGGGTTTGCAGGGTGAATACGGCCATGAAGGCGTCACTGACGGCGAGGGCGCGCATTTGCGCGGGAGTTTGGCCGGTGGAGTAGGCCGCGCCGACGAGGGCGCCCATGCTGGTGCCGGCCACGCGGTCGATGGGGATGTGATGCTCCTCAAGCCACTGGATGACGCCGACGTGGGCCAGGCCGAGGGCGCCGCCGCCCTCGAGAGCCAGGCCGATGGCGGGACGGTTGGGCGGGACAACGGCCGGCAGGGGGGATGGCGGTGGGGCTGGGAGCGGGGCGGGTTGCTGAGCTGGCTGCTGGGCTGGCTGCGGCCCCAGTTCCTGGCCGGGGGCAGCGGTTGCGAGGAGGACGAAGGCGATCAGGATGGCGGTACGATTGCACGGCATAACCAGACCCTTTAGCGCGAATGGGACTTGTGGAAGGCACAAAGGCCCTCCGCGGACAGGGAGGGCCTTTTGCGTCTGGAGACGCGCCGGAGAGAGCGGGTTGCCGTTGCCGCGCTACTTCGGCGGGGCTGGGGTGAAGACTTCGCGCTTTTGGCCCGGCTCCGGTTTGGGTTTGGGCTTGGGCGCCTTCTTAACTTCTTTTCTGCCTTTGTCTTTGCTTCCCATGGGTAGAAGTGTGACACAAAAGGGGGTTAGGGGGAAAGACCAAAAGAGTTTGTGTGGGCATTTCCGGTAGCGGGGACACGCCCCGGAGAGAGCGAGGCTCACGCGAAGACCTGGCCATAAAGCCGACTTCACGGCCGCGTTCCGTGTTCCATGGGACAGGAAAAGTGGGCCTGCGGGCCGACCTGAAATGTGGCCCTATGGGGTCGCAAAACCGGCCGCGGGTGTGACCTTATGAGAGCACAAAGCGGCCGATCGGCTTCCAGGATGCAGAAAACTAGCCCCGCAGTGCTTCGAATCATGGCGAAATGTCCGGTTGCAGGTACACATTCAATGCGCAATTTTTGCGTTTTTTGGCAAAAACAGGGCGTTTTTCGGTTGCGAATCCATGGCGAAATGTCCGGTTGCAGGTGGACACTGAATGCGCAAGCTTTGCGTTTTTTGGCAAAAGGGCGGGGCGTTGCAGGGCATTTTCCGGTTGCGAATCCCGCCCTTCGTTCGTCAGGCCGCGGGTGCTGAAGGAGGCCCTCGGCTTTGGCTACGGCGTGACCGGGCCGACGCCGCCCGACGTGCTCAGGCAGCCAGGGCCGGCGAATGATCGGAAGCTAAATCCCAGGGTCTCAAATTCGAGAGCCTGGTGCACCCGACGACGCCGGGGCCGCGGAAAACGCTCGAGAAGCCGACATAACAGTACTAATCTGAGCGCTTCGAGAGACGCACTTCTTCAAATCGCTCAGAATCTAGTTCCCGATTGCCCGCGAAAAACCCGGATAGACGAATGCGCCGCGGATTGTATCGGCATCCTTGACCGAAACGCCGCACTGAAGGGCGGTGCTGGGCCAAGTCTTCTCCACCTGTTCCCGCATTCCGTAGACAATCTTCTCCGCCTCCTCGCGCTCGAGCAGGAAGCGCGGGCACTCGGAAAGAATGTTTGTGGCATTGGCAAAGCGGCCATGACGACCGCATTCCATGGCCAGATCCCGGCGATCCTGGCTGACGACCGGCAGCGGCATCAGATCGTAGGCCGGCGAGAGCCTCCAGTTCCGGCCGAAAGCAATAAAGGCATGGTTACGCGGATGATCGTCCGTATTTGAGATCAGCGCGTTGAAACACATGCGGCGGAAAAGCTCCCGCGCATCGGCTTTCGGTTCCGAGACGATGCGGCGCAATTCTTCGGCAAGAAGAATGTAGGACCAGCGATCTCTTGCTGTGGGTGCATCGTCCGTTCGCAGGGCTGTCATACCGCTAATCATGCGCGCACGAGTGTAACCGGCGGGCGTTCTTTGCCGGTCGAAGCGCCGGATCAGGAGAACATCTTTGCCGGCCACGGTTACGAGCCGGCTTTCGGCCGCATCGATGCCGCACTGGCGCGCGAGCTCCAGCATGGCGTGCTCGGCGCGCGGATAATTCCAGCGATCGTCGTAGCGGGAAAACTTCGCGATCCAGAGCCCACTTTCGCTCTCGATGACGGCCTTCGGGCGTGCTCCGCCCATCGAAGTTCCGAGCAGCAACAGGTCCTGGGCCTGCTCGGTGTCAGGATAGTTGGGAATCTCGTCCCGGACCAAGGCTGCGGCGATTTCCTGGAGCGTTTCGAGCTCAATGGTCTGATTGAATTTGTGCGGCGGCGTGGGAGGCTTACTATTCGTACCGAATCCGAGAGCGCCGGCGCGATCATCCGGCGATTCGAGCAGGTAGTCGATCTCCCGGAGTTTTGGGATGCCGGCACGCTTCTCAATAATGCGGCGGCCCCAAAAGTCGGGGCCGGCATCGCGCAAGGCGCCGAAGACGCCATTCATCTGGATGGTTTCGTAGGTGATCGCGGCGAGCTTCAGCTCCACCGGATCGATGTCCACCGCATCAGGATTTTCGAGGTAAGAACGGCCATAGACAAAGCGTCCCAGCGGATCGCCGCGCGCATCCGTCTCGATCACATATTTGCCCGCGGTTATGGCCGACACCGCACCTGGCAGAGTGATATAGACGAAGCACTCTTCGGTGGCGTCAGAAGTCATTATCCAGTCCTCGGGCCTTTCTCGCACGCATAGGTTGTTTGCGACGGGCTAGTGCCAGACCGTGCGCGTCTTTAAGGGAATTGGCGAGATCCTCAAAGGCCGGAAGCAAATCGTATAGCCAGAGCAATGCTGCATAAACGGCAACACCGGTAGAGGGCTTACCTCTTTCGGCTTCCATTACGGCGCGATAGCCAGTCCCAATCTTTTGAGCTGCCGCCACCACAGTCAATCCCCGCCGAATTCTTGCCGTGCGGAGATTACCACCCACGGTCTTGAGGGCACGCTCAACGGGGTAGGGTTGGGACGCGAGTAGCTGATTCAAGGGCATAATCTTCTCTTTAGAGCAGATTATACAACTTAATCTGCTCTATAAGGCAAAAACGCCATAAATATGCTCTATAGAGCATATTATTGTCTCTAATCTGCTTTACAGAGCAGATTTTTCGAATTGTCTTGCGAAACGAATCATGAATCAACGAGATGCTGGGTATGTATACCCAGGGTCTCAAATTCGAGAGCCTGGGGCGCCCGACGCCGCCGGGGCCGCGGAAAACGTTCGAGAAGCCGACATTCGGGGAGTAATCCGTGGTGAACCTGTAAAGAGCAGAAAATATTATCGTTATTATTCAGATTCTTGTTCTGCTGCATGTATCGCCTGCTAGATTCTGGCTGGAGTGAATTCTGCCGTCCAGTAGGGCGAAATGGCGTTACAGACACAGTCGGGCCACCGGGCACGACCAACGCGCCTGGGGCAAATTGGGTAGTTCACAAGTGGTAACTGACGAGCAGCCGGTGATCCGCTCCGCAAACGCATTAGAGTGAACACTGCCACGGACAGCCGCTCTCACCCCGCACCCGTGCGGAGTTGAGAGCGGCAGGTTCGGTGCATCACCGAATGCGCGGTTTAGGGATGGTGTTCCAATATGGCTTCGGATTCGTAGACCCATCGAAGGAATTGGCGAATAAGTGACGAAACTGTGTTACGGTTTTGAATTGGGCAATCACTACCGACCGTGAAGTGCTGTAAGATGACTTTACGTATCGTCTGAGGTGAGTCGTGCGATTCTCGGTTCCCCATCCCATTCCGTATCAGGGAAGCAAACGACGGCTTGCCGCTGCGATTCTGAGCCATGTGGAAGCGGGGCGATATGAGAGGCTGGTCGAACCATTTGCGGGTTCGGCGGCGGTGACACTCGCCGCAGCGAGTTCGATGAAGTTCAGACGTTTTGAAATCGGTGATCGACTTGAACCTCTCGTGATGCTTTGGCAGGCGATCATTGACGACCCGGAAGGCATTGCGAACGAATACGAGAGCCTTTGGAAGCGAGAACGCAAAAGGCCGATAGATGAGTTCTACGACATTCGCTCGCAATTCAATGAAGACCGCGATCCTGCGAAACTTCTCTACTTGCTCGCGCGCTGCGTGAAAAACGCGGTACGCTTCAACCCGTCAGGAGAATTCAACCAATCCCCTGATAAGCGGAGAACAGGAACGAATCCGGACGCAATGCGGAAGGAACTGCTCGCGGCACATCGGTTGCTTCATGGGAGAGCCCGTACTGTCTGCGCTGACTTTCTTGAAGTATTCGAAACCGCTGAGCCTGGGGACTTCTTCTATTTAGACCCTCCTTACCAGGGCACAAGCGAAGGACGCGATTCACGGTATATCGGCGGGGTTACTCGCAAGCGAATGATTGAAGGATTGAATGTCCTTAATGGGCGGGCAATTCCCTTCATATTGAGCTATGACGGTTCTTGCGGGGATCGGACCTATGGTGACCGGTTGCCAAGAGAACTCGCATCTCGCATTCTGCTGGATGTTGGACGCTCCAGCCAAGCAACATTGAATGGGCGAGATCACGTGACCATTGAATCGCTATACGTTTCGCATAACGTGATTCCCGCCACGGTAGACGACCAGACAATGAGTCTGCATGAGTTCGATGAGCTTTTTTCTATGACGCAATCATTGTTTTAATCTCGTCTGCAACCGATCTCTTATTCCTGTCGGCGGTGCGCTTCAGTCGTTCAAATGCATTTACTTCTTCGCCCTTCCAAACAAGATCTACTCGTCTTTCTGGCTGCATGGCGACATGGGTATACGTATCGGGATTCGCCCAATAACATGAAAGGCATGTATCAAGACTCTTGAGTTTCAGCCAATTCTGGCAATGCTCACAACTCCACGATTTCTTCCGATTGCACGCGCCGTCGAGCAATTGATACGGGTCTGCTTCATCGCGCTGAGATTCGCCAGCAACCTGAAACGGGATACGATGGTCAACCTGGATGTTGTGTACGGCACCGCATAGATTACATTTGGAGCCGTTGCGCTCGATGATGGCATCGCGTTCCTTCTTCGCGAGAACGACACGCCCGGTCAGCTTGGGGTCAAGTTCCCGCTCATCGAACACGTATGCGGCGATAGCCTGGCCGTCGTCACGCTTTGCCTTGACTCGCGTGAGGGCGAAGCCGAGTTCGACCGCATCCCGCGCCGCACGGGGAGGGTGGTCATATCCTGCTTCCTTGAGTTGGATGGTCGAGACACTTCCGTTCTTGACGATCGAATCGAGGACAAATCGCGCGCGCTTATTTGTGACGGTTTTGATGCGCTGAAGTAGTTTCGCGGGGATCGGTTTTCGCTTAGTCATTGAAGAACTCTCTCGGTGAAACCCCCAATGCCGCCGCGATGGTATGAATGTTGACGAGGCTGATATTGCGCTCGCCCCTCTCCACGCTGCCGATGTAAGTTCGGTCGAGGTTGCAGGAGAATGCCAATTCTTCCTGCGAAAGGCCCCTTTGCTGGCGTAGCGCGCGCATTCGTGCCCCGAATTGCTTTTGAACTTCCTCGGCTGGTTTGGAAGGCATAGGAGCAATCGGAACAGCCATGAGGACCATAAGTCTACGGACTTTACGTCTCTTTCGGCGGCAGGTAGCGAGAGCGTAAACAGCGGAGAGTTCGCGGACAGGTACACTAAACCCTGCGCTGGGCGCGGGTTTCAGCGGCACGTTCGGTCTGTGATCGAATGCGCTCCCTAGGGAAGAGAATGAGCAATCGCGCGCCATGGACTGGAAAACCGACTGCACGGCGTCGGTGGGAGATTCCGCCTCCCGACACCTGAAATAGACCGTTTTCGGATCGGCCGCAGGAGCAGTCCTCGAAAACGCCCCAGGATCTCGTAACTGCAGGTTGGGTTCCCTCGCAGGTTTTCCGCTGCGGCGGACGGGACCCTTCGACACGCTCAGGGCAGGCTCTGGGGCGGCCGGTCTTCAGGGGACTTACTGTTTTTCTGCCGGCGGGGCGGGGGTGTTGGTGTGTGCGCCAGGCGCTGGTAGTTGAGGATGGCGTTGAAGACTAACGCGTAGTTGCCGACGGTTTCGCCGCGATAGACGGGGTTGTTGGCGAAGAGAAGCACGTTGCCCTGGCCGAGATGGGCGTCGACGACGACGGCGTGCTCGGCGATGGAGGCAGCTTTGTCGAGAAGGCCGTCGAGGAGAAGGGTTTTGGCGTCGATGAAGCGGAGGATGACGTCGGGGCGGAGTTCGGCGGGAATGAGTTGGGTGTTGTTGCGGGCCTGTTCCTCATTCAACTTCTTCGGCTCCCAGGGCTGCTGCTTGACGAGCGGCTCGGCCTCGGCGATCTTGCGGCCCCTGGGGCGCATCCCAGTCGTCGACGTTGCCGCGGCCGGTGGGGCGCTCGGCGTAGGGGTCCATGAGGATGCGGCCCGCGGGGTGGCCGAGGGTGTTGCTG
Source organism: Acidobacteriaceae bacterium (assembly GCA_003139795.1). GTDB lineage: Bacteria > Acidobacteriota > Terriglobia > Terriglobales > Acidobacteriaceae > Telmatobacter. The sequence continues at coordinate 5,987 of PLGM01000339.1, read as the reverse complement.
ACGTTGAAGGCCATGCCGCCGGCGCTGATGACGGGAACTCCCGGGCCGTAACCGAAGGCGACGGGATGGTCGCGGGCGACGAAGACGGTGTTGAGCACGGTGCCGACGACGCGGGCGTCCTCATGAGGCGCGATGGTGACGCCGGGGGCCAGGCCGGTTTCGATGGCGAACTGGGCGGAGTCTTCGCAGGTGATGAGGAGGCCGCCCTTCTCGACAAATTGCTTGAGGTGAGCGAGGCCCTCGTAGCCGAGGCCGGGGCGAATGTCGGGGGTGGAGTCGATGACGCCGAGATTGGGGGTGAGAGCGGATTTCTGCCAGGGCATGGGGTTGTTCCAGAGCGGGATGCCGTTGAGGATGTCGAGCGTGGAGGAGCGGCCAACGGGGGCAAAGACGATGACGTCGTATTTGGCGCGGAGGTCCTCGAGCTTCTGGACGGTCTGGGTGCTGATGTAGTCGTAGGGCACGCCGGCGGCGTCGAAGGCGTAGCGCCACCAGCCTTCGGTTTGAGTAGCAAGCCAGGTGTGCATGAAGGCGATGCGGGGCGCGGCGACGGGATGGGTGGCGACGGTGGGCGCGGCGGCAAGATGGGCGGCGTCGAGAGAGAGATCGTGGAGGATGGGGGCGATCTGGGGGTCCGCGGTTGCGGCGATGAGGAGTGAGCCTGCCGGGTAGTGGCGGCCATCGGCGTCGAAGGGCTTGTCCGATACTTGAACGTTGGGGATTTGGACGTTGGGGATTTGGATGCTGGCGCCTTTGAGCTTGTAGACGAGGGGCAGAAGCGAGACCTGGGCGGTGTTGGCGACGGCGAGCACAGGGCCCGCGCCGGAGATGTGGCCGGCGAGCGAGGCGGGATCGTCGAGGGGCGTCATTTTGGATTGCAGGATGGCGGGATCGGGGACGCGGACGACTTTCAAATTGAAGAGGTGCGGGAAGGACCAGCCGGTGTCGTCGTAGGGATGCTTCTGGGGGTCGTCGGGAGCCCAGAACTGGCGATCGAGGAGGGCGTCGGCGACGCGGGAGTAGGGCTGATCCATGCGGATGATCAGGCTGCCGGCGGGGAAGGTCTCCTGCCTGGGCTTGTCGCCGCGTTTTTCAGGAGGCAGGGCGGAGGTGGCCGGCTCGGAAAGCTGGTGGACTTCGACGTGCTGGCGCTTGAGTACTTTGAGCAGCTCGATCTGACGATTGGTTTCGGCGGGGNNCGGCGGGGCCTTCAAGCGTGGACTTCTGAATGGATCGCTTGCTCTTGATGTAGTAGTTCTCAAGGAAATGATGGGCGTTCTGGGAGAAGTAAGAGATGGTGGTGAGCAGGGCGGATTCTTCGTAGTTGTTGTTATCGCGCTGAGACCAGGTGACGATGGGAAGCGGGGGATTCTGGCGGTACCAGGTGCGGGAGTATTCTTCCGGATCGAGGATGCGCTTCTCAGTGTCGGCGCCGCCGTTGCCGAAGGTTTCATAAAGGCGGCTGATGCCGTTGTGCATGCCGGCGAGGAACATGAGATAGCCGGGACTCCAGGTGTCGAAGTCGCCGTGGGTGAAGACGCCGGGCATGCCGAGCGACTGCATCTGGGCCACGTTATTCCAGCCGAGTTCCTGCCATTCGTCGGCGAGGGTGGGATCGACCCAGGCGTTGTAGGGGCCGTCGCCGACGGTGTTGTCGTAGAGGAACGGGACGGATTCATGCAAGTCGTGCAGCACCTGGGCGTGCCAGTCGAGATAGGTGTCGAGGACGTTGCGGGTGAGATCGAGGGTCATGGCCATGGCGTCGCGGTTGTTGTCATGGGCGACGTAATGGCCCCAGTAGAGAAGGTGCGGCCATTTCTCGTTGGGGTGCGCCTTGTGCCACTTGTAGATGTCGACCATGCGGTCGCGGCCATCGACTTCGACGACGGGGGTGATGAGGACGATCATGTGGGAGCGGATGTACTTGATGTAAGGCGCGTTGTCGACGGCCAGGCGATAGGCGAGCTCCATCAGGGCGGTGGGCGCGCCGGTTTCAGGCGAGTGAATGGTGCCGGTGATGTAGTAGACGGGCCAGGACTGGTCGACGAGCTGGCGGGCGGTGGCGTCGTCGAGGTTGATGGCGCGGGGGTCAGACAGCTTGGCCAGGCGGGCGTCGTTGGCCTTGGAGCCGGAGAGCAATTCCGGGTCGGCGATGGCGGCGGCGATCATCTCGCGGCCTTCTTCAGAGTGGCCGATGGTGAAGACCTTGACGCGGGGACTGGCGGCTTGGAGGAGGCGGAAGTATTTGTAGACATCTTCGGCGTAGGGAAGCATGTCAGGCGCGCCGGCTACGTCGCCGAGGACTTTGGCGGGCGTGGGGACGGTTTTGGAGGCGGGCAGGTAGTCCACCAGCGGAGAGGTGAAGGACGGATCGGTGGTGTACTTGTGGATCTGATCGGTGTACTGCTGATCGATGGGCTGGGCGGGGTCGCGGGCGAAGTTCGAGTTCAACTGCTGGGAGACGAGCGGGGCGGCGGCGATAAAGGCGATGAAGGCAACGAAGCAGGGCAGTCTGGTTGGGCGCATGGGTCCTCTGGAGGGGTTTTCAAGAGCTGGATTCCCGTGGGAGTCAGTGTCCCACAGCAGGGCTGGGGTTTGAAAGGCTGGAGCGATTGGCACGGCCAGCAAGGGGCAAGGTCCGGCCGCGGGTGTTAATTTGTTTTTTGGAGGCAAAAGGGGTGTTGAAATCTGTTGGAGACGACCATGCCGGGCAAGTTGAAGATGATTGTTGGGCCGATGCGGAGCAACAAGACAGCGGAACTGCTGCAAAGAATCGAGATTCGGAAACAGTATGCCAAGCAGGACGTGATGCTGCTGAAGCCGGCCGACGACACCAAGGCGGAGGCTGGCCTGGTGGGGAGCCGGAACCGCAATGGGTGCGGGAAGATGGAGGCTGTGAAGTTCCGGTCCGCGGACCCGTGGCCGGTTCTGCCGGTTCTGGCGGCTACGGAACAGAGGATCGGCAAGCGCATCGAGCGCGTGGCGATCGACGAGGGCCAGCCCGGCCAGTACGACAGCCCCATCATCATGGCCGGCGACTTCTACGAACCGCGCTGCGGTGAGCACTTCATTCTGCCAGGACGGCCGCACCAAGAGGAGGAGCGAGTATGGCAGCTTTGCCCGATTTGAATGCGCCACGGACCAGCTTTCGGGTGGTCATGGCCATGCTGGGTATGGTCGCGGTTCCCGCGGCGCTGACGCTGTTGACGGCGCGGCGGCCGGCGGTGGTTGGGGCGCCCGCGGCTGACTCCTCACCATACGGCTACACGGTCAGCCTGCTTCTGTTTGTCGTGCCGATCCTGGTGATCGGGTTTTGGTTCGTGCCGCGCGAGGATGTGCGGATTTCGCGCAGGGCCTTCGTCCGCACCATCGCGATTCTGTTTCCGCTAGGAGCGGGCCTGGACTTCTTCTTCGCCAATTCGTTCTTCACGTTTCCCAACCCCGGGGCCACGTTGGGGATTACCGCGCCCGCGCTGCATGGCGGAGTGCCGGTGGAAGAATATGCCTTCTACTTCACGGGATTCGTGGCTGTGCTGCTGCTCTACATCTGGCTCGACGAGTACTGGCTGGCAGCTTATGGCGTCCGCGCGGATGCCAAAGAGAGAGCGGAGTTCGATCGCCTGCTGCGGTTTCATTGGCAGTCGATGGCATGGGCGGTGGCGCTGATTGCGGCGGCCATCGTTTACAGGAGGGTTTTCGTGCCGGAGCCGGGGTTCCCCGGCTACTTCGCCTTTCTTGTGGCCGGGGCTCTGGCCCCCTCGGCGGCGCTGCTTCCTGCAGCCATGCCGGTGATCAACTGGCGCGCGCTCAGCTTGACGCTCTTCATCATTCTGCTGACCAGCCTGCTGTGGGAGGTGACGCTGGCCGTGCCTTATGGGTGGTGGGGTTTCCAGGATGACGCCATGATCGGCGTGCGTATCACGGCGTGGAGCAGGCTTCCGATCGAAGAGGTTTTTGTCTGGATCGCGGTGACCTATGCAACCGTGATCGTGTATGAGATTGTGCGCCGCTGGCAGGCGTCGGGGAAGCGGGTCGGGCATGCGCTGGTGGGGTGATGGCGCGGGCGTTTACGTACGCCGCTCATGTGCATCGACGTAGGCGCGGAGAACGGCGTTCATGCGGGTCAGGTGGCCCTTGCCGCGCGCTTTGAATCACTCGACCACATCGCTGTCCAGGCGCAGGTGCACGCTGGTCTTGCCGCTGGGCATGACGACTCGCGCGGACTTCCCACTCTCGGAACCGAGACCCGGTGCGCTCGGCGTAATATGCGGTCATGATGTTTCATTGCTTCTGGGAAAACACGCTCAATGACCCAGCGGTATTCTGGGCGATGGCAACCTCTGTATTTACGCTTGCTCTTGTCGGGGTGGCTTTGAAGGAACTCGGGGGCTTGGCTCGAACTAGTAGGGCTGATTTTATCTTCCGCTTGAAGAACGACTTTTTTACCGAGGACGCCCGTCGGTTGTTGTTCTTGCTGGAGGAAGACCTTCTTCAATTTGAAGACGGCGAGATCCCCTACTTCACAATCCGGAAGGTGAACGATCCAAGTCTGCGTGATCGGTTTGAGGAACTAGGCGTGAAAGGTTCGACCGTCAGCACCTATATCGTCGATGACGTTCTTCTCGGCCCACTTGAGGACGTTGCCATGTTTCTGAAGGGAAAGCTGATAACCAAGAGGCACGCATATGACATGTTCTACACATATGTAAAATCATGCTCGGAGAATGCAGAAATTAGGAAGTATATTCAGTCAACCCGTCGGGAGCCGTGCGATTCAGACATCTACGGCGATTTCGATGACCTGTACAAACGGCTCCGTAAGATGGAGCCAAAGAAGTAGCACTATGAGCTGTCTCAGAACGGAATCTCCACTTCGGCGAAGCTGCCTGGGGTCGCGGCGTTCACGGCGGCGACAACCTTTGCCACTTGCGGCTGGATCAGCGTCCAGCGGCCTTTGCCGAGCACTACGATGGCGATTTTGCGGGTGGTCAGGTTTTGCTGGTAGCGGAGATTCTTGTCGGTGGTCACCAGGACTTCAAACCTGGCTGCTTCGGCATGGTTCAAAAGCGCTCCGTTCTCCAGTTCGCCCCAGCCGCGGGCGCGGGCTTCGGTGACCGTATGATTCTCGATGAGATAGCGGGCGAGGGTGCGCGGAGTGCCGTTGTCGAAGAGAACCAGCATTACGGGTGCAGAACCTCAACTTCGGCGCTGTGGGCCGCGAATTGGAGAACGGCTTGCACCTGTTCGCGCGTCACGCCGAACTCTGCCACCAGCTCGTCAACGGTCATATCCTGGAGGTTTTCGAAGACTACGGAGACGGGCGTGCGGGTTCCGCGAAATACCCACGCGCCGCTGCGCTTGCCGGGAACGCTCTCCACGGCGGGGCATTGGGACCAATCGAGAGTTGCTGTCGCCATGATCTTGTCCTCGTCTCCATCGTAACCCTGTTTCGTTGATCGAAAACAGCGTCCGCGACAGAATTTGCATTCCGGGCTGGGTTTCAGTAGACTTAGTAGATGCGTCCGGGGGGAATCCCTGGACAGTCATAGGCACCACGGTTTCTGGGCCCGTTCGAGGGTGTGGCAGGCACGGCGGTTGTAGCGTTGCCGGTGCGGCTGGCACTTCCGGGTTCTCCGCAAGGCGGGGCTGGCAGAGGCGGTGGGAGACGAGGGAAGAATGGGCAGAAAAATCAGCAAGAACATTGTGAAGGCGCGCGCGGCTGTGACCAAGCCGGCGTATGCGCTGCCTGAGGCCGTAGGGCTGCTCAAGCAGGTGAGGTACGCCAAGTTCGACGAGACCGTCGATCTGACGATGCGCCTGGGAGTGGACACGCGCCATGCGGACCAGATGGTGCGCGGGACGGTGGTGTTGCCGCACGGGCTGGGCAAGACCAAGATTGTGGCCGTGATCGCCAGCGGGGACCGGCAGAAGGAAGCTACCGCGGCGGGTGCGGACTTTGTGGGCGGCGAGGAGATGGTGGAGAAGAT
>PLGM01000244.1 GCA_003139795.1 Acidobacteriaceae bacterium | reverse complement strand
GTGGTGCCCAGATAGAGCTGATACGCCGCCGGCCCGTAGCCGGCCGTCCACGTGAAGGTCACGGTGGAACCAGCCAGCACAGTGCCCGGTGTAGGAGACATCATTGCTGCCGGCACATCCGGGTTAACTGTAAGTTGGACGGTTGCCGTGGCCGTGGTGTAGTCGGTTGTATCTGTCGGAGTAAAGTTTGCCGTGAGTGTGTAGCTGCCGGGTGCGAGGATGGTTGCCGCGGTCACGGCCACGGCCGTTCCGCCTGCTGGCGTCGCGGTGTAGGCAAAGCTGCCGGCGACGGGTTTGGATCCGCTCTGTGCCGTTGCATTAAGAATGCCGCCGAGGGTGGTTCCATAGGGGATAGGCGCAGGCGTTGCCCAGGTAATCGTTGGCGTGCCCTGAGTGCCGGTGCCGATCAACGGGATGGCCTGTGTTGCGTAGTTGGGAGCAGCCGCGTTCCGCGCATTGTCCGTCAAGGCCAGGAAGCCGAGGATAGTACCCACCGTCGTCGGGGAGAAGCTGATGGGCAACGTGCAGGAAGCGCCGGCTGCCAGCGTCGCCGCCGTCGAGGAACCGGCGCTCACCAGCGGGCAGGTCCCCGCATCGCTGCTGTCGAGAGTGAAGTTGGTACTGATGGATGGGTTGTTCCCGGAATTGGGAATCGGGAAGGTCAGCGTAGCATTGCCGGCGTTCTCGAAGGTGATCGTCTGCGGACTGTCGCTGCTCGTCGAGCCGACTTTCGTCGCCGCGAAGCTCAGGCTTGGCGTGTCAAAAAAATCCTGCTTCAACAGCAGGCTACCGCCGGCATCCGTGATGTAGACATCGCCAAACCCATCCACAGCGACACCGGAGGAGTTGGAGAGGGCGGCATAGATCGGCAAAAAGTTCTCGTTGTAGCCGCTCGAAGGAGTCTCCTCGATCACCGAATAAGGACCATACGTGCCCTGGTCGATGGTGTAAACATTGTCATTCCCATCCACAGCCACGGCGACGGCATTCAGGGTGCTGTCCAGCGTGCTCGTTGTGTACCCGCTGCTTGTTGGCGTCAGTTCGAACACCCCGCCGCTGCCCGGCATCTCGTCTTCCAGAGTCTTCGAGAAATAGACACTGCCGTTCCCATCCGCGGCAACTCCGGTAATGTACCAGCTGCCGCTGTACAGCTGACTCGGCGTGTAGCTGCCCGCCGAGAGCGTCTCTTTCAAAATCTGCAGGGTTTCCGTTGGGGCAGTATCAAGGATATAGACGTTACCGCTCCCATCCACTGCGACCGAAGAGGGTTTCGACAGGCCGCTGCCCACGCTGCTCTCGGTATAAGTGGTCCCCGAGAGCGTCTCTTTCAGCACCCGGTTGTTGCCGAAATCGGCGATATAAACGTTGCCGCTGCCATCCACCGCAACTCCCTGCGGATTACTCAGAGTGCTGGTCGGCACCACGCTCTGGGTGTAGATGCCGGTCAACCACGCCAGAGTCTCCTTCAACACCCGGTTATTGCCGGAATCGGCAATATAGAGGTTGCCGTTCCCATCCGCGGCCACCGCCCAGGGACTACTCATGCCGTTGCCTACCAGCCTCTCGCTGCCGGGCCAGAAGTTCACCTCCGGTCCCGAACCGGTGCCGGATACGTAATCGGTTGCCAGGACGTTTCCCGAACCGTCTTCCAGTATCGCCGCGCCGTACCTGAACCCGGCGAACCTGGGCGTAAAGGTGACATTGACCGTGCAGGTAGCGCCCGCGGCATAGTTCGTTCCTACCGTACAGGTTCCCGTGCCGGCATTCGTGAAGTCCAACCCCGTTGCGCCTTGCGTCACCACATTGATGCTGTCCAGCGTGGTGGCAGTGGCGAAGGTGAACGGCAGTGACGTTGCCGTGCTCGCGCTGCTGCCGATGTTGATTGTTCCCGAGGAGGCAAACACCGTCAGTGCGACGGAAGCTGTGGCTGTTGTGTAACCGACAGTATCCGTGGGCGTGAATGTGACCGAGAGGATGTTCCCCCCCAGAGGCAAAACAGTTCCGACTGCCGGCGAGTAGACGAAGGTTCCTGGCACCGTCGTGGTGGCGTCGAGCTGGGTGGCGCTCAGCGCCGTTCCATAGGGAATAGGCAGCGGCGTTGCCCAGGTAATCGTTGGGGTGGTCTGGACGCCTGTCCCGCTCAACTGAATGGTCTGTGTCGCGTAGCCCGGCGCCGGAGCATTCAGTGCATTGTCAGTCAACATCAGGGAGCCAATAAAAATTCCGGGTGACAGAGGGGAAAAGCTGATCGGTAAGACGCAGGAGGCGCCAGCCGCCAGGGTCTCCGGCGCTGATGAACTAGAACTGACGAGCGGACAGGTTCCGGCTTCGGTGCTGTCGAGAGTAAAGTTCGCCGTGATGCTCGGATTGTCTCCTGTTGAAGGAACAGGAAGAGTCAAGGTTGCGTTGCCGATGTTCGTGAACGTGACGTCCTGCGGGTAGGTGGTTGAGCCTACTCCTGTCACGGCGAAGGACAGGGACGGCGGATCGGCACGGTCCCACTTCTCCACTGTGCCAATGTCGGTCCCGTTACCCGAGCCAATCGCAAGAAAAAGGTTACCGGACCCATCCACCGCTACATCGTCGAGATAACTGATACCGCTGGTGATGGTGTTGACTGTGGTGTAACCGCCAGCCGCCGGAATCTCCTCCACAGCACCAGCATAACCTGCACCATAGTTGGCGACGAAGACATTCCCATTCCCGTCCAACGCCACATCCATGGGCTGATTAAACACAAAGGAGCCTCCAATGGTTTTGACTGTGGTGTAACCACCCGCAGCCGGAATCTCGTCGACCGTGTTGTTGTAAAAGTCGGTGACGAAGACGTTCCCGCTCCCGTCAACCTTCAGACCATCGAGATACTTGAAACCGCTGGCCAGGGTTTTGATGGTCGTGTAACCGCCCGCCGCGACAATTTCCTGCAACTGGTTGTTCCAGTTGGAGACGAACACATTCCCGCTTGCGTCTACCGCTATGCCTTTGGGAGTTGGAATGTTATTGGCGATGGTTTTGACGGTGGTGTAACCGCCCGCCGCCAGAATCTCCTTCACCGCGTTATTGAAGCCGTCGGCGACGAATATGTTTCCTGCGCCGTCCACCGCTACAGCATCGGGTTGGTCGAATCCGCTTCCCAGCGTCTTGACGCAAGCAGAGGAGGTGCAGCCAGGGGGAATCTCCTTCACTGCGCTGTGGAAGTTGTCTGCGACGAAGATGTCCCCGCTTGAATCGGCCGCCAAGCCAAGGGCTGCTGAGAGGCCGCCGCCCAGGGTGCTCTGTATTCCGGGCCCGAACGTCACCTGCGGCCCTGATCCGGTACCAACGACGTAGCCAGTTGCAATCACGGCTCCGGAGGTGCTGTTCAGGGTCGTCGCGCCGTAGCGGACACCGCTGCGCGCCGGCTTGAAGGTCACGTTGACGATGCAGGTATTTCCGGCACTGTAGCTGGTGCCTGCGGAGCATGTGTCGCCACCTGCATCCGTAAAGTCCAGACTGGGTGCGCCCTGCGTGAGCACAGCCGTGCTCCCCAGCTTACCCGCGGTGTCAAAGGTAAAGTTCATCTGGATGGTTTGAGGAGAAGCGGCACCGACGTTCACCGTACCAAAGTTGCCGGACAATGTTCCGATCTCCTTCACGGCATTGTTGTAGGCATCGGCGACCAACACGTTCTCGTTGCCGTCCACCGCGACGCTTTCGGGGCCGTTGAAGCCGCTGCCCAAGGTCTCCACGACGGTATAGCCACCCGCAGCCACAATCTCTTTCACCTCATTATTGAACCAATCGGCGACGAAGACGTTCCCGCTGCTGTCCACCGCAACGCCCATGGGGAGATCGAATCCGCTGCCCAGGGTGTTGATGGTGCAAGCAGAGGAAGTGCAGCCAGCCAAAATCTCTTTTACCTTGCTGTTGTCGGTATCCGCGACGAAGACGTCCCCGTTCCCGTCCACTGCGACGCCATAGGGCTCTGCGAAGCCGCTACCGAGCGTATTGACGCAAGAAGAAGAGGTGCAGCCGGGCGGGATTACCTTCACCGCATTGTTGTTTACATCGGCGACGTAGACGTTCCCGCTCTTGTCCACCGCCAGATTGTGCAGTGAGTTGCTGAAGCCGCCACCCACCGTCCTGATGCAGGCAGAGGAACCGCAACCAGCCGGAATCTCCTGTACCGTGGCATACCCGTTGGTGATGAAGACATTTCCGCTCCCGTCCACCGCTATGCCTTCCGGAACGTAGAGGCCACTGGCCACCGTAACGATACAGGCAGATGCAGTGCATCCAGCCGGAATCTCCTGCACCGTCCCGTACCCCAGATTGGCGACGAAGACGTCCCCGCTCCCGTCCACCGCGACGCCGTAGGGTTCGGCGTAGGCGCCGGCCATTATCGTCACTGCGCCACTGAAATGCGCCGTCTGCGCAACTGCGACAGAACAGAAGAAAGCGCTGATCAACAGGAGCAATGAGAGCCCATACACCCATGCCGCAGCCGACCGGAAGTGAGCGGGAATGGCCAGGAGGCCGGAGACCCTTGTCGCTTGAGGGCGGGTCACGGCGGGCTCTGGCAGAGATGTCTTTGGCGTAAGAAAGGGCAGGCAGGTGTGACTCCGTCCGAATGGCATCGGGACTCTCCTTTCGCCTCCTTGGGGAATTCAAGGATGGACAGCGCGAAGGAGATTTGTCCTCACAGCATGATTCGAGCGGGCAAACGCGATCGTGGCCCATTCGGTGAAACAGGCTATCACAACGATGCTCATATCGCAAATTACACTCTTATCTATATTTACTGCCCATTTTTCGAGCATGCTGTGCATTTTTCTCCCAAAAGATGGACACGAGTGAGACGGATGAATATTATCGCGTCGATTGCTGGATGGATTAGCCCTTTAAGTTTCAGCGATATAATCAGATTCCCATTTGAAATCAGCGATTTACGGTGCCGCGGCCTAACCTTCGGTGTAAAACTGCGCGATGTTGCGGAACTTTTCCTGCCGCGCGGCCACCAGAATATCGATCGGCACCTCCTTCAGCTCGGCCAGGTGCTTCTTCAGAACACTGCCCACCAACCCTGTACCAGCCTCGCGGTCGGTGTGCGCGCCTTCCCCCGGTTCAGAGATGATCTCGTCAACACACCCCAGCGCGGCAACCTCCGGCGCGGAGATGCGCATGGCCTCGGCCGCCAACTGCTTGTGTGCTGCATCGCGCCACATGATGGCAGCGCAGGACTCTGGCGTGATCACAAAGTAGAGCGCATTTTCCAGGATCAGGACTCTGTCACTGACCGCCAAAGCCAGCGCCCCGCCCGATCCGCCCTCCCCGGTGATCACCGAAATCGTGGGCACACGCAGCCGCGACATCTCCAGGAGGTTCCTTGCGATCGCCTCCGCCTGGCCACGCTCCTCGGCGCCCAGGCCGGGATAAGCGCCCGGCAGATCGATAAAACTGATCACCGGCCTGGAGAACTTTTCCGCGATCTTCATCGACCGCAGCGCCTTGCGGTAGCCTTCCGGATGGGGCATGCCGAAGTTGCGCCGCACTCGCTCCTTGGTGCTGCCGCCCTTGCGGTTGCCGATGACCAGCACCTCATCCATGCCCAGCCGCGCCATCCCGCACGCCACGGCCTGGTCGTCGCCAAAGGCGCGATCCCCGTGAATCTCGCTGAAATCCGTGAAGATCCGCTCAATAAAGTCCATGGGGTTGGGCCGCTGGGTGTGCCGCGCCCGCTCGATTCTGATCCACGCCGGCGAAATCGCCTGCGCCTGGCTGGAAACCTCTGCTTCTTGTTCGCTCATCGGTACCTGGTGCCGCTCCGGGCAGCGTCGCCGTCGGCCCTGCTGTGATTCTACGGGTCCAATCCGGTTGACACAAATCGTACCGCTTGGCCCCTCTCGATTGCACGGTTGCCGTTCCTTCGTTCAACGGGCAGGCTGCTCAGCTGCGGCCATCCTTGCCCGCATGCGCTTCTCGGCATCCGCGCTCCAGTATTTGCAGTCGAGCCGGATGAAAACCGATGTGTACGGGATCGTCATGTTCGTTTTGAGGACGAGAATATGGAACAGCTTGCTGGCCTCGTCGATATTGGCAATGACTTTGTCATGCGGCAGGGACGCGACGGGGTAGTTGCGGAGAAGATCGGTGATCTCAGCCCGATAGGCTGAGGCGCCCGATGCATCTTCTTCGGGGACGAAGGGCAGTTCAGCGTCCATTGAGATGACAGGCCGTACGTGAATCGAGCTGTTGATGGCGCCCAGAACGTATCGAACGACTTCCAATTGATTGGCATCCGTTTCGATGGTCTCAATCCCAGGAGAAGCCTGAAGCGGATAGGCAGAATCGACAATGAGAATCCAGTTCCGGTGGCCGAGCAACGGCATGGCGCCGGCAACTTTCGCTTTCCAGTTGGATTGCGTGGAGGGCTGGGCGGCGAGCATAACCGGGGCTGCCAACAGGAGGCAAAAAACAAGGAGAAGTCTGCGCATATGCATGCTCCTGGCTAAAGTGAAGCGATGAGCGGGCGACGGCATCAGGTCAACCTTAGAACTCTACACCATCCCACAATATGTCGTACGTAAGTCCCCCGGCAGGCAGGATAGGCCGACCCAGGCAATGCGAGGCTAGCCGGTGACCTATCCGTTGAGCCGTGCCATCCATCTGGCCAGTGCCTGCTGGTCTACCGTTCCGGCGGCGTGGGCGGCGTGGACGTTGCGGCGCTCCTGGGGGTCGCGGTTCTGGCTGATCTTGAATTTGCCTTCGATGCGAGCGATGGGGATGCGAAAGCCGACAATGCCGGCGAGCATGGTGCGCCGGAAGCCCTCGGGCATGGCGTGCCAATGTTCGGCGAAGGCTGGTTCGTTGGCCTGGATCAGGCCGGCGAGCAGTGCACCCTTGCCGGCTTCCCCTTCGACCAGTTCAAGGGTTCCATAAGCATGGACGGCGACGTAGTTCCAGGTGGGAACGGAGAGCTGATCGACATAGAGCGTAGGCGAAACGTAGCTGTGAGGGCCGGAGAAGACGACGAGGGTTTCGCGTCCGGCGAGAGCTTGCCAGTGACGATTGGCCTTGGCGAAGTGGCCTTCGAGCAGGCCGTGTGGGCCCTCATCTTTGACGACCAGCGGGAGGTGGGTGGCGACCAGAGGAGCTGGTGACTGCGGGTCCGATTGCGGGCCGAAGAGAATGGCGAAGGAGTAAGCCTGCATGACTTCGATGAGAATGGAGCGGTCGGAGATCTGGTTGAATTTGGGCGAGTACAAGGGACTCCTATGAATACGTTCGAAGCGCAACAGAACCTCGCATAGGGCGTGGAAGCAGAGCAAAGGGGCGCTGGGCGCGTAAAGGCAGCAGACTCACCCTGCACCCCTCCCTACTCGTCCTGCCCGGCTTGATCGACCGCGGTTGCCTCGGGTGATTCGACCGCCGCTTGGTCAGTCTCCCTTCCGTCTGCTTCCGGCTGTTCCGGTTCAAGCGACTGGCGTTCGGCCTCTGGTTCAGTCGGCTGGCCGCCATCTGAGCCGGAGGGTCCGCCAAGCAGCGCATCAATGCGATAGTCGGCAGCCTCGGCCGTCGCCAGAGCTTCGCTGACGATCTCGTTCATCTGCGCTATCGCAGCGCGGTTCAAGACTGTATCGCCTGCCAGGCGGAGCAGCGACGGCATGAGCAGCCACCAAAGCAGCTCCTCATACGGCTCACGGACAAGGTAAGCATGCCCTTGCGCCTCATGCACGCCTGTCAGCCAGCGCACATCCGGATCACGCCACAAGGCCGGGGAGAGTGCTACTCTTTCGACCCCAACCGCTGCCGGTTCGCTTGAAACCGATTTGCCTGAATCTGGAGCCGGAACCGCCGGCGCAGCTTCATGAGCAGCCGTTTCCAGCACGTCTACAGGAGCCTCCACAACGGGCGCTGGCGTCTCTGCATCAGCCGCGGACTCGCCTTCTGCAGTTGCATCCTCCTCCTTGCCGGCGCCGGCTCCGGTCAGCAGCACGACCTTGATGCGCGCCGCAACGCGCCAGCCTTCCTCGCCCTCGAATCCGAGAGCAGCGAAGGCCTCGGCAAACGGCTCCCGCAGGCGGAGCCGGTCAAACAGGTCCAGTGCCACGCGCTCCGGGTTTTTCGAGTCGATCGATTCGGCCAGCAACTCCAGTACGCACCAGCCGAGCACGGGTCCCCACACTGCCGTCGCGGTCAGTTGCGGACTGGGGCTGGGGAGCACCCGGCGGGCAGCAGCGGTCCAAGGCGACGGAAAGGCCGCCTCGATCGCGGGAATGCGCATGGCCGCCCGCAGGCGTTCGCGGAAGGCCGGGCCCAGCAATCCGGGGTCGGTTGCCTGAACGGCGCCGGCCGGCTGGCCTTTTCCGCCGCCGCGTGACCAATAAGCCGTCTGTGCCGCGCGCAGAAAGCCCTCGCAGCGCTTCCACGCCAAATCAAAGCACTCCCTGCGCTCCTGCTCAATCTTCTTATCCTTCCCGGCGGCAAGGGCGCGAGGATGCTCCGCCAGATCGGCAAGCAGCCGCACGAGGCCGGAATCCAACTGCAGGCGGAGTGCATCGTGTACCGGCCGCAGCTCGAGATTCACCAGCGCATCGTCCAGGTTGGAAACCCCTTTCCCGTTGAGCTGATCGCACAGCCGGTCCCAGGGTTTTTCCGCTGTGGAGCGCAGCTCGCGCCAATCCAGAAAGACGTGGCACTGGTAGGCGTGCAGATCCAGGGTGAGGCCGCGCTCCGACAAATCATTCGCCCGGCGCAGGTATTCAAGCCCAGTGAGCGAGTCTCGGAATGCGAGGGTGACGGCGGTGTCGCCGGTCACCCCAAGGCCTTCCCGCAGCCGCTGCTGGCGTAGTTGCCCTGCGCCCTTGTCGGCGTATGCCGCCGAGAAATCGATGGTGCCGTGCGCGGTGGCGTAGCGGTTGTTATAAACCACCAGGGCGCGTTCGATGCCGTTGCGGTTCGAGTAGGCAAAGACATTCTCGTCCACCGTACCCGAATCCCGAAAGAAGTCGTAGAGCAGGAAGTTGCTGCTTTCGGCGAAGAGCCAGCGGCGGCGCAACAACGGAGCGATCTCCCGTTCGTGGCGTTCCACCAGCCAGTGGTCGGGAGTCTCATCGTAGCGGGGCCGCTGGTACTCCATCCCGTATTTCTCGGTGAATCCCTCAATCTGGCCGTGCCCGAACATCGGCAGGCCCGGCAGCGTAGCCATCAGCGCGGCCACTCCGAAGCACTTGTCGCCCTTGCCGAACTGGTCGATGGCGGTGCGCTCGTCGGGATTGCTCATGAAGTTGACGTAGCGCTTCATGATGTCGGGGTCGAATTCCAGGGTATTCTTGATGACCGAGCGGTACTTGGCGTTTTCCTCGTCGCGCATCATGTTCATGAAGGCGCTGTTGTAGACGCGGTGCATGCCCAGGGTGCGGACGAAGTAGCCCTCCATCAGCCAGAAGGCCTCAGCCAGCAGCAGGGTGCCGGGCACTTCGACGGCCACGCGGTCGACGACCTCCCGCCAGAACTCGTGCGGCATGCACCGGTCGAATTCGGCTTGGCTCATGCCATACTCGGCGCGGGAGGGGATGGCGCCGCTGGTTCCAGGGCCGGGAAACCAGAGCCGGTGGAAGTGCCGCTTGGCCAGGGTCATCGCGGCATCGAAGCGGATGACCGGAAATAGCCGCGCCACGTGCAGAATGGTCTGAATCACCTGTTCCCGCACCGCCGGATTCAGGTAGTCGAGCTGCGCCGTGTCGTTCCAGGGAAAGCTGGTGCCATCGTTGCCGTGATAGATATAGCGCGTCTCGCCGCTGGCCCGGTCGCGGCGGCGAAAGACCACCGCTGCGTCACTCTGCGTAAAGTAGTGGTCCTCGATCTTGAGCTCCACGCGCCCATCATGGGAGACATCGGGGCCGTTGAAGCTATAGGCCGGATAGGGCGTATCCTGCCGGGAGATGAACCAATCGGGATGCTCGACGACCCAGGGCGAGTCGATGCCCATGTGGTTCGGCACCATGTCGCTGGCCAATCTGACGCCGTGCCGATAGGCGCGGTCGCGAAGGTTGATGTAGGCTCCCTCGCCGCCCAGATCCTCGGCGATCGAATAGCTGAACAGCGAGTAGGCTGAGGCCACGGCGTCCGAGTTGCCGCAGAGCTGCTTGATGGTCCTCGACGCGCGGCTCCGCTCCCAGATGCCGATAAGCCACAGCGAATTGAGCCCCCGCCGCGCCAGCGTTGCAAGTTCCTCATCGGGGATCTCATCCAGGCGGGAGATTCTGCGGCCGTGCTGCTTGCTCAGCTGCGCCATCCAAACGTAAGTGCTCTTGGCGATCAGCACGGCGCTGGGCATCCAGGCCGTGTCCTGGCTGAACCTCTCGTACTCGCGGGCCGGATCGCCGAAGACCGGCACCTCGGAATGGCTGACGACGGAAGGCCCTTGCGCCGCGACGGGAGGATGGAACTGCATCCAGATGGCCAGCTCTTCTTCGTTGAGAATCTCACCGGCCATGAGCAGGAAACGCTCCAGCCGGTCGCCGAGCAGCGGCTTCCACAGCCGGAGAATGAGGGCGAGCTGTTCGCTGAGCGAGCGCGGAGAGCGCAAGGCCGGGGCGCGCAGCAGTTCCAGCAGGGTGACAGGCCCGGAGCCCTCCATCGGCACCAGCGGCCGGGTAGCAAAGTAGCCGGGCAACTGTTCGGTGACCTGGTGGTAAACGGTCTTTTCCGCCAGGGTCTTATCCTCGAACAGCTCATCGAACGGCTGGAAGGCTTCGTTGCGGTTGGCGGTCCACAGCAGCATCAGCTCCTCGAGCGCCGCGGCCCGGTGGGAGGTGCCGTCGGTTTCGCCGGCCAGCCATTGCCGGGGCGTCTCCAGCCCGCGAATCACACTGGTCCCCGGAAATTGCTCGACGAAAGTGAGCAGCATGGTGTCCAGAGCCTCGGCGCCCACCGACGAGGAAAACCAGGCGAGAGCGTCGGTCATCACCTTGGCGTCGAACTGCTCGCGGAAGCACTCTATCAATATGTGGCTGGCCTCGTCGATCACGCCCATGGCGTAAAGCGCCCCGGCATGGATCGCCCGCTCGGGATGCTCTTGCACCTCGCGAACTTTGTTGATGCGGTACGCGAACTCGCGGCACGCGGCTATATTGGCGAAAACGACGTTCCCCGTATAGGAAAAAAGAGACCCCGCGAACTGGTACCGTTCACGCGCATTCCCCGAAATGTGGAATTCCATCATAAGAAACCGAGCTCCCAATCTCTTCCTGCCACTCGTCCTGCCAGCCATGCAGCGGATCCCGCATCCGCTGGAGGGTGCGGTCCGGTCCGCAGCTTCGACTCATCGATATCGGCACAAACGCGGCCAAAACTTAAAGTAACATCGATGGGGTCGAAACTGCTGGAACCTGTGATTGTAACCCCTGACCTGTACCGCTGGCTGCGTGTGTGCGGCCATTGGCGCTTTTTGCTCCGAAATCCCCGCCCTCCTCGCACGGTCACTGGAGGGGTCCTGCAATCCCTCCGGTAAGCCCAATGGAATGAATAGGCGGAACAACCCGGTCCACCCGTCCAACCGGGCCTGGATTCTTGCGCTGTACCGGGAAGGACTTATACATTTGAGGATCGCTTGCCCTGTCGATGGCCCTCAGCCACCCTCGCAGGTACGATATCCAGGACGTGCGCCGAAACGGACGCAGGGATGGCTTTTTGATGCCGCATCGCAATTGAAACTCCCTCGTCTCGTAATGCGTTACGGCGTCTCAATTGACAGGACATTTCGAATGCCCCGCCTGGAACCATCTCGACGTACGCGCCACGCAGCCGTCCTCCGTACCCCCGCCCCGATCGCTCGCCGATCTGGTCATAGTGCCACGACCAGGTGAACTTGTACTTCCCAGGTCTGAAAATCGAGACCTGGGGCACCCATTCTGTTCTGATCGACATTTCCAAATCATGCAGTCACGGTACTAGACCTTGTCGATGATCTTCGTCTTGCGGGAAGTTCTTGAACTCCGGGCGTTGGGCTTTCGGATTGATACCGCCTCCATCAATCCCCCGGACCGCGCCGCGGATCGGCTGACGCCCCACGGATCGGGTGGAAGCAGCACTCGTCTACTGCGTCAAGAGCCATAATCCCGCCGGAGCTGCCAAGGCTCATTTGCAGAAATCTTCGCTGCGCGGGTCAAGCCCTGACCGTTGTGGTTTGGATCAGCTGGTTCACCGCACGAATCTCAGTCAAGCGCCTTGTGGAAGCGGAGTATGGCGAACGTCAGCAGGCTCAGTCCGAGGCCTGCCATGGCTGCCATTTGCGGCCACAGAATGTCCATCCCCACGCCTTTCAGATAAGTGCCGCGGAGCACGATCAGAAAATAGCGTAATGGGATCGCATAGCTGAAATACTGCATCCATTGCGGCATGGTGCTGATGGGAAATCCGAACCCCGAGAAACTGATGGCAGGCATGATAAAGAAGAAGGCTGTCACCATGGCCTGCTGTTGCGTTGAGGAAACCGTTGAAATGAGCAGCCCCACACCCAGCATGCAAATAATGAAAAGCACCGAGCCCGTCAGCAATACCAGAATGTTACCGCGAAATGGAATCTTGAACCAAAACGTCCCGACAGTCGCAATCAGCGAAACATCGAACAGGCCAATCAGGAAGGCGGGCACTGTCTTGCCGAGAATGAACTCGGCCGGGCGGATGGGCGTCACCATGATCTGCTCCAGAGTGCCGATCTCCCGCTCGCGAACCACCCCAAAGGCCGTTACAGTGATTACCAGCACCAGGGTCAGGCTGCCGATCACTCCTGGCACAAAGAACCACCGGCTACTCAAGTCCGGGTTGTACCACGGCCGTTGTCCCAGCTCGACCGAAGGAATCGCGTCGATCATTTGCGGCGCAATCCGATAGATGCGGTCCTGCTGGTAGTCATGCGCAAAGCCAAGCGCAATCTGCGTAATGTAGCTGGAGGCGATCAGGGCCGTGTTGGAGTTGGTTGCGTCCACAATCACTTGCAGCGGCGCCGTCTGGCCCCCGCGCAGCTTCTGGGCAAAACCGGCATCGATCTCCAGACCCACCGTAGCCTTTCCCTGATCGATGAGATCGCGTATTTGGCGCGAGTCAGTCAGTTGCCGCTGCACGTCGAAATAGGGGCTCGATGTAAAGCGCGAGATCAGTTCACGGCTCTCCTGGCTGTGATCCATATCCAGCACAACGGTCGGAACGTAATGGATCTCGAAGGTGGCCGCGTAGCCAAACACCAGCATCTGAATGATCGGCGGCCCGAACAGCAGAAACCGCGTCCGTTTGTCGCGGAAGACCTGGATGAATTCCTTGATCAACATCTGCTTCAGGCGCCCCAGCATACGTTCTCTCCTTTACTCCAGCCTCTTGTGGAATGAGCGGGTAGCCAGCAACGCAAGCACAAGTGCAAACACAGCCAGCGGTATCAAATCGGCGTAGAGCATAGCCGTGGGAGTCCCCTTGAGGAATATCTTCTTCAGCAATGAGACGTAGTACCGCGCCGGCACAACGCTGGTGATCCACTGCAGGGCTATAGGCATTTGCTCAATCGAAAACAGAAATCCAGACAGTAGGAAAGCTGGAAGGAAGGTGACCAGCAGCGCGATCTGGCATGCGGCAAACTGGTTCTTTGCGAGCACGGAAATGAAGAATCCGAGCGAAAGCACGACCACCAGGAACAACGCGGAACTGACAAGCAGCGTGATATAAGAGCCGCGAAACGGTACTTGGAACCAGTAGATCGCGATCGCGGCGCAGACAATGACGTCGAACATGCCGAGAACAAAATAGGGCGCCAGTTTACCCAGCATGATCTCCATCGCGCTCACGGGGGTTGAAATCAGCTGTTCCATCGATCCCCGTTCCCACTCCCGCGCGATCGTCAGAGAAGTGAGAAACGCGCCGATCACCGACATGACCAGGGCAAGCACGCCGGGAACGATGAACGCGCTGCTCTCCAGATCCTCGTTGTACCAGGTGCGGGTTTCCACACTCACTGGCGCGGGTTGGATCGACTGGCCGCGGTCGCGGAGCCAGTTAAGTTGAATCTCAGTTGAATAGCCCTGAACGACCGCCTGGGCATAGCCGATGAGCACATTGGCCGTGTTGTCGTCGGTGGCATCGACGAGCGCCTGAACCTGGACTGGGCCGCCCTGGCCCAGTTGCGAAGAGAAATCCCACGGAATTACGATCCCCATCTTGGCGTGCCCGTCGTCCAGCGCCCTCGTGATCGCGGGATAGTCGTTCACCACGCGCACCACGTGGAAATATTCGCTGGCCTGGAAGCGCTTCAGCAGGTCCTGGCTCTGCTGGCTGCCATCGCGGTCGTACACATAAACCGGCAACCCCTTCAGATCCAGATTAACGCCGTAACCGAACAGCAGCATCAGAGTCACCGGCATAATGACCACAATGGCCAGGCTGCGCGAATCGCGCAGAATCTGAATGACCTCCTTCCTGGCCACGGCCAGCAAACGAGTGAAGCTCATGCTTTGCGCTCCTCTCCAGCATTGCCTGCTGTTGTGAGAGAGACGAAAACATCTTCCAGGCTGGGGCGTATCTTCTCGATGCGGCTAACGACGATTCCGTGATCCGCCAGATATTTCTCAATCCGCGGCACCGAGGCATCGGCATCCGGCACAACCAGGTGCAGAGCGTTTCCGAATACCGCGGCATCTATCACGTCCGGCGCCGATTGCAGCGCTTCCACTGCGTTGCCGAGCGGCTCACACTCGATCAAGAGAAGTTCACCCTTCATCGCGTCTCGCTTCAACTCGGAGGGCGTGCCGAGAGCTACTATCTTCCCGCGAAAAATCAGCGCCAGGCGGTTGCAATATTCAGCCTCCTCCATGTGATGCGTGGTCACAAAAACAGTAACGCCCTCCTCCGCCATCTGGTGAATGAGATCCCAGAACTGGCGCCGCGAGATGGGGTCGACCCCGGAGGTGGGCTCGTCCAGAAAGATGATGGGCGGCTTGTGCAGCACCGCGCAACCCAGCGCCAGCCGCTGTTTCCACCCGCCGGGAAGAGTCCCGGTCATGAGGTTCTCCCGGCCCTTGAGGTTCGCCATCGCAAGCGCCCATTCAATCCGTTCCTTCAGCTTGTTGGATGGCACGCTATAAAGGCCGGCGAATAGCCGTATATTTTCGACCACCTTCAAATCGTTATAGAGAGAAAACTTCTGCGACATGTAGCCGATGTTCTGGCGCACGGCTTCGGGCTTACGGGCCACATCAAATCCCGCAACCTGCGCTCGGCCCGAGGTAGGCTTCAGCAAACCGCAGAGCATACGAATGGTGGTGGACTTGCCGGCGCCGTTCGGTCCGAGAAAGCCGAAGACCTCACCTTTACGTATATCGAGATTGATCCGGTCCACGGCCACAAAATCGCCGAATCGCTTCACCAGGTTCTCCACCGCGACTGAAGTCTCTTGTTCAGGCATGGGACGATGCTCCGCCGCCGACCGCATCCACAAAGAGGTCCTCGATCGTTGGCGCTGCTTGTTGAATCGCGTCGAAGGGCACGTTCGCGCTCCTCAGCCGGGCCTCAAACTCGGGAATGCGCCGAGCCGCATCGTCTACGACTACGTGCAGCCCGTCGCCGGTCAGTACAAGACTTGAGATTCCATCTGCGTGCTCAAGCGCGCTGCGCAATCTGCGCGGCTCCGGCGCGATAACGGACAATACCCCTTTGCCCATCCTGGCCTTCAGGTTCGCAGGCGTGTCGCAAAACAGCAGCTTGCCCTCATTGAGCAGCGCCACGCGATGGCAGCGCTCAGCTTCATCAAGATAAGCAGTCGAGGTGAGGATCGCCACACCCTCCGCCACCAGTTCGTAAAGGATGCGCCAGAAATCGCGGCGAGAGACGGGATCTACACCAGTGGTCGGCTCATCCAGCAGGATCACCTTGGGGCGATGAATGAGCGCACAGACGAGGCCCAGTTTCTGCTTCATGCCGCCGGAAAGTTTCCCCGCCAACCGCTTGCGAAACTCACTCATGCCCGCTGCCTTCAACAGTTCTGTAGAACGCTCTTCACGCTCGGCCCGCTTCACTCCGAAGAGGTCGGCGTAGAAACGGATGTTCTCATCCACGGTCAGGTCGTCGTAGAGCCCGAAACGCTGCGGCATATAACTGAGAGCGTGCTTGGCGCCCTCGGGATCGCGGACCACATCGAAGCCGGCAACCGTGGCTTTGCCTGCATCGGGCGGCATGATACCCGCGAGCATCCGCAGGGTGGTCGTCTTCCCTGCCCCGTCGGGACCAACCAGGCCAAATATCTCCCCGGCGCGCACATCAAAGCTCAGCGCTTCCACAGCGCGCACGCCCGGAAAACTCTTCGTCAGCCCGTCGGCCTTGATAGCGGGCTTGTTCGCGGATTGGAGCTGCTCCGTCATCGCCTGGCGGGCGCAGGTCCCGATGGCTGCGCTTCCGGCCTGGCCGCGGCCAGATCAATGTGAGCGTCGGCGGGCATGCCGGGCTTTAGCTCGTGGTTGGGATTGTCGATATCGATCTTGATCCGGTAGACCAGCGTGACCCGCTCTTTGTAAGTCTGCACACTCTTGGGCGTGAACTCCGCATTCGATGAGATAAACGAAATGCGCCCATGGTACTGCTTGCCGGGATAGGTATCGGTGGTAACGGTTGCGTCCTGGCCCCAGTGAATGCTGCCCAGATCGTTCTCGGCGATATAAGCCCGCAGCCAGATGTGATCCAGGTCGGCAAGCGTGACTACCGGAGATCCCGGCGCGACCACCTCTCCCAGCTCCGCCTGACGCACCGTGATCACGCCCGTAGAAGGCGCGCGCAGATTCGTGTAACCCAGATTCACTCGGCTCAAACCAAGATTTGCGTTGGCCTCGTTCAGATTCGCGCGCGCAATCGCGATATCTTCCTTGCGGCTGCCTTCTACAGCCTCGTTGTAACGCTGTTGCGTTGCCTTGAAAATCGCTCCCGCGCGCTTCAGGGCGGTTGCCGCCAGGTCGCGGTCCTGCGCGGATATCTCGTCTTTGCCGTACAGGCGCTGCGCGCGATCGTTGTCCAGCTTCTTCTCTTCCAGATCGGCCTGCGCATCGATCATGGATTGTTGCGATGCCTTCATTTCCTGCTCCCGGGTTCCGGCCAGCGTGAGCGAAAGATCGGACTCGCGCACCCGAACAGTGGCCTCGTCGATCCGCACCTTCTGCCTGGAGTCGGCGTCTTCCAGGCGCGCCAGCAATGCCCCTCGCTCAATCTGCTGGCCCTCCTCGACCGGCAAATCGATGATCCGCCCCTGCACCTTGAAGCTCACCAGGCTCTCATGCGCTTCAATGTTGCCGGAGAGCGTGAGCTGGTTCACGGGCGCCGGCTTCTTGATCAGCCGAGGATACAGATACACGCCGGCGGCAACGGCCGCGGCCAACAGAATCAGAACCGGGATAAGTCGCTTCATGGCATTAAACCTCGCTAGCGGGAATCCGGGTTGCGGCCCTCTGAGAAAAACCGCTTAAGGATTCCCCGTGAATCGCAAAATGTTCTTCTCCGTATCGCCCATGGCGCGAGCAACCGCAAACTTTGCATCCACATGACTGGAAACGGCAAGAATATAGTTCTCCTGCGCGCGGGCAAGTTCATCCTGGGCAGTAACCACCTCAACATTGTTGGCCGTGCCTGCCTGAAAACGATCCTGCGCGAGTTCAAGTTCCCGCTGCGCCAGCTCCTGCCCTTCCCTGGCAACAGCCACCTGCTCCGCCGCGGAATCCAGATTCAGCAGCGCTTCGCGGATATCCTCTTCGATCCCCCGCCGCAAATCGGCAATCTGATCGTCGATGCGCTTCATGCGGCTGGCAAGCTCCTGCGCCTCTCCGTTGCGGTCGCGATCGAAAACCGTGAAGTCGATCTCGCCCTGAATCAGGCCTGTGCTCGCGACACTGCCAATGCTCCGTCCGATCTCGCCGAAGTTGCCGTTGATGCTCAGCTTTGGATAGAAACGGGCTCGATTGGCGCGCTCCTGCTCCGCCAGGCCCTGCCGCTGGCTGGCAAGCGAAAGGTAATCGGCGCGCGTCAGCAGCGCCGCGGGCATCAGCGTCTCGGCTTCAGGCTGGGCCAGGGCCTGGTAACGGAGCGGCTCGGCCAGTTCCAAAGGTGTGCCCGGACTCATGCCCAAGTTCCGTGCAAGCGACAGCAGCGACTGTTTCAACTGGTTCTCGGCCACCAGCAACGCCTGCCTGTCGTTCGCAAGCTGCACCTCGGCGCGGAGCACGTCCACGCCCGTCGCCGTCCCCGCGTCGTGCTTGTCCTTGGCCAGCCTGAACAGGGTGTTTGAATCCGTCACCCGCGACTGGGCCGCATCCGCGCGCGCCGCGGCAGACTGCGCGTTCAGATAGAGCCCGGCAATCGAGCGAACGATAAGATCCCTCGCATCCTGGTAATCCATCTTGCCCGCATCGAGCGCCCGCTCACTCGCCTTCAACCCGCGATAACTTTCCAGATCGATAATATTCTGCTGCGCATAGACACGAAAATCGTAGTTCGAAAACGGTCCCACGACGTTGGGGATTGGAAAGCCCGGCAATGAGAGCCCGAAGGCGCGCAGGTCGCGGTTCTGCACATTGGCATACGTTTGTGCGTTGATACGCGGAAGCAGCGCGGCCGACAGACGGCGCGTGCGGGTTCCCTCGGCCTCTTCCACCCTTGTGCCGGCAGCCAGCACGCTCAGGTTGGCTTCGAGCGCCTTTTGTATCGCATCCTCGAGCGTCAGGCGGTACGGCGACGGTTGCTGCGCCGCGCAAATCGCACTTGTGATCGGCCCTCTGATCGGGCCAACAATCAAGCACGTCAGCGCAAGAAGAACCCTGATACAAAATCTGGATCTCATAGCTCCTGCTCTTGACCGGAGAGTACGATCGCCCTCCAAAAGTGTTGAAAGCTGTCTTCGATCCATGCTTCGAGCGCTGGCTTCCCATGCAGCGACCACAGCAGTACCGTTCCCATGACCGCCTGCTGCAGTTGAAGCGCAACCTTGTCCTTGTCCAGCTGTGAGTCGATCTCTCCACGCTCTTGCCCCGCCGCCACGACCTCCGCGATCATCTTGCGGCCCTCGTGCATCTGGTGTTCAATCATGCCGCGAACACCCTCACTGGCCAGAAACGATGAGATCATTGCGCGAGCGAGGCTGGGACTGCGTCCGGGTTCCTCGGCGAGACACAGCACCAGCCTGTGCAGCACGGAATGAACCGTCCGCTTGGTTTGCTTGGCCGTCGAAGCCGCTTCTCTCACCTTGCCAAGCTGAATCTCGGCCATCACGCCCAGCACATGATCCTTGGTCTCGAAATAATTGAAGAACGTCCCCTTGCCCACGTCCGCGGCTTCGGTAATGTCTTCTACGGTGACGTTGGGGAACCCACGCTCCGCAAAAAGTTGAAGTGCGCACCGGAACAGCCGCACACGCGTCTCCGCAGCGCGCCGCTCACGGCGTCCAATGCCGGACGAACGGGGTGCCGCCCCGGGCGCAAGAGCATCGGCGAGAGTGGTCGAACGAATAACTTGACTGCTATTCATAAACGATTATCAGGCAATCTCGACTGCCAGTCATATTTATTACGCCGCGAACCCCCTTTTGTCAAGAGGCTCCAGGCGATGGCATCGCGCTGAAGACCAGTGCACCCCCCCAGGCAGATGGCGCCGATGAGCAGCACGTTGTTACGCGGAATGCGCTTCTTCGCATGCACGGCGGCAAGGAAGCGGCGCGGCAAGGATGCGGCGCCCGGCCTGTTACGCCACGTCTGAAGGAACCTCGAAGGTGACCAGTTCGGAGCGGAAGCCGCGGGTGCGAATCGCCCCGTAAAGGATGCCTGCACCCATCCAGGTGAAGCCCAGCACCTGCGCCGGGAAGCTGAGATGTCTCCAGATGAAAAAACAGATCACGAAGCCCAGAGTGGGCACGACGTAGCCGCCCAGGTTTCTTCTCTCCTCATGCCGCCAATGGTGGACGAAGGCGGCGGCATTGACGCCCATGAAGGCGACAAAGGCGCCGAAGTTGAGACACTCGGCGCCGATCTCGTAGGCGCCTCCGCCCAGCTTGTTTGAGAAGAACTCCAGCAGACCGGCTCCGACCAGCGCAAACGCTCCCACAGCCAGGATATTGTTGCGCGGAATGCGGCGTTTGGGCTCGATGACTCCGAAAAACGATTTGGGCAGCGCGTTGCCCCGTCCCATGCCGTAAAGCAGTCGTCCGGCGGCCAGTTGCGAACCCATTCCTGAGCCCATGTTGGCGATCAGCAGCGTGAAGTTCATGATCTGGAAGAGGATCGCGCCGCCAGCCTGACGCGAGACCATGGCAAAGGCCGACTCGACCTGATCGCTGGGGAAAGGCTTCGATCCCCATATCAGTTGCGCCGCATAGACTTCCAGCCCGGAGAGGACGCCGGTGATGAGGCACACCAGAACCGTGGCCAGCATGATGTTGCGGCGCGGATCCCGAACCTCCTCAGAGAACGTGGAGACGGCATCGAAGCCGATGTACGTGAGCACGGCCACCGAGGTGCCGGCAAAGATGCTCGACGGTTGGAAGCTGCCTGGCTCGTAAAACGGATGGGTAAAGAATCCCGGGTCGTGGTGAATGTGCAGCACCGCGTGGATGACGCAACCCAGGAACAGGAGGACAACCACCACCATGCCGGCACACAGGGCCTCATTCAACTGGGCCGAGGTCTTGATGCCGCGCAGGTTCAACCAGCTGAAGAAAGCCGCAAAGAAGAGAATCCAGACGTAGAAGGAGAGGCCGGGAAGGATATTCATCGCGGCTTTGGCGCAGAAGGCCGTACAGATGAGCGGGTTGATCAGATAGTCCATCACCATGCCCCAGCCGACAATATACCCGGCGGCCGAGTGCATCTCCTGGCCGACGTATGTGTAAGCTGACCCGGCGCTGGGATAGACGCGCGCCATGCGGCCATAACTGATAGCCGTAAACAGCATGGCGACCATGGCGATCAGGATGGTGGTGACCACGTGGCCATGGGCCTTGTTGCTGATGACGCCGTAGATCCCCATGGGCGCCGTCGGCTGGATAATGACCATGCCGATGATGATGAGGTTCCACAGGCCGAGCGTGCGATGGAGGCCGATGGGTTTTGGTTGCGCGTTTCCTTGATCGTCTGCCATGCGTGTCCTCAGTGTGCCCCCGTGGCAGTTGTTGGTGTAACGTCCTGGGAACCGGCGTTCCAGCTTCCAATCTCCACCGTCGGCGCATCCGCGCCACTCTCCGGCAACAGCGCGGTCAGCACGCGTTTCTCTCCCGGAACAAGCTCAATCCAGTTGTCCGACCAGATCACGGGCGCAATCAGTCCGCCGGACTGTGTACGCACCGCGACGCTGACTTGAAAAGCAAGCGCCGTGGACGGGTTCTCGAGCTCAACGCGCAACTCCCGTCCTCGCGCAGTCTTTTCCAACTCCGCGTGCGCAACCAGTTTGGCTGGCGGCAGGTTCGTGAGCGCGCTCAGGTCTTCATGGCGCGCTGCCGGCGTGTGCGTATAGTCGGTCCGTGGCCAGTCGAAGGTGGTCAGCGTCCCCGGCACCCAATAGAAGTTGCGGCTGAGAACCTTCCCGGCGCCATCCGTCAAGGTCAAGTCGATGAAGAAGATCCTTTCCGCGCCGGAGTAGAGGCTCTCCGGAAGGGTGACCACAATTTGTGAACTGTCCACGCCCGCATCCACCGGCGCCTCTGCGCTGTACAGTTCCTTCCACGCCACGTTGTGAACACGCACGCTTGCATGAAGTCCGGCAACGGACTGATACGTGCTGTTCACCACCACAATCGTGCGATCGTCGTAGGAATACTGAATGTGTACAGGCTCGCATGCCTTCTTGGTCCCGAAATATCCCGCCCCTGCATCGAGGTAATAGTCATACAGGTGCCAGATCATCGAGGGCCACGCGTTGTTCAGCATCCATTGAATCACCCCTGTCGACGCGTATTTGTTTCTGCTGTAAGCCTCATACATGGCGCGCTCGGAGTCGTACTCCATCGTCTGCGCCACGCGTTCATAGTCGGCCGCGGATTGCGGCTTCACGTAGACGGCTGCCATCGCCTCATCCATGACTTTCAGATTGGTGAATTCCCCGCCGCCAAAGTGATAGCTCCATGTCGCCGTCGGCGGCCATGCCTGCGCGTCGGGCAAAAACTTTTCCCGGCTGGCCAGCGAAGGTATCGCCGGTCCAGGGCTGGTCTCCGTGTTGAACCCGTGCGCCCCGCCGTTTTGCTTGTCCACATACCAGTAACTGGGCGCAACGTAATCGTACGGCCCGGTCATCTTCACCCCGTTTGCGCCTCCGCCCGCAGTCACCTGTGCCGACGCCGCCGAAAGCACCGGGTTCGGCCAGTGCGTCTCCGCTTCCACATTCAGATAGGCGCGCTCCACGTCTGCCGGCGGCGCGTTGTCGCTGCCGTTCAGCCACACTAGCAAGCTGGCATGGTGCCGCAACCGCAGCATCTGCGCCCGCAACGACGCAGTGGCGATCGTCAGGTCCGCCGCGGTCCAGTCCTTCCAATGTTCCCAATGGTCGCAGCAGCACCAGCCCGCCATCACCAGGACGCCCTGCTCGTCGGCCAGATGAAAGAACTCATCCGTGTCCAGCTTGCCCTCCAGGCGAATGGTGTTCAGATTCATATCCCGCACCAGCCGGAACTGGTCGCGCAACCGGGCCTCATCGGTACGCAACAGCATATCCTGCGACCACCCTCCGCCGCGAATCAAAATCGGTTTGCCATTTACCCGAAACAAACGGCTGCCATTCACCGTAAGCTCTGAAGTAATCTCGCGAATTCCGAACTCCGCGCTCTGCTGATCCGTCAGTTGGCCTTGAGCCCGAAAGCTCATCGTCAGGCGCTCCAGATGCGGCTCGCCCATCTGGTGCGGCCACCACGGCTTCGGATCGCGAATGCGCAGTTGCGGAAACTGCTCCGGCGTGAAAACCACGCTCCGGTCTTCATGCGCCGCCAGCTCCACCGGCTGCTCAATCTTCACCCCGGCCGCCGTACCTTCAACCACGCCCTTTACTGCGCGATCGCTGCCGTTGTGCAACTCGGCGTAAACCGTCAGCTCCGCGGAACCGAGCGTGCTGTCATGGAAGTGGGTGACCGCCAGCGGCGAACGCAAGGTCACCGCGCCCGTGGTCACCAGATCGACGGCGCCCCACAGACCCATATCCTTATCTGGCGGACAGGGATTCCAATCCACCCAATTGATGCCCAGATCCTTTTCCGTAGGCGCAAACGTCTCCACCGCCAGCACATTCGACTTACCAGGCTTCAGAAACTCAGTAACATCGAAGTCATACGTGCGATAGGCGCCCGCAACCTTGGTTGTATCCGCGATTTTGTTCCCGTTCAGCCACACGTCGCCCCGGTAGTTGATACCCCCAAAGTGCAGCCACTGAAGCTCGCCTTCATGCGCTGCGGCTGGCGCCGTAAACTCCGTGCGATACCACCAGCCGCACCGGTACGGGCTGTCCTGCGCCATCGGCATGTTTGCAAAAATGTGGCCGATCGGATAAGTCGTGCCCGGAATCTGGCGCAGGTTCACGCCGTAATAAGGATCGGGAAAAACACCCGCCGCTACCTGCGTGGCCAGGACGGTGCTCGGCACGGCCGTCTTCAACCAGCCGTCCGCTTGAAATCCATCCGTGGCAATCGAGTCGCCCGTGGCCTGCAGCTTGCAGGCCGATTGTAACTGCCACCCATCGCGCAACGGCGTTACGGTTCCCGCCGGCAGAATCGGCGACAGCGCCAACAGGATCGGAAAGCAAATCAGCATCCTTTTATTCATAAGCACCTGTACCTCTTGTTCGAACAGAACAGAGATTGTTTACCAGGGTTTGTACAAATCGCCGATCGTACGGGAATCTCCCCGGAGGAATCCAGGTTCAATCGTTTGAACATTGGGAATATCTCCCAATTTGAACGCCCTGTCAAGTCCCCTCGTCACGCCGCCCTCCAACTCGATTCGTGCTTCCTGCCGGGCCGGCTGAGGACATCCGCACCACCAGTTCCGGCGGCGCCCGATGTAAACGCGCTGTCTGCTCTCGTCTCTGCTCGCGCGCCTCGATCGCCTCTACCACCCATTCCGCCGCTAGCAGTCCCATCTCCCGAAGCGGTTGGCGGATGGTGGTAATCCCCGGCGTCGCCACTGCCGCCGGCAGCACGTCGTCAAAGCCCAGCACTGAGCAATCCTCCGGCACCCGCAACCCGGCGCCCATCAGGCCGCGCACCACGCCCAGCGCCGTCAAATCGTCGAACGCAAGCACGGCGGTGAATGCGCGGCCCGAAGCCAACATCCGCCGCGCGCAATCCAGTCCGCCCTCAAAGCCTGAGGCAGAGTCCGCCAGGCTTGGCAGTTGGAACACCAGCCGCGGATCCAGTTGGATGCCGGCTGCCGCCGCCGCGCGCTGCACCCCGGCCCAACGGGGCGCACTGTCAAACAGCTCTTCCGGTCCACGGATCACCGCGATCCTGCGATGCCCGAGTCCATGCAGGTGGCGCATGGCCATTGCGCCTCCCGCTTCGTTGTCCACCAGCACCGAGCTCACCCCGCGTTCGGTCAGATCGCGGCTTACGATCACAATCGGAACGTTGTTCTTCTCGACGTCGCTCAGCAGATTGGTTTCATCGAACACCCAGCTGGCGATCACGATCACGCCCTCCGCGCGCCGTTCCAGAATCATCTCCAGATAACTGTCGAACCGTCCCCGCTGGGTCTGCGCGTCCATCAGCAGCGGCAGGTAGCTGGCCGGCTGCAAGCCCGCCTGGATCCCCCGCACGATGGGGATGCAGTAAGGATCGGAAAGATCGTAGGCCAGCACTCCGATGGTCTGGCTGCGCCGCCTCCGCAAGGACCGTGCAAACGCGTCGGGATGGTACCCAAGCTGCTGGGCCATGGCCCGGATCTGCTGCCGTGTCTTCTCCGCGACATTCCGTGAAAGAGGCGCCTCGCTGAGCACTATCGATACCGTGGACACTGAGAACCCGCAGGCGCGGGCAACATCCAGCAAGGTCACATGACCGGATCTGCGTTGTGCCAACTCTTTTCCTCCCGCGCGTTGCTGCCCTCAGTCTCAAGCGGCCCATGGCTGTGCGCCCTTCCACTCCAGCCCCCAAGCGCAACCTGCCTTGTCGATGCGCGTCCAGCAGTTTGCCGATAACCCATCCCCCCGGGCCCAACCGGCATTCCCAGACAAGCAGTCCCCTGGCCCATCCCCGCCGCCGTGCCCAATTCCGCCACAACGGCAAACGACACAAAAACCGGCGCCTTCCGATTTTTTCCCTTGACACGCGAAAAATTTGCTCCTAAATTTGCTTTTTACTATTCAATCGTTTGAATGTCAACATTTTGATGGGAGATGGCCAAAATGAACACCAAAGCAAGTACCTCATTCCTGCGCATTTTCCTCTGTCTCTTGATGCTTCTCCTGGCGGCCGGTACAGCCGCCTGGGCCCAGGCCGGCCGGGGTAGCATCAGTGGCACCATCACGGACCCCACGGGTGCGCTGGTCCCCGGCGCCAAAGTGACCGCGCTCGACCACGCAACAGGGATCGCGCAATCCACCGTGGCGACCGGCGCGGGCTTGTACTCCTTTGTCTCGCTCAATCCCGGTTCCTATGAAATTACGGCCTCCAGCACTGGGTTTGAAAGCGTCGCCAGGGATAATGTGACCGTCAGTGTGGACCAGGTGAGCGTCGTGAATGTGGCGCTTCAAGTGGGCAAGGTCTCTGATACGGTCACCGTCTCGCAGACCGTCGATATCGTCGATACCAGCAACTCCACCGTCGGCCAGCTCATCGGCGCCGAAACCATCGATCGCGTCCCCTTGCTTACGCGCAATGTCTATGACCTGGTGCAACTGAGCGCCGGCGTTACCCCGGCCAACGGCTCGCCAAACTCGGGCGACTCGGTGCAGCTCAATAACATCTCGAGTGGGCGGCCCGGTGTCGATGTCTCCTCGTACAGCATCAATGGCGCCGTCCTCGGGTCTGTGTATTACATGCTCGACGGTAGCCCGCTGGGGATTGCGGAAAACAATATCGCTGCCATCATCCCCATGTCGGAGATTCCTGAAGACGGCGTGGACGAATACCGCGTCGAAACCCAGAACACGCCGGCCTCTTACCAGAGCGGAGGCGCGGGCGTTATCAGCCTGGCCAGCAAGTCCGGCGGTGACAGCTTCCATGGCGACGCCTTCGGAGTTTTCCGGCCGGACATTCTCGCCGCCAACGATTACTTCCTCAAGCAAAGCCAGTTGGCCAACGGCACCGCCAACAAGCCACTTGACTTTCATCGCTATCAGGAAGGCGGTTCCATCAGCGGCCCCATCCTGCGCAAGAAGCTCTTCTTCTTTGGCGACTACGAAGCGACGCAGCAGGCGCAGTTCGATGCGGCCTTCTTCTCTGTTCCCACCACCGCGGAGCGGACGGGTGACTTTTCCGCGGACGCCTATACCATATACGACCCGACGGTCCCCGACAATCCGGACGGAACGCGCCAACCAATACCAGGCAACATAATTACCAACCCCAATCCCATCGCGCTGAAATATCTCTCCATGTTTCCCAAGTGCAACAAGCCGAGCCCAGACACCTGCGAAGCGATAACGGCCGCATCCCCCTACGGCGCCATCAACAACCTCTATCTTCCCGGCCTGGACCCCACTACCGGACAAAAGTTCGACGTTCGCATGGACTACTACAAGAGCGAACGGCAGCGCATCTTCGGCCGCTTCTCCTTTTCCCGGACCTCCAATGCGACCTTCAACGCTTTTGGCAACATGTGGGATCCGAATTACGCCCAGAATGTGACCAACGCGCGCAACGCGATCGTCGCGGACGACCTCACCCTGAGCCCAACCACCGTTCTGCAGTTGCGCTATTCCTTCACCCGCCACTATGAAAATCAGGGAGGCGACCCTGCGCAAGTTGGATTCGACATCACCTCGCTGGGATTTCCCTCCTCCCTGGCCGCGCAGCAAGTCTACAAAAACCTGCCCCTCATGAACTTCGACGATGTGGGCGGAGCCATCGGCGGCACCTGCTGCTATAACACCTTTCAGTACGCCAGCGAAAACAGCGACGTCATCGCCAGCCTCACCAAGGTCAAGGGCAAGCACGAGATCGGCGCCGGCTTCGAATATATGAAGCGCTTCATGAATGTCGGCCAGCCTCCTTTCCCCTCCGGTAACTACTACTTCGACTTTTCTGCCACCGACCAGACCACAAATGCACCTGTCCCTGTTGGAGGCAGCGACTTCGCTTCCTTCCTCCTCGGCATGGGAACGGCGCCGGGCAGTGAATCGACCAACTTCACCAAGGACCTCTTCCTCGCGTCGGCAAATCCGTACTATGCGGCTTTTGTTCAGGACACTTACCATCTCACCCCTTCGCTCACCTTTACAGCGGGGCTGCGCTGGGATATCTTCGGTGGCAAGACGGAGCGCCATAACCGGCTGGAATACTTCGATCCCACGGCGCAGGGCTCCAGCAACGGCGTATCGTTTACAGGCGGCGAGGTCTTTGCAACCTCTGGCAACCGCTCTCCCTTCACAACCAATATGAAGGACTTCAGCCCCCGGTTCGGTTTTGCCTGGCAGCCTTCAAAGGACATCGTCTTCCACGGTGGCGCCGGCTTCTACTACGGCCCCAGCGCGCAGATGGTCAGCGGCGCCGGGCAAGACAGCGATGGCTTCTCTTCTGCCACCAACTGGAATGCCACTAACTGGAACAACGATGGGAACACAGAGACATTCGATGGCGGCGGCCAGGGTAACTCGGTGCTATTCGGCAGTAGCCTGGATCCAAACTTTTCCGGCGGACCCGCCCCCAGCCCCATGGCGCCATACTCGCTCAGCAACCCATTCCCGGCGGGCGTCGTTCAAATCATCGGCTCGTCGCAGGGTTTGGCCACCAACCTTGGCTCCGGGCTGAGCACCATGCTCCACTCGCAGCGCACGCAGCTCACCTATAACTTCAACTTCGGTTGGGATGTGGATCTCTCCCATGGTTTCCATCTCGCTGCCGGTTACGTCGGCAGCAGGGGCCTGTTCCTCCCGCTCGGCGGAGTCGATCTGAACCAGCTCGATCTGGGCACCATCGCCAGTTACCAGGGTGCCCTCGTCAACACCATGGTGCCCAACCAGTGGGCCGCAATTCTGCCATCGACAAACACATATTATGGTCAAGCCACCGTGCCGCTGTGGTTTTCTCTCCAGGAATTTCCGCAATTCAGCAGCGGCGGATATCCCGGAGGCAGCGGGGTCGGCGTCCATGGCTATCCCGGCGGCGACTCCGATTACAGTTCCCTGCAAACCAAGCTGGAGAAGCGCCTCTCCAATCACTTCACGACGCTGGTTTCTTTCACCTGGGCCAAGCTCATCACCGACGACAGCCAGCCTCCGCTCGGCTTTGTCGGCTCCCACAACGGTTCGCCCCAGGACTGGAAGAACATGAACCTCGAACACTCCGTCAGCCCCCAGGAAGTCAAATTCCAGTTCACCTGGCAAGCCTCCTACGATCTGCCCGTCGGCAAAGGCCGCCTGCTTAGCCTCAACGGGCCCGGCAATGCAGTTCTGGGCGGTTGGACCATCAATGGAATTGCCTATCTGAGCGACGGCATTCCTATCAACTCCCCGGGCTCCGGTTCGCCGCTTGCCGTCAACTTCAATCAGCGCACCGATATGGTCTGCAATCCCAGCCAGGGAGC
This sequence comes from Acidobacteriaceae bacterium, assembly GCA_003139795.1. Classification (GTDB taxonomy): domain Bacteria; phylum Acidobacteriota; class Terriglobia; order Terriglobales; family Acidobacteriaceae; genus Telmatobacter. Next base: position 14,909 of record PLGM01000244.1, on the reverse strand, counting down.
GCCCCATACGGCCGCCCAGTGGTTCCTCCCCAACTGCTTCACCACGCCCGCAAGTGGCTTTGTCGCGGGAACCGCTCCAGACTATCTTGACAACGTCCGCACCATGGGAGCCCAGGATCTGGACCTTTCTCTGTTCAAGAGTTTCACCATCGGAAAAGAGAAGAACCTGCGTTTCGAGATCTCCTCCTACAACGTCGCCAACAAGGCGCAGTTCGCGGGGCCGAGTGTGAGCTCGCCCTCCTCCGGCTTTGTGAATTTCGGCCAGATCCTCAGCGACTCAAACACCCCGCGCCAATTCCAGTTCGGATCGAAGTTCACATTCTGATTCAAAGTCAAACAGGCAAGCGGGCATGAAAGGCCGCTTGCCTGCCACATTCCATGACTGCGGCACTTCGCTGCGCACCCCTCAGACCTTAAGGCCTCAGCGCCGCTCCGCCGGGGTTAGAAACTGTGGCGCGGGAAGCGGCCATGTCATCCGCCAGCCGCTCCAGGCTGGAGACGATTCCATCTCCTTCCGCTGTCCCCCAGGGCCCATCCTGTTGGACCATGAAGACCAATATCCGGCCCTTCGCCGGGTCAATCTCCATCGCGTTCTTGAACGCGCCGCCATGGCCGAAGCCGCTGCTGGATACCGCCCACCCAAAGCCATAACTCCCTCCGCCCAGACCCCCGTTCTGCCTGCTGGTCATCTCATGCAGCGCCTCCGGGGAAATGTATCGCTTGCCATCGAGCGCGCCTCCATTCAGAATCATCCGGCAGAACTTTTGAACGTCTTCAGCCGTGGAGAACAGACCCCCGGCCGGCATTGGATATCGACCCTGCCTATCATCGAGCGGGTAGGTCAACTGACTGATGGGAACCTCCACCAGTTCCTTCGTTCGCGCATCCACTTTGTACGTTTTCGCAAGCCGCCGAAGCTGCTCGGGGCTGGGCCAGAACGTGGTGTCCTTCATCCCCAGCGGATCGAAAAGCCGCTCCTGCATGAATCGTTCATAGGGAATCCCGCTCACGACTTCAATAATTCGCGCCGCCGTATTCAGACCTTCGTTCGAGTACGAATAATCTGTGCCCGGCTGAAAGATCAGTGGCTCCGCGGCAAAACTGCGCACGGCATCTTTCAAAGGCATCAGGTCCAGCGCGCCCGGTTGAGCCGCCGACCGAAACGGCAGGCCGCTTGTATGACTCAGAATCTCCCGTACCAGAATGGGATGGTTCGCCGGCACTAGCTGAGGAAGGGTTCCCGCGCCCGATGCCCCTTGTGGCTCATGTGCCGAGTCGGCGTGGGTCAGCCGCACCATCTGTCCTTTGAATTCCGGGAGATACTTTTCCACTGGATCATTGAGACTGACTTTACCCTCATCCACGAGCATCATCAGCGCCGTAGCAGTCATCGGCTTCGACGTCGAAGCAATCCAGAACAGGGCGTCTCTGGTCATCGGGGCCTTGGCCGAGAGGTCGCGAAAGCCGGCAGCCTGCAAATAAGCCGTGCCGTCTTTGGTCGCGACCAGCGTCACGGCCCCGGCGATCGTGTGGTTGTCCACCAGCGGTTGCAAATAGGATTGGATGGCGTCAGCCTGCACTCCATCCCTGGAACTCGCCGGGTAGGACGGCGGCCGGTCTCCAGCGTCCTTGTTCGGTACTGCCGAAAGTTTGAAGTGCAAACGGGATGACTTTGCTACCTGATCCCATTGAATCCACCAATTGGTAACTGGCTTCCCATCGAGAGTTACTTCTTTGACATAGGGATTTGCCGGCGCTCCTGGAGCAAGGATTTCGAATTTCCTGTCGCCCAGCTGGAGCGTAACCTTTGCAAAGGTCGGACTGTTCAGCGTGAGTCCTCCCACGCCTGGGATTTCAGGATAAAAGCCGAGTTGAGCAAAGACGGCCCAGGAGGAGGTGGCGCCCAGATCGTCATTGCCCGGAAGACCATCCGGCGTCGAAGTAAACAGGTCGGTGAGCGTCTTGCGGACGACTTCCTGCGCGCGCCATGGATGTCCTGTCCAGTTGTAGATCCAGGGATTCCCGAAGCTCGGTTCATTGCTGATATAGAAATACGGCCCGCCGTTCCAGGTTCCGTACTGGCTGAAGTAGTCGTCCAGACGGCTTTTCGCGGCATCGCCTCCACCGACTGCTTTCACAACCCCTTCCAGATCGTAGGGCACCATCCACGTATACTGCGCGGTGTTCCCTTCAACGAAACCGTCCGCGCTGGAACTGGTGAACTTCTGCATGAAACTGCCGTCGGGCATTCTGGGACGAATGTACCTTGTCTCTGGATCAAAGAGCTTCTGCCAGTTCGCGGAGCGCTCAAGCATGCGATCGCTGGTCGATTTGTCGCCGAGAGCCGCAGCCATTCGCGAGATCGCGAAGTCCGCATTCTGATCCTCGAGAGTTATCGAGGCGGAGCCCTGGGCCGACTCGCTCTCCGGAATATAACCCAGACTCAGCAACTCCTTCAGGTGCGGACGCTCTGGATATAGCCTCACGCGCGTGTCCGGGTTGTCGGCCCCGCGCAGCATGTACTCCAATGCCTCTTTCGTGTCGAAGGCGCGCGCGCCGAAAGCGTAGATCCCGGCCAGAATCGCATCGGACGGATCGCCCACCATCACGCTGCTCTCGTCGTTGGCTACCGGCCAGATAGGCAGGCCGCCGCCTTGCTCCGCATCCTTCACCAGCGACTCTGCAATATCGCTCGCCTGCTTGGGAAACAGCATCGCCAGAAGCTCGACCTGGCATCGATAGATATCCCATCCGGAGAAGTTAGCGTACTGCAGACGTCCTTCTTCCACATGGTGAATCTTGTCGTCGAATCCGATGTACTCGCCATTGGCGTCGCTGAAGACGGACGGGTGAAGCAGCGCGTGGTAGAGCGCCGTCGAGAAGACGCGACGGCTCTTCTCACTTCCTCCCTGAACATCGATGTGGCTGAGCTTATCATTCCACTCGTCTCGTGCCTGTTGCCTTAACTCCTGAAACTTCCAGCCGGGAATTTCATTTGCCGCATTCTCTTCGGCGTTTGCGACGCTGACATAGGAGATACCCACCTTCAAATGCACCTTGCGGGTACCGGCGGGAAATATAAGGTAGCCTCCTGTGCGCTGACCCTCGGCCGATCCTGGGCCTGCGAACCCAGCCTCGGAAAAGGTCCCTTGCTTCTCGGGCGCGGCGTCCGTTTGAAAGGAGAAGTAAATTCGATGGCTGTCTTCCATTCCGCAGAAGCCGGCGCTCTTCACGGAGCCTGTCATGCGGCCGTCGTGAACCGTGACATCTGCGCCGGTGACCCGGCTCAGGTTTCGGCTGAGATCGACGAAGAGCGTATGGACGTCGCCGTCGGCGGGGAAGTCTATCTCCGCAAGCCCGGAGCGCAAGGCCGCGGCTAGCTGCACTCGGATGCCGGAATCCAATTTGACTGAGTAATATCCAGGCTCCGCAATTTCGTCTTCATGCCGGAAGCCTGCTTGAATCGGAGCCGTCCGGACAAAGGGCAGTTGCAGCAGTTTGCCTTTGATGACCATCAAGGGCGCATCGCCAAGCGTGCCACAACCCGGGCCACTGATATGGGTCAGGCTGAAGCCGCGGGTTATTGGCTTCTCGTAGCGGTAATAGTCGCCGGAGACGGGATCGGGGCTCCAATAGAGCATGCCGAAGGGTCGAGTGGCGCCAGGCGAGGTGTTGCCATTGTCCTTGAATTGATTGGCCTGGGTCCCAATCAATGGGTCAACCTGCGCGGCCGGATCATTGTCAGCTCTGGCATTCAGCCCCAGTGCAGCCGCCATACCTAGTGAAATGCAAATCAAAGAGAGTCTCATCCGGGTCCTCCATGGAACTTACTGAGTGCAGGATAAACTCTCGATTGCCACTCAGCATTGGTTGCAAGCGTGAATGTCATCTCGACAAAGACCATGGAGTCATCTGGAACCGGCGGTCCAACAAATGGCCGAAGCGAGCTGATAGCCGCGCAGCGCCAGGCGCGGAGACGGCCGATCGAAACTCCGCGCCAGAGGCAAAGCAGTAACCTCTCACCGGGAAGGACTGCCCGCTTGGTGCGCTCTCTGCAGTGCCAACCGGGTGACCCCATCGCTCTGCTTCACCATTTCATGGACTGAAAAGCCCTTTTCCGCAAGCGCTCCCGTAGGACATGCCTGGACGCACTTGCCGCAGCCGGTGCAGTTCCGCGTTTGCCCCCAATCCTCCCTCAGATCGCTGACGATGCGGGAATAGATGCCGCGCGATGCAACCTCCCACACATTCGCTCCTTCCACTTCAGCGCATACCCGCACGCAGCGCGTACACAGGATGCACCGGTTGTGATCGAGGACAAAGCGAGGGTGGGTCATATCCACCGGCACGCGCGGATTGTTGTAGGAGTAGCGCACATGGGTCAGGCCCAGCGATTGCGCCAGCGCCTGCAGCTCACAATGACTATTGGATACGCATGCCGAGCAGATGTGGTTGCGCTCCACCAGCAAAAGCTCGACCGCCATCTGCCGGTAAAGCGTGAGCTTGGCCGAGGTGGTCTTGATCGACATCCCCTCCTGGATGGGAGTTGTGCAGGCTGGGAGCAGCCGGTCGGTGCCCGCCAGCTCCACAATGCACACCCGGCAGGCTCCCACCGCGCTTAGTCCCTTCAGATAGCAGAGCGTCGGAATCTGCTTCCCGTTGGCGCGGGCCGCTTCCAGGATCGACTGCCCTTCCTGCGCGGTCACTAATTCGCCATCAATTCGGACGGAAATCGTTTTGGTCGGCAATGCGGCGCTCCTTTCTCAATCGGCAATCACAGCGGCTCGCAGATCGCAACGAAGGCAACGGCGGCTTTCCTCCAGCGCCTCTTTCGCATCGAGGCCGGCAACCACTTCCACCTGCGAGCGAACCCGAACCTCCGCGGGCACGGTGTGGGCCGTGTGGCGGCGGCTAAGGCTCGGTTCTCCTGGTGCCTGGCGGCTATATTCGAACTGCGGAAAGAGCCGTTTCCAGCGTCCTCCGCCCATCAGGCGCTCATCGATCTTCTGCGCCGCCTGCTTGCCCCCGCCCATGGCGTTGGATACGTTCGATGCACCGGTAATCACATCGCCACCTGCATAGAAACCAGGCCGGCTGGTCTCCAGCGAGAGGCGATCCACCACGATCGTGCCTTCCTCTTTGAGCTCCAGGCCAGACGCGCGGCAAAAGTCCAGATCGAACGTCTCGCCCACGGCAAGGATCACGCTGTCGCATGCAAAGCGCTGCACCTCGTCGGTGGGAATCGGCCGCTTGCGCCCCGATTTATCGTATTCTCCCAGCCGCGTTTTCACGATCTCGATGGCCTTCACATTCCCATCGGCATCGCCAAGAATGCGGTGCGGCGCGGCCAGGAACACAAAACGCACGCCTTCATCCTCAGCCGCCTGAATCTCCTCGTCGATGGCGGGCATGTCATTGCGTTCGCGCCGGTAGAGGATGGTTACACCGGCGCCCTTGCGCAGCATGGTCCGTGCCGAATCGATGGCCGCGTTGCCGCCGCCAATCACCGCGACTCTGAAACCGGAATGCACCTTCTCCTGCTTGGCTACGGATTCCAGGAACGGCAAAGCCGGATAAACGCCCTTCAACTCCGTTCCGGGAAGGTAGAGCCAGGATTCCTTCCACGTACCGATGGAGAGAAACACCGCATCGAACTGGCTTGCCATTTCGTTCAATGGAAGATCGAATCCCACTCTGGTGTTGAACACCATCTTCACGCCGGTTCTCTCGATCAGTTCCAGTTCGCGCCGCAGCACGGCCTTGGGCAGCCGGTACTCGGGAATGGCGAAGCGAAGCATCCCGCCCGCCTCGCTGCGCTCTTCGAAGATCGTCACGTCGTGCCCTAGCAAGGCCAGATAGAACGCGGCCGTCAGGCCCGTCGGGCCTGCGCCGGCCACGGCAACCTTGTGCCCTGTGGGCTCCAGCTTGCGCGCCACGACCCGCTCCACCATCGGCTCAAAGCGATCCGATTGATAGATCGCGTCCGCGATGAAGCGATGCACTTCGCGCATGTTGACAACCTCATCGAACGACTGCCGGCGGCAGCGGTTGTCGCACGGGTGCTGGCAAACTCTCCCCGTCGACGCGGGCAGTGGATTGTCGAGGATGACGGATTCGAATGCATCTTCGAGCCGGCCCTCCTGGTAAAGTTCCAGGAAACGCGGAATGTTCATCCGCAGCGGACAACTGTTTTCGCAGGGAGACAGCGCCAGTTCCTGGCACACCCCGGCGCGGCATCGCCTGGCCATGATGTGGTCTTCATACTCCTCGCGGAAGTGGCGGATGGTGGTCAACACCGGATTCGGCGCCGTCTGCCCCAGCCCGCAGAGAGAGCATTCGCGGATCATCCGCCCCAACTCATCTAGCCGGCTCAGGTGCTCCGAGGTTCCGCTCCCTTCGGTGATCAAATTGAGGAGGCGGAGCGCCTTGTCCAGTCCCACCCTGCACGGCACGCACTTGCCGCAGGACTCCGAATGTGTGAACTCGACGAAATAGCGGGCCACATCCACCATGCAGTTGTCTTCATCCATCACTACCATGCCGCCCGAACCCATGATGGAGCCAATCTGTGCCAGGCTCTCGTAGTCCACGGGCGTATCCAGCATCTCCACGGGAATGCATCCGCCGGAGGGTCCGCCTGTTTGCACTGCCTTCACGCGGCGTCCGGCTATCGCTCCTTCTCCGATGTCATAGATAAAGTTCCGCAGCGGAGTGCCCAGCGGCATCTCCACCAGTCCGGTGTTCTGGATCTTGCCCACAAGCGAAAAAACCTTGGTCCCCGGACTCTTCACGCTGCCCGTCTCCGTGAACCATGCCGGACCCCGGCTTACGATCGGGGCAACATTGCACCAGGTTTCCACGTTGTTGATGTTGGTGGGCTTGCCCCACAGTCCCTTCTGCGCCGGAAACGGCGGGCGGGGATGCGGCCTGCCGGCAAAGCCCTCCAGCGAAGCGATCAGGGCCGTTTCCTCGCCGCATACAAACGCCCCCGCTCCCTGCACCAGTTCGATATCGAAGTTGAATCCGCGGTCCAGGATGTTCTTGCCCAGCAGCCCGTATTCGCGCGCCTGTTCGATGGCGCGGCTCAACCGCCGCACCGCCAGGGGATACTCGGCCCGCACATACACGATGCCCTCGGTCGCCCCCATCACGTAAGCGCCTATGATCATGCCCTCCAGCAGAGAATGAGGATCGCCTTCGATCTCATTCCGATTCATGTAGGCGCCGGGATCGCCCTCATCGGCATTGCACACAATATACTTGGCATCTGCCTTGGCCTTGGCAAGAAAATCCCACTTGTTGCCGGTCAGGAAGCCCGCCCCGCCCCGTCCGCGCAGCCGCGATGCCTTGATCTGTTCGATCACGCTATCCCCGCGTCCATCGATCAGAACCTTGTAAAGGGCCTGGTATCCGCCTACAGCGATGTATTCCTCAATGTCTTCAGGATTGATCAGCCCGCAATTCCGCAGAACAATCTTCTTTTGTCCCTTGAAGAATGGAATGGCGTTCCACTGCGGCACTTCGGGATAATCCTGGCCGAACTTCACATGCCCCGTAATGTGATCCCATTCCTCGATCTTGCAGTAAATGAGGTCAGCCGGCATTCCGTGGTTGGAAAGGCTCTCCAGAATGCGCGCGGCATCGTTGGCGCGTACGCGCCGCAGCATCACCAGCGGAGCTCCCGGCAGCCGGACGTTCACCAGCGGCTCCTGAAAACAGGAGCCAAAGCAGCCCACCGGCGCAAGCAGCACTTCCTGCCCACTGCGTTCGATCGCCTCATTCAAGGCGTGATACACCTCTTCCGCGCCATTCCCGCGCCCGCAGGTTCCCATCCCCACTGCAACCCGCGGAATGGCCGGCAGCAGTTTGGCCAGCCCGGATTCCCGTACCGCGTTGAACGCCCCAATGTCCTGAATTCGCGGCATCACTGCCTCCCCTGCTTCAGTGCTTTCACTTCCCGTTGCAGCGTGCGTTCATTCACGTGGCTCAGAATGTGGTGGTTCACTTCAACCACTGGCGCCAGCGCGCACTGGCCGAAGCAGGCAACCGTGCGAACGGTGAACTTCCGGTCCGGTGTAGTCAGCGCCAACTTGTCGGCATCGTTGGTCTCGCTCAAATCCTGTCCGATCAGCCCCAGGCCCAGGCACAGCTTTTGCAACAGATCGCGAGAACCCCTGGTGTGGCAGGCCGTCCCGCGGCAGACGCAGACCACGTTGTCCCCTTGCGGATCGAGGTTGAACAGCGCATAGAAGGTCGCGGCGCTATAGATTCTTGCCGGAGGAATCCCTGTTTTCTCCGCGATGTAGCGTAACGACCCCATCGACAGGAATTTGTGCGCATTGGCGGACTGAACCGTTTCAAGAATTCCCAGCAGTGCTCCGGGACGGCCCTCTTGCTGGGCGATCGCATGGTCTATCAGCAACCTTTCATGGGCATCGGGAGCTTCCTCGGCGATACTCTGCATCGTTCCTCCTCTTCAGGCTCTAACAGGTCGGCCGCACGCCTAATCGGAAACCACGCGGCCGAGAGCCATCGTCGCCGTTTCCAGACCGGTGGCGCAGCAGCCGCGTGTAGGGTTCGAAGTGCGGGATTGAGAGCGCGACATGGGCCGGCTCCTCCTCTGTTTCTGGACCCTTTCCCCGCAAGGAAAACAAAATGAAAACGGGATTCGCTGCTCGCGTCTCCCATGGCTGGCGAATGAGCACACCACCCACTCGAGGTGCAGGGCGTTCGGCGCAGCATCCTCCTCGGAAAAATGTCCCAGTGGACTTTTACACTTGCAGGCAGGTTTGGGATGTGCCTCCGATCACACAATGTTCTTGATGACTGCCCCGCCCCGTTGGCAAGACTGCCCTCTGTTAATCCCGCGCCACAAGTGCCGCAAAGCTCTCGCGGGCTTTAGCCCCTCAGGGGAATGTCAGCCAAAAAATAGGACTTCTCCATAGCTTCTATAACTCCGCTCGACTAGCTATCTCCACCGGAAGATACGCAGAGAAACCGCAAACGGAACCACAAACCACGCCAGCAGAATGCCCACTTGCGCAATAAGCTGTCCCAGGTTCATCCCTTGCAGCATATTCCCGCGCAACGCATCGATCGCCGCCGTCAGCGGCAGCGCCCGCACCAGCGGCTGAATCACCGCCGGAAACCGCGTCGCAGAAAAGAACACTCCCGACAAGATCCACATCGGGAGCATCACCAGGTTCATCAATCCCGAAGCCGCTTCCATCGTCTTGGCCCGCGACGACACCAGCAGCCCCAGCGCTGAAAACGCCAGCGAAGTCAGCACACATAGCAATCCCAGCTCCCACAGCGATCCGCGAAACGGCACTCCAAACGCCACCCGTGCAAATCCCAGAAACACCGCAACCTCGACGATCAGCATCGCCAGCCTCGAGAGCAGAAACGACGCCAGATACTGCCAGCGCGGCATCGGCGAAGCCACCAGCCGCTTGAGCAGCTTTTTCTGCCGGGCCTCCACGATCGCAAAGCCCAGCCCCCACATCGCCGACCCCATCAGGTTCATCCCCAGCAGGCCCGGCACCACAAAGTCGATATACCGCGCCCCCGTCTCATGCACCAGCTCGTTCTCGGAGCGCACCGCCTCGCGACGCACCGCCGCCGTCTGAATCGCCCCATCCACCAGCAACCGCGCCGTCCGCGCATCCGGATTCGTGTCGTCGTACTTGTACGCCACCCCATCTGCCCGCTGGATCGCCAGCAGCAGAATCCGCCCCGTCGCCAGCGCCCGCGTGCCGTCCGCCTCGTCCATCGTCGCCGCCGTCAGCCCTTTGTCGCGGGTGAGCGCCTGCGTCAGTTGCGTTGTCGTCGCGCCCACCTGCAGCACATCCGCCGGCCGGTTGCGGAACGCAATCCCCAGCCCCACCGCCAGCAGAATGGGAAAAATGAAGATCCAGAAAATCGCCTCCGGCTCGCGCCAGATCAGCCTGAAGCGCGCCATCGTCAATTGATAAAGGCTGCTCAGCTCCAGCTTATTCATCGCGCAAGTACCTTCCCGTCAGCCGCACAAACACGTCCTCCAGCGTCGCCGAGTGGGTGCGAAACTCGCTCAGGTGCAGCCCCTGTTCCTTGAGCGCAGCAAAAATCCGCGGCACCGCCAGGTGCAGCTCGCTCACTGAAAGCTGGTGCAGCCCCTCATCCACGCGGTGTGACTGCACCCCCGCAATCGCCGTCAGCGGCGCCGCATCCACCACGCCGTGCCCGCTCCCCGTCTCGCCGCCGCTCACGGCAAACTCCACAATGTCCTCCCCGCCCACCGTCGCAATCAGTTGTTGCGGAGTTCCCTGCGCAATCACCCGCCCATGATCCATGATCGCCACCCGGTCGCAAAGCCGCTCCGCCTCTTCCATATAGTGCGTGGTCAAAATAATCGTCCGCCCCGCCTGCTTCAGCCCATCCACCAGATCCCACAAGTGTCGCCGTGCCTGCGGATCGAGCCCCGTCGTCGGCTCATCCAGAAACAGCAGCTCCGGATCTCCCACCAGCGCGCAGGCCATCGCCAGCCTCTGCTTCTGGCCGCCCGACAATCCCCCCACCCGCGAACTGCGCTTCTCTTCAAGCTGCGCCGTCTCGATCGACTCCTCCACTGCGATCCCGCGCCTGAAAAAACTTCTGAACAGCCGCAGCGTCTCTTCCACCGTCAGCTTGTCCGGAAACTGCGTCTCCTGCAGTTGAATCCCGATCCGCTGCCGCAGCTCACCGGCTCCCGTGCGCCAGTTCAGCCCCAGCACTTCCACCGTCCCCTCATCGGGCGCGGTCAGCCCCTCGCAAATCTCGATGGTCGTCGTCTTCCCCGCCCCATTCGGCCCCAGCAGCCCGAAGCATTCGCCCCGCGCCACCTCCAGGTCCAGCCCATCCACCGCCTGCACATCCGCAAAGGCCTTCCGCACTCCCCGCAGCAGCAGCGTAGGACCGTCCGCTTGCGTCTCTGTCCGCGCTGTCGTAGCCGGCACGGCAACACTTCCTCCCTCGGTCATCGCTCCCATCCCCGCATTTTTTGTCCCATCCGTCATCGCCCCAGACTACTGCATTTTTGCTTCAACTCCTTTAAAGAATCCGCAACGATCCTCAACCCGCCGACACAAGCTGGGTGCCCCACCGGGGTGTCTTCTGGGCCCCGCGTGTCGCCGCGGCGACTTTTTGCGGCTAGGGTGGGATTCCACAAAGCTTCCCTCACGTCCCTACTCCGGTTAAACTGGAATTATGGCGGAGATTCAGCGCAGAAAAACACCCACGGTCAAAATTGGCCACGTTCGCGTCGGCTGGGAGGTCCCGGTCGTCGTCCAGTCCATGACCAACACCGATACGGCCGACATTCCCGGCACCATCGAACAGGTCGCGGCCCTGGCCCTTGCCGGCTCTGAGATCGTCCGCGTCACCGTCAACAACGAGGACGCCGCCGCCGCCGTTCCGCACATCGTCGATGGCCTCGCGCAACGCGGTCTCCAAGTCCCCATCGTCGGCGACTTCCACTACAACGGCCACCTGCTCCTCAAGAAATTCCCCGCCGCCGCCCGCGCCCTCGCCAAATACCGCATCAACCCCGGCAACGCATCGATCGGCAAGAAAGACAACGACAATTTTCAGGTCATGGTCGAGTGCGCCGTTGAAAACCAGAAGCCCGTCCGCATCGGCGTCAACTGGGGCTCTCTGGACCAGGCCCTCCTCACCCGCATGATGGACGCGAACAGCCGTCTCGCCGAGCCCAGGCCCGCTCGCGAAGTGATGATGGAAGCCATGGTCGTCAGCGCCCTCGAATCTGCCCAGGCTGCCGAGCGCTACGGCCTCCGGCCCGACCAGATCATCCTCTCCGCCAAGGTTTCCGGCGTCCGCGACCTCATCGACGTCTACACCACCCTCGCCGCCCGCTGCGACTACGCCCTTCACTTAGGCCTTACTGAAGCCGGCATGGGCGCCAAGGGCCTCATCGCCTCCACCGCCGGCCTCGCTCCGCTGCTTCTGGCCGGCATCGGCGACACCATCCGCGTCAGTCTCACCCCCAAGCCCAACGGCGACCGCACCGAAGAAGTCCTGGCCGCGCAGCAGATTCTCCAATCCCTCTCCATCCGCAGCTTCATGCCGCAAGTCACCAGTTGCCCCGGCTGCGGCCGCACCACCAGCACATACTTCCAGGAGTTAGCCGAGCAGATACAGAGTTATCTGCGCACCTCCATGCCCGAGTGGCGCAAAAAGTACCCCGGCGTCGAAGAACTCAAGCTAGCCGTCATGGGCTGCATCGTCAACGGCCCCGGCGAATCCAAGCACGCCAACCTCGGCATCAGTCTCCCCGGCACCTTCGAAGAGCCCAAAGCTCCGGTCTACATTGACGGCAAACTCTCCACCACGCTCCGCGGCGACACCATCGTAGCCGACTTCAAGCAAATCCTCGACCACTACGTAGAAACCCACTACGGCCAAAGCGCAAAGAGCGAGAAACTGATAGGGGCGCGGTAATAGAAGAGGTGCGTAATGCGCCGATTGATGTTGACTCTGGCACTCGCGCCGGCAGTGGTCTTCGCCGCCCCGCAAAAGCCCTGCCTCACCGCCGACCAGGCCACTAAGCTCCTCAACAAGGACGTCTGCGTCACCGCCCACGTCTATGACGTCGTCCAGCTTCCCGACGGCACCCGCTTCCTCGACGTCTGCACGCCACAGACCCCCGACGAAGCCTGCCGCTTCACCATCGTCAGCCTCTGGGAAGACCACGACGAAGTCGGCGAACTCCGCAAATACCGCGACATGGACGTGCAGGTCCGCGGCATCGTCCAGCCCATGCACGGCCGTGCCGGAATGGTCCTCAGCCACGCCCGCCAGTTCTACGGCGGCCCGCCCAAATTCAAGCCCAACCCCAAACTCGTCCGCGGCTTCAGCGCCGAGCAGTCCCGCCCGCCCGTCAACGACCCCAACCTCCGTTCCCAGGGCGCTGGCCGCGCCTTCATGAACACCCGCGACCAGGAAACCCGGCCGGCAAAGTAAGCTCTCCGCAAGCTGCCACCACTACTGCAAACCGAAAATCAGCCCGCCTCTTCCAGCGGCGGCGCAAACCGCGCCCCCATGCGCAGAATCACGCTCGAGATGACCAGAAAAATCAGCGTAACCCCCAGCCCAATCCGCAGATTCGACCGGTCGGAGATCGCCCCGATAATCTGCGGCGAAAACGAATCCCCAAAAAAGTGGATGCAGAACAGATTGAATGAAATCGCCGTCGCCCGCACCGGCGCCGAAACCGAGTTCACGATCGCCGCGTTCAGTGGTCCTGTATTCAGGAAGAGAAAGAACTCGGTAACAAACAGCGCCGGAATGGCCCACGCCCTCGGCCCGAAAAACACCACCACGCCGCACGGCAGCGTCAGCGCCACGCTCCAGAAAGACAGCAGATACAACGCCCGGTAATTGGTCCGCAGCCAGCGCTGCGCAACCCAACCGCCTACCAGCGTTCCCGCAATCCCGTCCACCACCGTAATCGCGCCCACGGCCAGGCTGGCGTCGCCCACTGAGAGCCCCGAGGACCGGTGCAGAAACGTGGGCATCCACGCCGAAATGCCGCCCATCGCAAACGTCAGCGTCGCGAGGCCAAAGGTCGCCGTCAAGAAAGCCGGATTCTTGAACAGCCCCAGCACCGTGCTGCGTTTGGCCGTAGCCCGCACATGGTCGCTGGCTCCGCGCTCCGGCTCGCGGCCAACCCACCCGTAGAGCGCCGCAATCGCCAGCCCCGGAATCGCGCAGAGGAAGAACGGCCTCCGCCAACCCCAAAGCGTCCCCAGTTCCCCGCCCGCCAGGTAGCCCAGCGCCGCGCCCACCGGAATCGCCAGATAGAAAATCGATAGGATCCGGTTGCGATCCCGCTCCGGATAAAAATCGGCCAGCACCGCCGGCGCAAAGATGCCGAACGTGGCCTCGCCCACCCCCACCAGCGCATGGCGGATGAACAGGGTCCGGTAGTCGTGTACCCAGGCCGTCCCCAGCGTAGCCACGCTCCACAGCACCGCCCCGGCAATAATCAGCGGCTTGCGCCGAAAGTGGTCTCCCAGCCAGCCCGTCGCCGGCGCCGCAAACATGTAGAAGAAAAACAGCGCCGTCGTCAGCGCGCCCATCTGCTCATCGGTCGCGTGAAACTCCCGCTGGATCAGCGGCTGCGCGCCCGGCAGAATATAGCGGTCAATATAATTCAGCAGATTCAGCCCGATCAGCAGCACCAGCGTCCCCACAGCGGGGCTGATGCGAGGGCGCGCAGGCTGGATTGAAGGCGGCACAGGGCGGTGGTCCGGCAAAAATGCCGGGCTTTCACACCATTATCACAATCGGCCGCAGAAAGCCCATGTCTTTTGAAAGGGAACGAGCCGGAAGAGCATTGAAAAGTTGGCTCCGCGCTTCCCCAGGCTCGAAGCGCCGGCGATCAGGTCCGCAGTTGCGCGCTTCGGCCCAGGCTTGCGATCTATGTTCGAATTGGACAACCACCGCTTTCAGTTCCAGATCCGTCGGCAGGTCCCCTCCGGCGGATCAGCCGCCCGCACCGGCGCCTATAGGTTACTTCTTCGCTGCAACTGCGTGGCCACGCCCATCCCGCGCTTCATTGCCCTTGAACTGCGCGGGGGATACTCGCTGCGCCGCGGGTTTGTCGCCAACCTTGGGCCTGGCGCCGTTATAGCCGTGCTGTGGGTCGAGAGTGTTATTGACGTTGCCCTGGAAGTTGGCGGGGCCATGAAACCAGGGGCCGGCACCGACGAAAACGCCGCCATCGAACCATTCCGGCCCGTAGTAGCCGTCGGGAACGCAGTTATAAGGGGCGTAATCGTAGTAGCCGTAAGGGCAATCAGGGGCGACGCCGACTTCGACCGCGACCTGAGCCTGTGCTTTGGGAGCCGCTGCTGCAAGGAAGATTCCCGCAA
>PLGM01000161.1 GCA_003139795.1 Acidobacteriaceae bacterium | reverse complement strand
ACTTGTGCAGAGGTTCCCTAATGCGCACTGAAAGACTCTCTTCACCGTAAATCTCCATCCCGGTTGCAGATCCGGCCGAGGCCGCGTCTGCCATTTGTTCCGTTCCAAATTGCCGAAGGCCGGCTAGATCCTAGCGCACCTCCGGATGTTCGTCTCATTGAAGGGTTGATACGTGAATGTAGTGAAAGTCTGCTGTGTATCCAGCCGTATTGCCTGCATAGAGGCAGATATCGGCTGCGTTACCCAGCGAATGAATCCACGTGCCGCTCTTAGACCAGGTAACCCCACCGTCGTTGCTGCTGTAGGCGGTGTAATGCTCCTCGCCGTTCACATTTCTTTTGACGAGGCGCATCGTGACGGTCGCGACGGTGCTGAGCGCCGGCGGGCCCTGGTTGGTGGCGCCGAAGGTGGGATAGCCCGCGACCGCGGCCGTCTGCACCTTGATGAATTCCACCTGGCGGGCATCGTTGTTGTTATACAGATCCACACGGATGAAGTTGTTGGGGTCCGGGGTAGTCCCGGTAACGGGCACAATCAGCACCCCTGCCGAGGGATAGTTGGAACCATCGCCTGTTACTGGGATGTTGAGATCAACCTCTGTCTCGATTATGTAGTCGCCGAGGGGCGCGCTCTCCGCCAGGAGCGGAACATTGGGCATATTTCCGACCGTGTCGTATCCGACCGATTGCACCTGATACGCGCTCCCGGTGAGGGTGTAGTTCGGCGTCGAATTCAAGAACGACCACTGAGAACCGAGGGTCGCTTCAGCGAAATCATCCGATAGGCCCTTAACAAGAGTGCGAGGAGCGTCCTGGGTTGCAAGCACCGTGGTGTAACTGTTGGTTGCCTTCGGTTGGGCGGCGGGAAGCGGTTGCGGAGCATCGACGTCGGAAGGTCCGAAACCGTCGCGGACGACTGGCCAGCCGTTCACCCAGTCGAGGGCGTCAATGAAGGCTGGCCGCGCCGTATAGGAAGTGGATCCCGTGTAAAACGGAGAGGAAAGCAGGATGCCGTGATACAGCATGTAGTCCTGCCCGGCTTCGTCGGTGAAGATCACATTCCCGCCAGGGCCGACGACGTTATTGCCGTTCATCCCGATGACAGGCGTTCCACCGGGATTGGATGCCGCCATATCAATTCCCTGTGCGTCGAGATATGGACCCAGGGGTGTTGTTGCGCGGCCGACAAAGACAGAGTAGCCGCTTAACGGTCCGTTGCAGCAGTTGGCGGACGAGGCAAACAGGTAGTAATAGCCGCCATGGTACCACCAGTTGCCGCCTTCGTACCGGGAGTCGGCGGCCACGTGCACCTCGCTCGTCGGGTCCGAGGTAAGGCCGTCGGCCGAGAGCGTGCGCACCCACAGTCCGCCGTTAAAGCTGCCATACAGAATGTATCTCTGGCCGGATGTGTCCTGGATTTCATCCGGATCGATGGTGGATCGATATCCCGTGCAGCAGGTGGTGGGGGCCAGTTCGGGTGCAATCACAGCAGTTCCACTGTCCACAAACGGACCGGCCGGAGTGGAACCGATCCCAACGCCGATGGCATTGGCGCCGCCCGCCAGGGTTGTGGCCGGCGCCGCGTAGTAAAGAAGATATTGGCCGCCGATGTACTTGATGGCAGGCGCCCAGGGAGTGTCGGCGCTGATATTGCCCCAGGAGGGAAGAGCGCTGAGGCCATTGCCGACATAGGAGTAGTTGACCAGATCGGAAGACTTGAAGACGTTGAGTAAATGCGCACTCGGATCGCCGGGATAGAGCGCATCGCTGGTGCAATAGAGATACCACGTATTCACGCCGTTTACCTGATCCTTGTAGCTGGCCGGGTCGGCGCAGCTGACCGCCTTGACGGTGCTGTTTACGTTGAGCGTGAGCGGATTGGTGTATGTGGAGGCGGCCGATACGTTGATGCTCACGCTGACGGCAGAGGCGGTCGAAACGCCGTAGGTTGCATCGCCGCTATAAGAGGCCGTAATGGAGTCGGCGCTCACGGGAAGCTTTGTCGAGGTGAAATTCGCTACGCCGGTTGAATCCACCCACGCTGTGCCCAGCGTGGTCGCGCTATTGACAAAGGTGACCGTGCCGGTTGGCACAGCGGAACCTGAGCCAGACACGGCGGCTACGGTGGCAACGAGTTCAACCGGCAAGCCCTGCGTGGCGGTGGGCGCGGATGCTGTAAGGGCCAGGGTGCTCTGCTGCGTTGGCACAGTCACGGTGAGCGTTTTCGCGCTGGACGTGGACGCCGAATAGGATGTGTTTCCGCCGTAGGCGGCGGTCAGGCTATGGGCGCCGGCAGCCAGAGCCGTGCTTGACCATGCGGCCTGCCCGGAGCTGTTCAGCGCAGTGGTAGCCATGCTGGCGGCGCCATCGTAGAAGGTCACCGATCCCGTGGTTACGGTAACGCCTCCGCCCGATGTAGCCACGGTAGCGGTCAAGGTAACGGAAGCTCCGACGTTGACCGAGGAACTGGACAAGCCCAGAGAGGCCGTCGTCGCCGTGAGCATGGGCACCTGAGTGGAGGAGCCTCCACCTCCGCAACCCAGAATCGAACCCGCAACTGCCAACTGAATTGCGTTTGAGACAAATGAAAGATGACCGCGCATGAAGATCTCCTGCTATTCGAATGATGTCTTGAGTCGCATGTTCCTCCTCCAGCAGATGTAATGGTCCTTTCTTCGGTATTCGGGCGCTCATTTTGCGCATCGGTCCCTGGATCGGAAATCAGCCTTGCCCTCGTGCCGGACCGAGACGGGCGCATGAATACCACGCTTCCTCGGATTACCGCCTTTCGCTCGTCCCAATTCGGCTGCGTGCACGTTAGTGCGATACTGCAATCTTGAAATAGCAGTCAAGACTTTCGTTTTTGTCGTGGAAGACACATTGCCGGCGCCATTCACGACACGCGACACCGACGCCGTCGAAACCTCTGCCAGTCTTGCAACGTCCTTTATCGTGCATGACCCGACGCTCATTCGAGCAGGCGCGTCCACCATCATCTCGTCGTGACTCGAAGGGAGGGGGTCCATTTGCCGATCTCTTTGTCGATCATCGCTCGAAGACATCCGGTTTTCACTCCTCACTCCTGGAATTCGACCAAGCTGGCTCCCTTTGCGGTCACCCGACAGTGTTAACAGGCTCTAGTTCTTGCCGTTGGATTCTGTAACAGGTACATTTGCCGACCCGAATCCCGTTGTTATTGCCGACTGTATCGCCGGGTTCAGCTTAGAATTCAGCGCCTTCAGGCGCGTGTACTCATGGATAGCCCGATTCGACTCCTCGATCCTTCCAAGTTTCCGGTAGACGCGGGAAAGTTCATACTCGATGCGTGGCGCCAGGTCCGCTTCAGGATGCATGGCTCGCGCCTTTTCCAGGGCGACGACGGCCTCGGCCGGTTTGCCGGTATCGAATTCACCCAGGCCCAGATAGAAGTACGTTGCGGGCACGTTTGCGTAGTTCGCAACGACTTTGCGCAGCAGCTCAAGACCTTCGTTCGCCTGGTTGGTCTCTATATCGATTTTGGCAAGGTTGTACATGGCGATCGGGTTGTTGGGACTCAACTCCAATTCCTTGCTATATGCCTGCTGAGCAAGATCGAGAGCGCTCGATTTGCGATATTCGTTCCCCAATTCCTCATAAAGGTCGGAGTTGTTGGGCACAATTCTGATAGCTTCGAGAAACTCGGCAATGGCTTCCTTGTGCTGGTTCTGCTGGGAGTACATCTGGCCTTGAACCTTGTGCACGTGCCATGAGTTCGGATCGATGGTCGCCATACGCGCATAACTGGCGAAGGCCACATCACTGTGCGCCTTGCCGCGGTACTCCAAAATGTTCAGGTCGTCGGGCGCAAGTGCGGCGGCCCGGTCGAGCGGCTCGGTGGCCATCTCCGGGTGCCCGGCCTGAAGCTCGACCACGCCCAGCCACATCTGCGCCTGGGCATTCTCCGGATTCAGTTCGATCTCGCGGCGAAACGCGGCTGTGGCTTCATCCACGCGATGCATCTGCGTATAGGCGATGCCGAGAAACAGGTTGGCGCCTTGCAGTTGCGCATCCAGCGCGATGGCCTCGCCCAATGCTTTGGAAGCGTCCTCCGGCTTTCCGAGGCGCAATTCAGCGACGCCAAGTTCCATGTGGGCCGCAGGGTTGTCCGGACTCGCCTTGACGGCGGCCTGAAACCACTTCTCCGCGTCGTCGAATTTTCCGGCGCGGATGGCCTCCGTGCCGTTGCGGAGGGCCTCTTCAGTCTGTGTGGGCGGGGGTTCGGTCCCGGTCTGCGCGTTCCCGGCCGGCATCGTCAGCAAACAGGAAGCAATCAGCAGCGCCTTCAGCATTCTCATTCGAAAATTCTCCTCGTTGACCCCTGAAGCTCGTGTCTCGAACAAGTGATGCGCCGCGTTGAGCCGCTGCCGGCAAAGCCTCGTCGCATACGAGGCGCAACCTTGCAGCGGTCATTTTACAGAAGTGCAGGGGATACGGGCAGAACCCCGTATCCCCTGATTGGATTTCCACTGGAATACAGACTTCCAGTTAGAAGGTGAAACGCGCGGTGAACTGCATGTTTCTCGCCGTGTTGACGGTTCCTCCCGGAAGCCCGAAAGTCCCGTAATCGTAAGGCTGCAAGTCGGGAATGCTGAATGTGTGTTGATTGAACGTGTTCAGGAACTCCGCCTTGAGGCTGAGAGTATACGTCTCATACAAAGGAAATCTCTTGATCACGCTGAAGTCATTGTTGAAATAGGGGGGGGTGCGTACCTCGCTGGTGGTGCGCGGAATGCCGACACCAAAGCTGTAGGGCAGATTGGGTGAGCCGTTGCAGTTGGGGAAACTTGCCGATTTCGTGCAGTCGCGGGCGTAGTTGTCGTTCTGGTCGTAGAAGCCGATCGGATCGCCGGCTACAGGCGAGCCCGCTCGCGTTACGTCGTTGTACTCCAGGTTGAACATCGTGTCCACAGTCGGATCAAGAGATCCGTTGGGTGGAACGACAACGAACACGTTCATCTGCTTTGCTCCACGCTTATACACGGCACTCTTGAGCGACGCCCCCTGGTACTTGCTGAAGCGGATGCAGTTCTGGAATCCTGGAATGCCCCATCCGCAGCCGAACGAGAGAGGCTGACCGGACTGCATGCGCTGAACGGTGCCCAGTTCCCAGCCGCCGAGAATCTGCGAAGCGACACCATGGTTGAGGAACCGTTTGCCCTTTCCGAACGGGAGTTCATACAAGCCGCTGACCACCAGTTGGTGACGCAGATCCTGCGCGGAGATAGCCTTTTCCTTATGCAGGTCGTCAGTATCCGTGTCCTGGGAAACACCGACGCCGGAGTTGGGCAGCGCGCTATCGGCATCCGTGAAGGTTTTTCCCCAGGTGTAGGAGGTCTGGAGGTTCAGGCCCTGGCGGAAGTGGCGCGTCACGCTGACCACCAGCGCATCGAAGCTGGACATGCCGACGTTTTCCAGGCAGCAACCCTGGTCGATGAAGTCGTACTGCGGGAACGGCCGCAGCGCCGACTGGAGCGCGGGATTGCCACCCCAATTCTTCAGGAACCCCGGGAATGGCAATGCGATGCCCGCGCTGTTCCCGATGAACGGTTGATAGAGCGCGTCGCCCAGCGAGAAGTCGCTCATGGGCATGTTATTCGGGTTGAGGAGGTTCGATTCCAGATCCGTCGCGTGGTTGCCGATGTAGCCAATCGTCAGGAGCAGATCGTTTGCCAGTTGATGCTGGACTTCCAGGTTCCAGTTGTATACCGTAGCTGGACGGGCCGCGGTCGGTGCGATGTAAGAGCCCGGCAGATAGCTGCCATTGTAATACCCAGGGTCAAGATCGGGCGGCGGCGTGAATGCGGGCATGCCGGCATCGATATCGAAAGACGGATCGAAGCCGTTGGGGCTGGGGGCGTTGGGACTCGCTGTGTAACCGGTGACCATGCTTCCGCCGAAGTCGTCATAGACCAGCGGACCATAGATGATTCCCATGCCGCCGCGAACGACAGTCTTCTGATGCTGGAACTCGGGCGACCAGGCAAATCCAACACGCGGTGCGAAATCCTTACGCCACGTGTTAGCCCATCTTGGATTACAGCCATGGCAAGTAGACGCGAAAACGAGGGCGCCGGGAATGTTGTATTCCGGATCGATGGCCGTCGGGCTGAAGCTGGATGTGTCGTTGTCCGCTTCCTTGCGCGGCATGTCCACGTCATAGCGCATTCCCAGATTCAACGTCAGACTCTTGGTAATCTTGAAATCGTCCTGGACAAAGAAGGCGTAATACCAGGACGTCCAGCGTTGTCCGTGAAGTTTGATGGTCTGGCCGCCATTGGTCGCCTCGCCCAGCTCCAAACTGGTAAAGCCAACACCGCCTCCCTCTCCAGGTGCTGCCGAAGTTTGGCCACCGCCGAAGTCGATATAGGGGCTGTTACCGTCGATTGGCGAATACTGCTGGAAGCGCAGGTCACCGCCAAACTTGACACTGTGACGGCCATGAACCCAGACGACAGCATCGTTCAACCGGAGGCCATTATCGACGTTATCGTCGTTCTGGGCGGCGTTACCCAGCCCGGTTACGGCGTCTCCCGTACCAATTGACGGAAAATTGTTCGAAACCGCATTTCCGATGCCTAGCTTTGAAAACCAATTGCCACCGGCAACGATAGCACTGGAGTAGTTCTGGCTGTTGCTGCGATTGCTGCCAATGACAAAGTAGTTCAACATGCTCGGCGTAATCGAGTAGTCCATGCCCACGCGGAAGAAGTGAGTGGTGAAATTCTGGTCCCACCCATTCGGGTTTGCCGGGTTGGGAAGCGTTGGCAATCCGCCAGTAAACAGGGCGTTTTCCCGCGTGTTGTAGGAACCGAAGATCTTAAGCTTCTCACTGAAGTTGTGATCGATGCGGATGCTGTAAGTCGTGTCAGTGATCGGAGCAACCGAGCTTTGCGAGTAGTTTCCAAACACATTGCTGTTGGTCGGCAGCGGCCAGTAAGGCAGAAGTGCCTGGAAAACGGAGCTGAAACGGCCGGACAGGATCGCGTTGTTCGCAAACGCCGTGCGGCATTCCGCTGTACCCCCACCGGGCAAGTTGACGGTCTTGGTCGTAGCCGGATCGAAAATCTCCCCGTTATAGACCGGCGTGCCATCGCAAGGATTGGTTCCGGATTGAGTCGTGGTCAGCCGGTCAGAGAAATCACCCCCGCGCTCCGCGGTTGTTGGCACGGTCACCGTAGTCGTTCCGCCCGTAGAGAATTTGAGCTGCTCCCAGGAGAAGAAGAAGAAGCTCTTGTCATGGCCGTTGTAGAGCTTTGGAATGCGAACCGGGCCGCCTAAGCTCCCGCCAAAGTCGTTCTTGTGATCCACCGGAGTATTCCATCCCGCCCGGCATGCTCCTGTGTTGTTAGCGCCCGTGCAGTAGTATGCGCGCCAGCCCTTGTTGAAGTAGCTATTGGCGTCCAGCGACGTATCGCGATATAGCTCATAGCCGGTGCCATGGAAATCGTTGGTTCCGCCCTTGGTGACGAAATCCTCGATGCCGCCGGTGGTGCGGCCGAATTCGGCCTCCGGCAGCGACGTGGTCACCTTGAACTCCTGGAGAGCTTCAACGGAGGGTCCTTCCTCGTCAAACGAGGAGCCGTTCTCGCTGCGCTGCTGGCTGACGCCGTCGATCAGCACCTCGTTGCCGTAGTTCTGTCCGCCGGCTATCTTGGACAGGAAGATGCCGTTGTTGCTGTTGGCCGTTCCGGGCCCCGTTGTTGCCGGCTGCAGGAAGATGAATGCCTCATTGGCGCGCAGGGCGCCAACGCCGCCCAAGGCGAGGGGAAGATCGACGATCTGTTTTGTGTCGATGACACCGCCGACGTCCGACGATTCGGATTCAATGGTCGGACCCTCGCTGGTCACGGTGACCAGCTCAGTGGCCGCGCCAGGATGTAGCGTGATGTTCAGAGAAGCAACGGTTCCGATTTCAACCAGAACGCCGTTGGTCACTGCACTCTTGAATCCCTGGGCGCTCACCGTAACGGTGTAGTGCCCCAGGGCTACGTCCGCGAAGCGGAAAACGCCCACCGGAGTTGTGGTTCCCGTGTAAGTTGCGGCGGTCTCCATGTTGATGGCGCTAACCTTGGCATTCTCGATGACAGCATCCGTGGGATCGGTGACAACCCCAGCGAGCGTCCCGTGCACTGACTGCGCATGAAGGGCTGCCCCAATGAGCAGCATCAGCATCACCAGCGCACCCCATCTCCCGAAACGGAAGCAACCTGTGATTTTTGTCATTACACTGCCTCCTGAAGTGAACTCACGCAGGTATAAGGCTTTCCCCAGTCCGAGAAAACCTTTACACAAACATGTGTAGCGCATTATACGGATCGGTGACGAGATTGGCTTGAGTAGAGATACCTATTGACAAGGACCAATGGCTAGTGTAGACGCCATAAGGGGATGGTGTGTTGGCCAATAAATGCATGGTTGCGCTGGAATTCGCCGTCGTCCGCAGAGAATTCATTAGAACTCATTGAAAATTCGTCGGATAGCTGCGGCCAGAAACCGTTCTCTCAGGTCCGGACGGCAAACGCGATACCTCGATCCTGACAGTCCTCGAGTGCGTTCCGGCAACGGTCCCTTGGTGTAATTACCAGATCTATTCGCAGAACGCCGGTTTCACATATCCTCAGGCCGCAAAATGCCGCGCGCCAGACAAAAGCCGACCGCCTCCGTGCGGTCCGCGACCTCCAGCTTGGTCAAAAGGCTGTTGACGTGATTCTTGATCGTGCTCTCAGAGATGTTGAACACGTTCGAAATCTCACGATTAGTCAGCCCGCGGGCCAGGAGTCTCAACACTTCCATCTCGCGCGTGGTGAGCTGTTGACGGAGGACACGGCTGGTGAACTGTTTCAGGATGGCAGGCGACACCCAGCGCTTGCCGCCATGAACCGAGCGAATTGCCTCAATCAGCGTTTCCCGGCCCATATCCTTGAGGATGTAACCGAGAGCGCCGGCCTTCAGAACCTGAAATATCTCCTCCTCGGTCTGGTAGCTGGTCACGATGAGGAGTCGGGCGTCGCTGAACTCCTTGCGGATTGCGTTGACTACCTCGATTCCACTCTTTTGCGGCATGCGCAGATCGAGCAGGAGCACGTCAGGCCTTAGCGAGCGGTAGAGTTCGATTGCCTCCATGCCATCGGAGGCCTCGCCAACAACCTCAAAACCCGGCTCGGAGCCGATCAGGCTGCGAATGCCAATGCGATAGACGAGGTGATCGTCGGCGACCAGGATGCGGACGGGCTTTGAGCCGGATGTGTCGTCGACGAGCTGGGTCCCGTGCCTGAATACAGTTCTTTGCGTCGTCATAGGGGAACCCTCACGCGGATCAAAGTACCGCTGGGTGCGGACTTCAGCTCGAATTTTGAATTGATTGCGGCGCAGCGCTCGCGCATGCCGGTGAGGCCGAAATGGCCATCATTCAACCCCGGAATCGCGCCGGGATCGAAGCCCTTCCCATTATCCTCCACTTCCAGGAGCACTTCGCCCTTTTCATAGCCGATGCGGACGATGATCTGGCTGGCGTTGGCGTGGTGCACCGCGTTGGCAAGCGCTTCCTGCGCGATCCGGAACAGGTTGTTGACCAGTTTATACGAGAGGGCGGCGGGCTCGCCGGTAACCTGCTGTTCGATGGCGGCGCCGGATGTTGGCCGCAGTTGCTGGATGCAATGAGCGACCAAAATATCCAGGCGATCGTTGCGGGAGAGCGAGCGCAGGATATCGATCGACAGATGGGATTCGTCGCGGCTGTGACGCACCAGTTGCAGAGCTTCGTTCAACAGCGCCCTGGCCCGTTCGGGATCGCGCTCAATGGTCTGCTGCGCGGCCTCAAGCTGCAGAGTGATTCCGGCATACCCCTGAGCCACGGTATCGTGAATATCCCGCGCTATGCTGGCGCGCTCTTCCGCCACGGCGCGATAACGAGCGTGCTTGATGCGGTAATAGCCATTAATACCGATGAGGATCAAAATGATCCCTAGGGCGCCTAGCACCATCAGGTGTGGTCGCGTCCACCAGGAAGGAGCTTCCACAAGCTGAATATCTTCCAGAGTGCGCATTTGCAGGGTAAACGCATCGCCATGGCCCGCGTCGAGGCCGTGGTTGACCACGAGAATGCCGGTGAGCTGCAAGGTGGCTCCAGGCTGCATGGACTTTGTGGATAGTTCTCCGCTTAGGCTGTCGTTGGGCAGCACCGCTGAGAAGTTCTGGTGGCCACCAAGAAGATTCAGCCGGACACCAGTCAGACCGGCGGGAGCGAAATCAACCAGTTTGGCGACCGTTTGCACCAGAAAAAGCTCGTTTTCCCCGCCCGCGGCCTGGTCGGGCGTGATTGAGAGCGGCAGCGGCATTGATCCTCCCCACAGCCGGCGGATCTGGCCCTTTTGCACCTGAGGCTGGGGAGCGAGCGTCATCTCGCCCGTGACCTCGACTTCATCTCCCAGAGCAATCTGTTCGGTCTTAAGAGGCACCACTTCGGTTGCCCCAGTCCGGTCCTCGATGACAACCCGGCGGCGGTTGAAGGTGACGATGCCCCGCACAACGATAGGCACGGGACGCGTGGAGAAGCTGACGGCCTGGATTGCCGACTCGATGGACTGAAGTCTTGGCGGGCCCGGCTGCCCGGCCATGGGCGCGACGGACAGCAGGAACAGGAGGATTGCGAACCGGAGAGGGCCCAGCGCCGAGGCCAATCGGCGGAAGCGACCGGCTCGCGCAACCCCTTGAACGAACGTTGGATTCAGCACAGCAACCCCACTATACTTAATACGCTACGGATGGGGAATACGCTACGGATGGGGAATACGCTACAGATGGGTAATACGCCACAGATTTGGAGACCGTCCAGGATTGCGCTGAGGACTATCATTGCCGTCTCTTTGGGACTGGCCCTGGCTGCCGGTCTCTTCGTGGCCGCCCGTCTGAGTTTCGAGAGGGCGAAGGTCAATCGCTACCAAAGCATGGACGGTTGGCAGCCGATCAGCGGTCGCTGGAGCGAGCACTCCGGGATCTTCTCAAACCCGAATTACGGCCGCGGCGATATGTTGATCGCCCAGCACTCTCATGGCGCCAATTACCGCATCTCAGCGGACGTTCGCTTCGACCTGCTGTTGCCCGAGACGCACTTCGGAGACGCCGGTCTGGTGATCCGTACCACCGACCCCGAGCAGGGAGTGGACTCCTACCAGGGATATTACGCTGGACTGCGGCCCAAGGATCAGACGGTTGTTCTCGGACGCGCATCCTTTGACTGGCATGAACTGGAGACAGCAACGCTGGCCTCGCCGGTTTCGGTTGGGACGTGGTACCGCCTTGAACTGTCGGCTCAGGGATGCAGGCTGACAGTGACGGTGACGCCGGATGGAGGCCGTCCCGCGACGCGCATCGACCACGAGGACACTCATTGCCTGACGAAAGGGGTGGCAGGACTGCGCTCGTTCTATTCCCAGGCTTCGTGGCGAAACGTGAAGATCGAGCCCAATTGAGGCGCGAAAGCTCTGCAGATGAACCAGATTAGACGTATCCCGGGGGGCGAGCCCTCCAAGGGGCTCTTGCTTAAGAGAAGGCCACCTGCAAGAACATTTGCACTGGCACATTGACTCTGGTTCCGGTCTAGCTTGGCCCTTTGAGCAGCATATCCACAATCGGGTCATTCGCCATGGAGTTCTTGTCGACGATATGGACCGGGAGTTGCGTGGAATAGGGGCTAGCGTCGGACCCGGCAATCGCGGCGCGCATGGCCTGAATGGCCCGTGCGCCAAGCTCGCGTGGATCGCTGATGACCAGCGCATCAGTCCTTCCATCCCGCAGTCCAGATAGTTCGTACCCTTCATCTGATACGCCGATGAGCACGGGGCGCTTTCGCTGCCCGCGATCGAACGCAAAGGCCGCTGCGTGAGTAGAGAACTCGTCGGAGGTGAAGATGCCTTTCATGTTCGGGTGCTCCGCAACTATATCCAAAACCGCCTGGCGTCCTCTCGCCCAATCCGAGAGTCCGTACTTTACACTCACCAGTTTCACGCGCGGCGCCCGGGCAATCTCCTCGGCGAAGGCCTTCTCGATCAGAGAACTCTCCTCGACGGTGGGGCTTACGCCAACCATGCCCACTTCGCCCTTGCCGCCCAGAAGAGCAACCAAGCGTCTTGCCGCCAACCTTCCCGCCTCCGCTTTGTCCCAGCCGATGAAGGCTACAAAATCCTTTGACGAAAGTGCGACGGGAGACCCCACAATCAAGACCGGAATGTGCGCCCGCGCCGCTTTTTGCAGTACCGAGGACAAGACCAGTTGATGGGATGGCGATACGATGATTCCGTTTACGTGCATGGAGATGGCATTCTCCACCATCTGCACCTGCTGGGTGTAGTCGGTCATGGATTGTGGAGCCGCCAGCATCGTGTGAACGCCGGCCGCATCGGCATTCACCTTAACCTCATGGTCGAAGTGCTGCCAATACTCCAGCCCACCCGTCGGCGTAATGACCATGATGGTTGGCGGCTGCTTGTGACCGCACCCGAGAGAACATCCGAGGAGAAATGCCAGGAGAGCAAAGCACCACACTGGTTTCCGCAATTTTCCTTCGCCCGAGCCTTTCATTCGATCCTCTTCTTGGTTCAGCCTCGTTCGCCGGGACGTTTCGTGTGCGCATTCAACATTCGGATCTTCGATGCCGCGCCGTTTGGATACGCGGTGTCTTCCAATGCTCCCGAAAAGCCAGCTTCAACCAAAGAACCTCGCCAGCCACTCTACTGAATCACTGTCAGAAAGTTGCCGCGGCTCGTCTTTGTCTGCTGCTCGTTGAGGCTCGTGGCAAGATCCGACTCCTTCTTTGACTCAGCCTGACGCCCCAGGCGGGCCAATACAAGGGCGTAATAATGATGTGCTCTGGGATAGTCGGAGGCATAGAAAACGGCGCTCTGGAGATATTTTTCCGCGGTCGGATAGTCTTTTTCCCGAAACGCAAGAATACCCATTCCGGTGAGAGCGCCGCCATGGTGCGGTGCAAAAGCCAGCACCTTTTCGTAACTGCTCTTCGCCTCACTGTCCTCGTTTTGTTCCAGAGCGATCTCGCCCAACTCGTAATAGGATCCGCTCTGCCGCGGCTCAAAGGCAATCGACCGCTCGAGTTCGGCTTTCGCTTCATCGTCTCTGATCAGCATGTGGAGCAGGCGCCCAAGACCGTAGTGCCCAGTGGCGTCGTCCGGCCGGACTTTCAAATAGGCTCGCAGATTGGCTTCGGCCTCCGGCATCTTCTGTTCGTCGAACTGCACGCGCGCCAAGGCATAGAGAATCCTGGGATCATTCGGCGCAAGCTCATGGGCTTTGGTTAGAGCAGCATCTGCGTCTTGGTAAATGTGCATACTCTCGGCCTGAACGCCGAAATCGAGCAACAATTCCGGGGAGTCCGGAACAAATTTTCTGGCTCGGATCAGGCAAATCAGCGCACTATCGTTGAGTCCGGCCTGGCGGTCGGCAAGAGCAGCCGCCGTTGCCGCCTTCGCCTCTCCCTCGCGCGCGGGCGTCGAATCGGGCTTGCCGCCGAGGACCGCTTCAAAGGACTTGAGAGCATCTTCGTTCAGCCCCTGAGCCAACTGCACCCGGCCAAGCTCCACGAGCGCGGCTTCGTTCCCCGGGTCCTGGCGCACCAACTCGGAGAGCAGCTCGTTTGCCTTCTGCAACTGATGCGCCTCGACCCACGCATGGGCTTGCTCCAGAATTGTTCCGGCTGGCACAGGCTTCTGCTGACCGGAGACAAGAGTCGCGGCCATCGAAGACGCGACCAAAAAGGTGAGCAGGACGCTCATCGCTTCAACCTCTGAACAGTGCGCAACACAGTATATCCTCTCACGCGCCGTCAGCGCTTCTCCGGCAATGTTGACCCTGAATGCCTCCCAGCGCTTCAGCTATCCAGACAGTGTTCCAGAGATGCGGACTCCGAGCCCGCTACGTTGGTTGGGGCGTGTCCGGAGCAGGGGATTAGATTCTGGTAGTAAACTAAGCAAGCCCCGGAGCCTGACCGGCTCCGTGGCCTATCTCGCGCACCGAAACACACTCAACAAAAAGGGGTGCCCCATGTACGCGCTTGGGACATCCTGAGAATCTTCTTTGACAACACGGTTCTTCCCCGCCGGCTTCCGCGCAGCTCGGAAGCTGAAACCGATGACGCCCGCAACAGGAGAATGGAGCACAACTATGCGCAAATGCCTTTGGATTCTGATGATGGTCGCTTTCCCTGGCCTGGCATCGTTAGCCGCACAGACCACGACACCGAGATATGACAACCTTTATGTGTTTGGCGACAGTTACTGTGACGTCGGCAACCTTTTCACGGCAACCGGCGGCGCGGAGCCGGCCGCACCGTATTACAACGGGCGGTTCTCGAATGGCCCAATCTGGGTGGATCATGTGGCCGGCCTCCTGAGTGTGCCGCTGAAGGCGTCGCTGCTGGGCGGGACGGACTATGCTTTCGGCGGGGCCTGGGTAACAGCACCACAGGGCATCCCCGGTGGGACGATTCCAAGCGTGCCGGAGCAGGTGGAGCTTTATCTGGGCCAGCACGGCGGCAAGGCCGACCCCAATGCTCTCTACATTCTGGAGGGCGGCGGGAACGACATTCTGGGCACCACCACCGGCTCTCCGGAGGCGCTGGGGTTCAAAATCGCGGTTGGCATTGCAGGGAGCGAATTGTTGCTCCGGCAGGCTGGCGCAAGGCATTTCGTGATTCCGAATCTCTTCAATGTGGGTTTGCTGCCGGCGGCGGCAACGAATGCAAGTTTTGCCGCGGCGGCGAGCGTGGCAACGAACAAGGCGGAGGATGAACTGCTGAGATTTGAGGAATCCCTGGAGGGTATCCATATTCTCCGCATCGATGTATTCAGCCTGCTAAACGCGGTGGAGACGGATCCAACGCACTTTGGATTTACGGACATTACGGATCCATGCCTGACAACGTCCGTGTGCAGCGATCCCGACCACACTTTCTTCTGGGATACGCACCACCCGACAGAGTTTGGGCATTCGTTCTTTGCGGTCACACTCGAAAATGCGCTGCCAAAGCACCGCGATTAGGCAATCAATCGTCGGGCTGAAAGATGGAATCATCGCGCAATGGGGCGGACTCTTCGTGGGAAGAGTCCGCCCCAGTTGTTTTCGGAGTTTGTGGGGCCGGAGCTGTATATTCCCGGCTACTCTCAGGCGACCGGCGGTCCACGGCTTCCGACGTTGACCCCGGCGCAGGCGCTGGCGGCGGGCAGCTCGGGCGATCTGAATAATCTGGAATGAGGGCAGCATTGCTGGAGTGCCACTCAACGAGTCTGTCGCCTGCGGAAAGGGGCGTGGGAGCTGCTCACCAGGTCTACCCGAAGCAACAGCGGATTGTGCCGGTACTCAGAGCAAACGGGAAGGGGAGGTGAAGTAAACAGGGCCTTCTCACTCAATCAGGAGTTCTACCGATCTCTCCTTGCGGGTTCCGGTCGGATCGCCGGCGATCCGGACATAACACTGGAGTCGCCGCTCGGCGGGCCAGCACAGCCGACCGAAGGTCGAGACAGGCGCTGTTTGACCGCGATAGAGGAAAAATGTGCAAAGGAGACTCCCTGATCCGGAAATCTCGAAGTGATTGAGACTGATGCGCAACCTAACTCTTCCTGGAGGTAACGGCGGAGAACGCCGCTACCACCTGGGCCACCCGCTTGCCGCCGCAGTGTGGACACGCCACGCCGCCCTTTTCGAGGTCCGCGATGTGGAGAGTCCTGGTGAACTCCTTGTTGCAATCCTAGCAGTGAAAAACGGATAGGGACATGGTCGTTCTCCAGCGACATGATAGCGCCTCCGGTTGTCTACGGGAAGAGTAGCCGACCAACCGGGAGTTGCGTGACAGACGGACATCCGGGTCACGGAGCCGATGCTGGAACCGCTTCACTTGGCTTGCCTGTGCGCATCTCGCCGAAGAACGGGGCGCCCTGCTCCCGCACACACTCAGCAGCGTAAAGGTACATAGCGGCCGACCAGGTCTGCCAATCACGCCCGCTGGGCTGACCGGTCTGCGCGTGAATCCACTCGTTGAAACCCCACTCCGCCTCGTTTTCGTGCCACGGCTTGACCAGCTCAGTCAGCGCCAACAGCTTCCGCCTCGCGAGGTCCATCCGCCCCGCCGCTGCGCATGCCGCCACATAGAAACCGCAGACAAATGGCCAGACGCCCCCGTTGTGATATTCGCCGGGCCGGTTGAATTCCTCGTATCGCGGGTGCCAATCGGCATGATGGGGCAGGATATACGGAAACAAACAGGGCGGCAAATCCACGGCCAACTCTCCGCGATGCCGCATAGCCTCGCATTCGGCTTCAATCCATGCCAACAGGTCTTGTGCCCGGTCAGGCGAAGCAATCCCAGTCAGAATAGCCAGGCTGTTGCCCAGCAGATCGAAACGGTCGCTGTTCAGGACTTTGTAGGAGTAGAGCGCGTAGTAGGGCTTGGACGGCACTACAAGACCCTCGTGCTCATGGGGATTCTTCTCCTTGCCGCAAACCTCCAGACGGTTCATCAAGTCGCGCAGCTGAGCGGCGGACTCGTGCTCGCCATAAAGCAGAAGATANNGGACTCGTGCTCGCCATAAAGCTTGAGGTACGCATAAACCAGCGTGTTCACGTACAGCCCATATCCCATCACCCACTGCTCATCGCGCCAGTCGCTGGTAGGCAACTGGGATACCATCACCCGGTCGTCAGGGCTCTGGTATTGCATCCACTTCAGGGCTTTCAGCGCTGCCTCGTTGAGGAACTCCGGCTGATTGGCCGATTTCCTGTACAGCGCCAGGCCAAAGAGGAATAGCGGCGTCGTATCGCTGGCGCCACGGTCATCGGGATCGTGCGCGAGCGATGGGATGTGGCCGCGCGGCGTCTGATTGGTTGCCAGCGCCACCAGTGTGCGCCGCAGCGCGTCCGCAAGCTCCTCGTTGCCGGTGGCCAAAAAGCCCAGGGCTGAAATCATCAGGTCCCGGGTATACGGTTCCGGGTATCCCCACCCGGCGGTCCGGGGCAGTCCTTGAAACGGCCCGCGCGCGTTATGGAGCAGAATGCGGAGGGCCGCCTCTTTGGCCCGATCAATGGAGGCAAGCGACTTCTCGTTCATAAAAATGGCCACCTCAATGGCGTGCAGGGCTGCGGCGAGGAGCACGCGCTTCTCGTCGCGCCACGCTCTAATGAATTCCCAATCGGTCGGACACGATCTGCAGGAAACGCCTGGCTACCTGGCGATAATCGAACAACTCGACGACATGCTTTCGGCCCGCTACACCCATCCGCTGCCGCAGACCGCTGTCATTCATCAGTGTCAGGAGGTATTTGGCGATGTCAGGCACGCTGGCCCGGTACTCCGCTGTCCGCGGCTTTGAAAATTTCATTCGATGGCTGTCGTCGATCCCGTGGGTTTCCCCGAATGCCGCCTCGTCGATCTTCCTCTCCTCTGCCACTTTCGCCAGGAATGCCGTTTCACCTTGGACCATCGTGTCAAGAAATGCCATCGCGTTGATCGCGATCACCGGCTTTTCGCATGCGTTGGCCTCCACCTGGATCATTCCGAAACCCTCCAGCCGCGACGGTGCGGCGTAGATATCGCAGGCGGCCAACAAGTAGGGCATGAAATTCTGCGACACGATGTTGGTCGAGTAAATGACCTTCTTGTCAATGCCCAGACGCTCCGCCAATTCGAGATCGAGCAAGTTTTGCCGAACGGTGCGGGGTTGAGGCCAAACCTTGCAGACATATCTCCAGTCGGGTACCTCGGCATCGATCAGCGCCAGCGCCTCCATCACCTCCCGGGCACCCTTGGACGCCCCATCGCCGCCGACGGTCAGAATCATCAACTGGTCCTCGGATACTCCCAAGTCCTTGCGGATCGATTTGACTTTCAAGTCGTCACGGCTATGGGGCACGTAGCGGTCCGTGCCGCAACCCACGGGAAGCACCTCGATGTTGTCTCCCCTGATGCCATCCCTGACGTAGACCTCCTTCACCCAGTTGGAGGTGACCAGGATCAGCGGCAGAGCGTTCAAGACGTCCCGATATTCCGCGATGAAACCATCCGCCACCAGCCATGGAACCGCCAGCATTCCAGACTTCTGCGGGTGCAGGACCAGGTCCGGAACATAACCCCAGTACCCCACGCCCACTACCACGTCCGGCTGAAACCAGCGGTAGTACCATTCCTTTTCCAGGGGCGATTCGAGATGTACCGGGTAAACCTCCACGCCGATCTCGCGCAGGCCCCTGCACAAAAGGTCACCCTGCATCGCCAGGCCGCCAGGAGGTGGTGGATAGTAGAACAACACAAGCACTTTCACGTTTGTTCCTCCCGAAATGTCGTTCGCTTTACCGCTGCTTGTGCCGAGTCAAAGCACCAGAAACCTTCTTCCCGCGGAACGCTCCGTGCTTCCCAACTGTCGGGCCCATACCCGTAAAGATCTGTAATCAGCCGGCGCTTTTCGAGCCAGACGTCGTCTGTCAATACGTCCCGCCGATCGGCATCGCCGCGAACCCTAGGCAAGTAGGCCCGGCCCCCATCTTCGTAAGCAAACAGCCACAATCGCCTGGTGTCGATCCTGCCCGATCGCCAAAGCTCAACGACGGACTGGCAGCACTCCTCATGTCGGCGGTGCTGCGTGTACTCGCCCTTCGGGCCGTGGGTCAAAATCAGGTTGTAGCTCTCCCCAGACAATAGCTGTACGATGGTTTCCCGCACCTGCTCGATTGGTAGCCCCACCTGGTCCGGTTCATCATCCAGATCCGCCATCTCACCCTCCGCCCCCAATTGCCGCAGGACCTGGCGGAACTTTGGCGCACGATCGGGATCCGATGCTCTGCACAAGGTCACGACACGCCAACGAAACTGCGGATGCGTCAGTATGTAGCCGCCACACCAGAGTGTTTCGTCGTCCGGATGGGCGACGACAACTGCGGCCCGAGGCCGACGGTCCGATCTCACGTCATCGAGCGGAACAGGGGTCATTGTCTTCTTCGGGAGGAGTCAGAGCATAGCTGGAGATGTTCGCGCACCAAACCAGCCTGCTCTGAACTGAGCTGAACTCATGCGGATCCGAACTTGAATCGAGCACCGACATCGCCGCCGATTCCCCGCATAGGGACTGTATCACACAACATGCTATCCTCCCGGGCGCGGCAAACGGTTTGCCGGAAGCATATAAATCCATAATAAGCGCCGGAGCAACGATAGACCACATTACGCCGCGGGGCCGTCTCAAATCCGCATTGGATCCGCCCACCTGCATCGTGCCCCCCCGAGAAGCGGGCCTGGCATAGGCCGGGCTCACTTTCTCGCTCGCTCGACGCCAGGTTCGACCTCAGTTGGTGTAAACCATGCGCCCAATGAGCGCGTTCAGGTTGATCGGCCAGCGGACCGGCCAACGCCAGGTTCGTTGACGATCTGGAAGTCATCCCACAGCGGCCATCCCAATCGCTGAGCCGAAGCGCCTGTAGAACGGGGATTGCGGTAACTTCGAATCTCCGCATACCTTGACCAGTCAGGAAGCCGTTCCGGGAGGGCGTCAAAGGTGTTTCGGGCGGATTGCCGGCAAACAGGACATTACCCCTTCCTCGCCCGGCAAATGACGGTTTGCCCGTCACCCGCCCGCAACCAGCGGTCAAAGACGATCGAAGCGCAGTACCGTGGCTCTTGCGAACTCACCGCAAGTTCTACCTCCCAGCAGCCTAGCCCTTCTGTCTGCCGGCTGGGCTCCGGGGCAAAGCCTTGGCCATTGCGAGCGCCGCGGCGACACGCGGCGAGGGTGGGGCCCCCGGCAGGTCAGCGGGGTTCGAGGAGGGTGGAGACTAAGGCCAGGGGCAGGCCGACGACGTTGAAGTAGTCGCCTTCGATGCGGGGAATCCAGCGGGCGGCGCGGCCCTGGATGGCGTAGGCGCCGGCTTTGTCGAGGGGTTCGCCGGTGGCGATGTAGGCGGCGATTTCTTCGTCGGAGAGGGTGAGAAAGCTGACGGCGGTGACTTCGGCGGCTACTTCGGTGGCTTGGGCGGTGACGACAGCGACGCCGGTGATGACGCGATGGGTGCGGCCGGAGAGAAGACGCAACATGCGGGCGGCGTCGGCGGGGTCCGAGGGCTTGCCGAGGATGTGGTTGTCGAGGGTGACGGTGGTGTCGGCGCCTAG
>PLGM01000327.1 GCA_003139795.1 Acidobacteriaceae bacterium | reverse complement strand
CTTGTAGCCGGACAGCTGTGACCGATTACATACCCCAGCAGCGTGCCATTCGTCCTGCTGCCGAAATAGAGCGGTTGAACAGAGTACTCAAAGAGCCGGCCGTCGCTCAAAAAGTAGTGCTTGGCTGGGTCCGTGATCACCGCCTGAAGGTCACGCCGCAAGATGTCCGGATTCAAAGTACCCTTCGCGTATGCAGCCTGTACCCGGTGGTCTGAATCCGCCAGAGCGAACAGGTCGTTGCCGCTTGTCTTCCAGAAATCCACGCCATCGTCCGCAATGGTCCGCGAATCGTTGGTGGTCATCAGGGCCTTCAAACTGGGCAGAGCTGCCATCAGAGCATTCTCGCGCTCCAACGCAGCCAGGCGCCCTGCCTCCAGGTCCTGGAAGGTCTCCACCGAATGCGCCAGATCCATCTCCAGGGTCGATCGCACTTGCTGACGCAGCCGGCTACGAATGATATAGAGGCTGGACGCGGTTGTGCCCGCGATGATCAGCACCAGAGACGTCAACAACAGCACGCGTGTCCGGATTCCTTGCGTGGACTTCTGGATCGGCACAGAATCCTTTCCGTTATGGAACAAATCGGTACCCGGCGCCATAGACGGTCTGCAGATGGTGCGGGTCAGCGGCGTCCGGCTCCAGCTTTTGCCGGAGCTTCAGTATCTGATTATCGACCGTACGCGTTGTCGGGTAGGAGTTATAGCCCCACACTTCGTTCAACAGTTCCTCCCGGCTCAGAACCCGCTCAGCGTTTTCGACAAAATACTTCAGCAGCTTGAACTCATGCGCCGTGAGGGTAATCGGCTTGCCTGCGCGCCGCGCATTCATCTTGGCAAAATCGATCTCGCACCCGCCAAAGCTGAATGTCGCGGGCGTAGCCGCATGCACCCGAGGTCTGCGCAGAGCCGCCTGAACCCGGGCCATCAGCTCACGTGGACTGAATGGCTTGGTCATGTAGTCGTCCGCGCCCAGTTCCAGGAGCAACACCTTGTCTGCCACTTCACTGATGGCGCTGAGCACGATGATCGGAACGCCCGGCTGTTCGGCCTTCATGATCTTGCAAAGGTCGCGCCCGGAGATGGCGGGCAGCACCAGATCCAGTATCACCGCGGACTGCCTGCCCGAGCGGAATGCATCCAGCCCGTCCTGGCCATTGCCGGATACAGTCACCCCATAGCCCTGCTCGCGGAAGGTCCTTTGCAGAATCTTCTGGATATGAGGGTCATCTTCGATGACCAGTATCTGCGTCGCCGCAGGTTGATTGCGCGCATCCATCGCCCCGAAGTCCGTCGCTGTCTTCTCGTTTTGCAACATGCCTCAATTGTCACTCAATCTCTATCCTGTTGAAGCACAAGACTATCGGAAATGACAATCCGGTGACAATTCTCTGACAAGCCTGACGCCTGGGCTCAAATTCCGAGAGTCCAAGCATCTGCTTAAAGACATCCTACTGCGCCTCGCTGCCAGTCAAAGCCGTCAAGGCGCCGGGTTATTTTGCAAAGCCCAGGCGATTGACCCCGCATTTGCAGAATCCCTCTTCAGCATTGCACGCTCGCGGAGACCGGCTAACTCTGGCGCGGCGCGCGACGATCCGCAGGCGCAACCAGAAACCCAAAGAGAAGCGCCGCCGTCAGCGCCAGCGCCGCAATCCCCACCAGCACGCGAGGGTATCCAAATTGCACAAAGAGGATCCCCGCACCCGCCGTAGCGCAGGACTGAAACAGCGCATTGCAAAACATGGTCATGGCCGACGCCGAGCTGCGCTCCTCGTCCGGAACCTTGCTCATCAGCAGGTTGTACAGCCCCGGAGCGCTCATCCATTGCGCCGCGGAAAAGCTCAGGTAGAGCGCTACTGCCAGCCTTCGGTCGTGAGTGCCTGCCAAACAGCCCATGGCTACGGCCGTGGCCACCTGTGTGGCGACAATGCCGCGCAGCAGGCCCAGCCGGCGAAACAGCACCGGCGTCAGCAGACCCACACAGAACTGGATCACCTGCGCTGCTGAAAAGATCAGCCCAATCTGCGACAGCGGAATATGAAGATCCTTCGACAGATACACATTGGCAAACGGCATGAAGCAGGCCAGCGCTGCCGTCCAAAGAGCCATTGACGGCAAGAACCGCAGCAGGAAGGGATTCATCTTCCAGGGCCGTCCCTCGGTCTTGCCGGTGGTCTGAGATTCGCTCTGCTGCAAGGGTAGCGGCAGGCGCAACAAGGGGAAGACCCCAATTCCCGCAACGCCGCATGCACCGAGAAGAATCAGTCGCTTGATGTCGGCAGCCTGCAGCGCATAACCAGTCGACTTGAGCCACCCCGGCAGATAGCCGCATACCAGCCCGCCAAGCGCGGCGGCAACAATGCTCAACGAGAAACTAATGCTGAAGGCCGATGCGCGGTTCTCCTCCGTCGTGAGCCTGGCCAGTGTCGGCAGGTAACAGACTCCCCAGATGCACATTGCCAGTCCCGCCAGAAACGCCAGGCCAATCTGCGCCGGCTCCCACATCACCAGCACACGCGCCACTCCAAGCAACGGCGCAGCGAGCATGCACGACACCTGCAGCGGGCGCAGTCCGACCTTGCGCGCAAGCCATCCTGCCGGAAGCGTGCCTGCCACCGACCCCAAGGTCAGTGCGCCTCCTATCATGCCGATGGCTTGCTCGTTGAAATGAAAATCCACAAGATACAAGTTGAATAGGAAGAAATAAAGTGAAAAGCCAAAGTCGAAGAAAAACTCTACGCTGAAGAATATCCAGAACCCCCGGCACAGCCTCTTCTCCAGCAACCATGATGCGGGGCTTCTCCAAATGGAGATTCCGCTCGCGCCACTGGCCTCGGCAGGCCCGGGCTTAAGCAATGGCTCCACTAGTGTCCCTCCCGTGCCAGCGTTTCCAGGCGGCGCACCGCCCAATCCAGGTCGCTATATCGCAGTTCAAAGACCTCCGCTGTCAGCAACCGCTCCAATGCCGCGTACTGCACTGCCAGCGACTCCGCCGAACCGAATAAGACTTGCCGCATAAAACACCGCGCTACGTCTTTGCGATAGGGCGCCAATTCCGGAGAGCCGGGTGAGCGCCGGTTGAGGAACACCAGGAAGTCCACTTGCGCTGTAGGAGCGCAGACCATCCCAGGCAACGCCGCGGTCGGAAGCTCGACGGATGGTTTGCCCGTTGCGCGCGGTGTAATCTCCAGCCCTTCCAACTCGGGAAACAGTTTGGCCGCCGAAGGGCGAAAACGCACCTGATGGCAGTTGCCGATTATCAGACGACCCCTGCCGCTGTTGAGCAAATCGCTCGCGTCGTCGCTTACATAGGTCCATCCAGCGCGGGCGCACGCGTACGACAGAGACGACTTGCCTGCGCCTGAGTCGCCACACAGCAACACCCCACGGCCGTTGAGCGCAACACATCCCGCATGTACAGGTGTCGCGTATCGGGATTCGATGTGGTCATGCGGCGCGAACCCAAGGAAGAAATATCCCAGATAGCTGCTGTGCTTCTCGGTGGCCCGCGAGATCGTAATCTGTGTTCTGTTCCGGTCAAGATGGACGATTCTGTAGTTATCTGTATCCGCTACGCTAATCAGTAGCGGATACATGATCCGGCACACCGGTGTTGGAGGACACTCTGTCGAGTCGCTCTCCACCACATGTACGTCCACACGGATAGGTTCCGTATCGAACCGCTTCTCATGCATGGGCCACAGGTTGCGAGCTTGGGACAGAATCTCGGCTGAATTCGTTCTCAGCTCGGTCGGAAATCCGAGAGGATAGAACATCTCCGCATGCGAAAGTTCAGCGCCCTCCAGCACGTGCCGGGAGAAGTCGAGCGATTCAGATGCATCGCACGCGGACTCTATCTCTTCAATCGTCATCGACAGGCTTTCTTGCAGGCAGTTAGCGGGAACCGCGCTGCGGTTCGTCAGAACAGATACTTCGCAGCGAACTGGATGATGCGTGGATTGGCCGCGGTCGAGGTGATCATGCCGAAGGATGGATTCAGGTTGACGGGACCGTTAGG
>PLGM01000220.1 GCA_003139795.1 Acidobacteriaceae bacterium | reverse complement strand
TTCTTCTTGCCCAGCATGTTGGGTAGAATGTCGTGGCCAAAGTCGTGCTTGGAGTTGGGGTCCTCGGCATCGGCGATGAGAGCCTTCAGCAGAACTTCGGTGTTGAAGATGTAAACGCCCATCGAGGCGTCCACGCAGTTGGGGTTGAAGGGCGAGCGGAAGGTGGTGGAGGCGGGTTTTTCCTGGAAGCCCAGGATCTCGCCCGTGGTTCCGACCTCGACGACGCCGAGTTGCTTCGTCTCTTCCGGCGGACTGGGCAGCGTGGCCAGCGTGACCTCGGCATCCTTCTCCTGGTGGTAGGCGAGCATACGGCTGTAGTCCATCTTGTAGATGTGGTCGCCGGAGAGGATGATCATGTACTTTGGCTGTTCGCTGCCGATGGAATAGATGTTCTGGTAAACGGCATCGGCGTTCCCCATGTACCAGTTGGAGCCGGTGCGCTGCATGGGGGGCAGGAGTTCAAAGAACTCGCCCAGTTCCTGGGCTACAATCCCCGTCCAGCCTTCACGGATGTGGCGGTTGAGCGAGAGGGCCTTGTATTGGGTGAGAATGTAAACCTTGCGCAGGCCGGAGTTGATGCAGTTGGAAAGGGTGATGTCGATGATGCGGTAGTGTCCGCCAAAGGGCACGGCCGGTTTGGCGCGATCGCGGGTAAGCGGGAAGAGCCGTTCTCCTTGTCCGCCCGCAAGCAATACTCCAAGTGTGTCTTTCATATCCGTTTGACCCTGCCTTCGTCGCTATTCCTGCCCGGAGTGTAGCTGGCCCAGGGGGATTGCCGCTATTCGGTAAAGCATATTTTCCGGCGCCACTTTTCCACAGGCCTCCGAACGGTGGAGAATACCACACGCAGACGAACTTGGCAGCCCATCTGTTTCAATCGCCTTTCATCGACGATGTTGCATGGAAGACGGTCAGGCCAAACGGCAGCATGGTTGCCCCGGCAAGCGTGGGTTGCCGGGATGGAAACAAAGGCCCGCAAGCTGCAATGAATCTGCTCTCCTGCAACTGGAGAGCCGGTTTACCGCTTCTTTTTGAACTTGTACTCGACACCGACCGAAATGGCGAAGTTGACGTCGAACTGGCTGATCTTGGGGACGTAGTTGGTGCTGTAGTGGGTCATAACGGCGTCGGGCGTGACGCGGAACACCCAGCGCGCCGAACGGTTGAGGTCGAAATGGCCGCCGATGATCGCCGCCGGAGCCAGTTGGTTGTTATAAAAATCCACCACCGAGGGAGAATTCCCGCGCAGGTCCTGCTGGAAGTTTCCATACGCTCCGCCCACCATGACGTGGGCGATCAGCGCGCCGTGTTTGTTGTGCGGCCCCAGCCATTCAGGACCGGCGGCGAAGAGGTACTGGGCGACAAAGGGACCGTCGATGTTCTGGTCGTTGACGCCGGCGCCGCTGGTTCCCACATAACCGCGGCCCGTGCCTTCGACGGCCCAATGCCTGGCGAACCACAAGGAGCCGGAAAGGTCGAGTCCGCCAAGATTGGAGCCTTGCAGGAGGGTGGGACCGGCCTTCATGTGGTCGTAGGCCATGCCCAGGGAGACGTCAGAGCGGTTGTCGTAGCGCACATTGGCCAGCGGGTCGACAGCAATGTAGGTGCCATTGCCGGAGGTCTGGGCAGCGGTGCTCTGGGCCTGTGCGCGGGTTCCGGCACAGAGAGCCAGAGCGGCAAGGGCTGCGAAAAGGGCGGAAAATCTTACTGGGAAACGCATCACCATCCAGCTTACAGGACCACGCCGACAGGGGACAACGCAGGCTGGGGCTTTTGCTTCCGCTATGGTTGGCAGGGATCAACCCAGCGCGTCCAAATCAGGTAGCGCACAGTTTTCAAGACTTCGACGGACGTGGCGGCGCTAAGGTTAGCCGCGGACTGAGGCGAAAGCTGTGGAGCAGCGTGGGTGCGCCACTGGAGCGGCAGGCGGCTGAAGATGAGCCCTGCGCGGGGCAGGTGGCTGGCGCTGGAAACAACCTCCGCCGAGCGCCAGTCGTGGTTTTTCATGATCCGCACCGCATAGCAGGCGTTCTGGATGGTATTCAAAGCCTCCGGCTCGACAAAGATGGCAGACTCTGGAATGCCCTGGGCCTCGGCGGTCCGGGCCATCACACGCGCCTCGACAAACCGGTTCTGAGCTGCTCCGCCGGTGAGGATGAGCCGCGGGGCCACGCCACGCTCGTATTCGTGAACGGCCTCGGTCACGCGGGCCAACTGCTGCGGGGAAGGATTGCCGTCGCTGTCAGTTGCAGCGCCCAGAACGATAATGGCGTCAAAGCGAGTGAGCGAGGTGTTTGAGGTGGGGGCCAACTGACGCGCGAGGGAACCCCAGGCCAGAAGGGCGAGGACGACTGCGAGGGCGAGCAGGGCGAGGCGGGAGCGCCAAGTCACTGGTTTGCGGCGGGGCTTCCTTCGGTTCAAGACAAATGCCTCCTGACTTCACTCTAATGCGGCCACCAACTCCGCCTTCCACTTCCACCAACTCCGCCAAAAATGGCATAAACTTCCCCACAGAGGCCTTGAAACCCATGATCCGCAGCTACCAGGGTCATCTGCCCCATGTTCCCGCCAGTTGCTACGTCGATCTCTCCGCCCAGCTCATCGGCGACGTGACCCTCGGGGAGCGCTCCTCGGTGTGGATGAACGCCGTTCTCCGCGGCGACGTCCACTCCATCCGCGTCGGCGCCAACTCCAACGTCCAGGACTGCGCCGTCCTCCACGGCCAGCGCAACCTCTATCCCGTGATCGTCGGCGACTGGGTCACCATCGGCCACAACGCCACCGTCCACGGCTGCGTCGTCGAGGACGAGGT
This sequence comes from Acidobacteriaceae bacterium, assembly GCA_003139795.1. Taxonomy (GTDB): domain Bacteria; phylum Acidobacteriota; class Terriglobia; order Terriglobales; family Acidobacteriaceae; genus Telmatobacter. Next base: position 41,627 of record PLGM01000220.1, on the reverse strand, counting down.
CCTCATCGGCATCGGCGCCGCCATCCTCAACGACTCCCGCATCGGCTCTGGCTCCGTCATCGCCGCTGGCGCCGTCGTCCCCGAACACACCGTTGTCCCGCCCCGCACCCTCTGGGCAGGCGTCCCCGCCAAGCTCCGCCGCGAACTCGGCGACTCCGACCGCGCCCTCATCCTCCAATACGCGCAGAACTACCTCGACTACGTCGAGATCTACCTCCACGAGCCGCCTGCCTGAGCGGGCAACTCCATCGCCCGCTCCCAGCCACGCAATTGCTTGCATTGCCTCCTTTTGGCAAAAACCGCCCGCGACCCTGGAACCGCCGCTAACTTGGTAACCTGTTCATGTGCGCGCAGCGCACGCTAACTCGCCAGTCGGGAGACGTTTCATGCCTGGTCGCATCTCATTCCATCTCTGTGGGCTATCGCTGCTGCAACGGCTCCGCACTCCTGCTCTGCTATCTTCCGCCCTGATGCTGGCCTTCTGCGCGACATCCAGAGCCCAATCGTCTCCCGGAGCCAACCCGCAGCCTCCCTCCGGCGGCAACTCCGACTCCATCCCCGACGCGCCCCTGCCCCAATCCACCAACCCCGCCCCGCCCAAGGGCGCCGATGCCGTAACCCTCCGCAACACCCCCATCCACATCCTCAAGGACCAGGCCGTCGTCTGGACGAGCCCCGCCCGCATCCGCACCCCCGACCTCACATGGATGGTCCCGCTCGGCCTAGCCACCACCGTGGCCATCACCGCCGATCACCAGACCATGTCTTCTGTCGTCTCCCAGAACGCCAGCTTCAACAACCACAACATTACCGCCTCCAACGTCTTGCTGGGCGGCTTCATTGCCGTCCCCGTCGCCCTCTTCGGAGTAGGCCAGCTCCACAAGAACGAGCAATCCAGAGAGACCGGCATCCTGGGTGGCGAAGCTATGGTCGATGGCCTGGTCGTCGAGGAGGGCATGAAGCTCATCTTCCTCCGCGAGCGGCCCTCCCTGGACGGCGCCAAGGGCAAGTTCTTCCAGACCAGCGTCGGCTTTAATTCCTCGTTCCCTTCCAACCACAGCGTTCTCGCCTGGTCTTCCGCCTCCGTTATCGCCTCCGAATACCCTTCACGACTGGTTCAGCTCGGCGCCTACACCCTCGCCACCGGCGTCAGCCTCACCCGCGTCCTCGGCCAGCAGCACTTCCCCTCCGATGTCCTCGTTGGCAGCGCCGTAGGCTGGCTCGTCGGCCGTTACGTCTACCGCAAGCACCACAGAGTCTCGGATGACGATTAACCAGCGCACCCGGGTTCGCGCTTACTACCGCTGTCGAGAATTCGCTTGCATTCTTATTAAATTGTATCTACGATTAAATCGTGTTCGTCTGGGATGAGGCAAAGCGAAAGTCCAACTTGGTGAAGCACGGACTCGACTTCAAAGACGCCCACCTTGTCTACGACAATCCGGACAAGTGCACCTATGACTCAAGCCGCCAGGGCGAGCGCCGCTTGTTGGACCTGGCCTTTGCCACCGTCAAAGGACGGCTGCTGGCCCTGATTTACGCCGAGCGCGGAGACGATGTCCGGGTAATCTCATTCCGGCCCGCATCCAGAGAGGAGCGCGAACAGTATGAACAAGACAGAGAGTGAGACCGACTGGGACCGCGTTCTGGCCTTCAAAGAGGGCGCGCCCATCCCGTTTGATCCCGAAGACGGTCCCTACGACCCCAACGACGCCGAAGCCGCCCGCGCCTGGCTCGCTCAGGCCGACCTCATCCGCAAAGGGAAGGTCGTCCGCCGAGGCAAGCGCGGACCGCAAAAGGCTCCTACAAAGAAGCTGGTCTCCCTGCGTTTATCTCCCGAAGTAATCGACCACTTCAAATCCACCGGCCCCGGCTGGCAAACGCGGATTGATTCGACTTTGCTGGAATCGATCAAGCGCAGAGCGTAACGACGCTCAAAGCCGCGCCTTCGCTATACCCCCGTTTTCTTCCTTGTGAAGTTGAATAGCTTTGTCCCTCTCCTTGCTGCTTGGTGTTCTTCACCTTTTGCTGTAATACCAAGATCGCGTGCGGCTTCAACCTGAAGCCAATCCAATAAGGTTCGTGATTGCTCGGCAAGATTGGAAATCAGGCCTGAAGCGACTTCTATGTTTCTATCGAGGCTCTTGCTGTCTATGTCGGTCGCAATGCCCGCTTTGGCGACTCTATCGCTTATGTCCTCAAATAGACCAATAACTCCTTTGAGTTTTTGTGCCAGTAATTTTGTATTCTTGAGAAATTCATCAATCTTCTTGTCACCTTCTTTGTTCTGGCGAAAACTATCAAGAAAAATACAATTTGCGCGTGCTATCGATATTTCTTCGAGAGCTTGTTCTAGTTCAGTGGCGATTCTGTTTGCTATCTTTCCATTCCATCCATTCAATGTAGTGAAATTCGTGATATGAAAAACATTCGCGACGCCGCGCAATAATACACTCCATTCGGCTCTCTTCAGGTCGAGAAGCCAACGCTTATGATCCTTTTCGCTTGTTGCACGAAAAGACCACTCTGTCAGCTCCCTCGCATTGCGAATTGTACGATCAGCAATCCACAAGCCAATACCAACGGATAAAAGGCTAACGGCTGTGGGTATCCACTGTTTCCACCCAGGGTCCGCGTTGGGGGGAACGACGCACTGAACCACAACCGGCGCTTGCGCTAGTTGATCCACGAAAAACGCGGCTATCGAGACGGCATGTAGAATCATGGCTTCCAGCTTGTACCCTAAGATGTTGACCAAAGGTTATCACCATGAGCCAGACCCTTAAAGCCGTACGCGGGACCCGCGATCTGTTGCCGCCGGAGACTGCGCTATGGAACCGGATTGAGGCGATTGCGCGGGACGTTTTTGCCCGCTACAACTTCGGAGAAATCCGTACCCCCGTTTTCGAAGACACCGCCCTGTTCGCCCGCAGCGTGGGCGAAGATACCGACATCGTCTCGAAGGAGATGTACACCTGGGAAGACCGCGCCCGCGCCCAGTCGGAAAAAACCCAGTCCCTCACCCTCCGCCCCGAAAACACCGCCGGCGTCGTCCGCGCCTACATCGAGCACGGACTGGGCGAGAGCGGACAGTTGCAGAAGCTCTATTACATCGGCCCCCAGTTCCGCCGCGAGCGCCCGCAAAAAGGCCGCTACCGCCAGTTCGCGCAGATCGGCGCCGAAGTCATCGGCCCACCCTCGACGGGGAGCGAGAGTCCCCTCCGCGACGCTGAAATCCTGGAAATGCTGGCCACGCTCCTCGACGAACTGGGCATTACCGGCTGGACCCTGGAGCTGAACTCCGTCGGCTCAGCCGCCGACCGCGCCCGCTACAACGACGCTCTTCGCGCCGCCCTCGTCGCCGTCGTCGGCCAGATGTGCGCAGACTGCCAGCGCCGCGCCGTCACCAATCCCCTCCGCGTCCTCGACTGCAAGGTCCCCGCCGACCAGCCCATCATCGCTACCCTACCCGTCATCGCCGACTCGCTCGACGAAGCCTCCCAGGCCCACTTTGCCGCCGTCACCGCCGCCCTCGACGCCGCGGGCGTCCCCTACACCCTTAACCACCGCCTCGTCCGCGGCCTCGACTACTACACCCGAACCACCTTCGAGTTCACCCACGGCGGACTCGGCGCCCAGAACGCCCTCCTCGGCGGCGGCCGCTACGACGGCCTCAGCGAAGCCATGGGCGGCCCCAAAGCCCCCGGCATCGGCTTCGCCATGGGCGAAGACCGCCTGGTGCTTACCCTCCAGGCCCTCGAAACCGCCCAACCGCAGACGGTGGCGGACGCCTTTGTAGCTCCACTCGGCGAATCCCTCAACCCCGCTGCCCTCGCCCTCGCCCGCGAACTCCGCCACGCCGGCCTCCGTGTCGAATTGGGAGAAGGTTCCTTCCGTCTCAAAAGGTCCTTCGAAGCCGCCGACAAGATCGCCCGCCGCATCGTCATCCTCGGCGAAGACGAACTCCAATCCGGTATCCTGACTGTGAAGACCTTCTCGACCGGCATACAAACAAAGGTTCCTCGCGCGGAGTTGGCAGCCTTCCTAGCCGGACCCGCAAAAGGATAAAGGACACAAGTTTTGCTCGATTTTCTCGGAAGCCTCGAACGAACCCATCTCTGCGGCGATCTCCGCGCCGCCAACGCCGGCCAGCAGGTCGTTCTCATGGGCTGGGTCAACCGCCGCCGCGACCACGGCAACCTCATCTTCCTCGACCTCAGAGACCGCTCCGGCATCGCTCAAATTGTTTTGGACAAGGAGCTCACCCCCGACGGCCACGCCAAAGGCGAACAGGTGCGCCCCGAGTACGTCATCGCCGCCGTCGGCAAGGTGACACTCCGCGATCCCGACTCCATCAACCCCAAAATGCCCACCGGCGAAATCGAGATCGAGGCCACCCAGCTCCTGGTCCTCAACGACACCCGCCTGGCGCCCTTTTCACCCTCTGAGGAAGCCATCCAGAACGAAGAAGTCCGCCTCAAGTACCGCTACGTCGACCTCCGCCGCCCGGAGATGCAGCGCAACTTCCGCCTCCGTCACGAGATCACCCTCGCGATTCGCGAGTCCCTCAGCCAGCAGGGCTTCCTCGAAATCGAAACTCCCATCCTCACCAAGTCCACCCCCGAGGGGGCGCGCGACTTCCTCGTCCCCAGCCGCGTCCATCCCGGCGAGTTCTACGCTCTCCCCCAATCCCCGCAGATCTTCAAGCAGATACTCATGATCTCCGGCTTCGACCGCTACTTCCAGATCGCCCGCTGCTTCCGCGACGAGGACCTGCGCGCCGACCGCCAGCTTGAATTCACTCAGGTCGACCTGGAGATGAGCTTTCCGCGCCAGGAATCCGTCTTCGCCGTCGTCGAGCAGTTTCTCACCTCGGCCTTCGCCGCCGCCGGCGTCACCCTCCACACGCCCTTTCCCCGCATCTCCTACGACGAGTCCATGCGCCGCTTCGGCTCCGACAAGCCGGACCTGCGCCTTCCCGGCCTCACCGACGTCCGCTCCGCCTTCACCGACGAGGCTCTGGCCACCCTCCAGATCGACCCCGCTCTCCCCGTCGTCGCCCTCCGCATCCCCTTGGTCGGCGAACTCAGCCGCAAGGAGCGCGAAGACAACCACCCCCTCTTCGACCTCAAAAAAGGCGCCAAGTTCATCGACGATTTCAAGCGCCTCGCCAAGGGGTTCCCCGAGGGCGCCGCTAAAGTCCGCCAGCTAGCCGGCCCGGCCGAAGCCGACTTCGTGATCATCGTCGCCGGCGACCCCGCCCACCCTGTAAAGGCCAGCGACACCAAGTTTGAAGGCCGCCTCTCCGAGCGCGAAATCAACGTCTACTCCGCCGCCGGCAACTTCCGCACCGAGCTAGCGAAAAAATACGCCGACCGGCACCAGGCATTCCGCGTCACCGAGCAGGTCGTCGAGGACGCCCACGCCCGCAACGCCTCAAATCCCATCGACGGCTCCCAAGCCTTCCATCCCATCTGGATCGTCGATTTCCCAATGTTCGAGTACGACCTGGCCACAGCCAAGTGGGTCCCGGCGCACCATCCCTTCACCTCGCCCCACGAAGCCGACATGGCCAACCTGGTCACCGATCCGGCCAGTGTCCGCGCCAACTGCTATGACCTCGCCTTGAACGGCCTCGAACTCGGCTCCGGCTCCATCCGCATCCATCGCAAGGACGTCCAGCAGCAGATCTTCCAGTCCCTCGGCATTTCGGACGTTGAAGCCCGCGCCCGTTTCGGCTTCTTCCTGGACGCCCTCGAATACGGCACCCCGCCCCACGGCGGCATTGCTCTCGGCCTCGACCGCATCGTCATGCTTCTGGCTGGCTCGTCCAGCCTCCGCGAAGTCATCGCCTTCCCCAAAACCGCCAAAGCCATCGACCTGATGGCCGACGCGCCCACGACGGTCAGCGACCATCAGCTAAAGGAACTTCATATTCGGGTGGCGCTCAAGAGTTAGCGGGATGGATGCATTGGGATGGGAGCGCCGTATGCTCATCGTTCCTGAATCGGGAACAGACCATCGGGAATCCTGCAGCCGCCAGCCCGATCTCGGTAAGAGCCGATTATGAGCGCTTTAGCCAGATGGCCCGGATTCCAGCTACAATAAACCCGATCCCGACTACAAAAATCGCACAAGATACAAGGTAGATGACGAACTGCTGTGTCTCATTGGAGGCTTTTAAGGCATCGGGAATGTCTCGATTGGGCGTTAGGCAATTCTTGATCTCAACGAGAACCAGAAGCAGCCCAACTGCTACTTTCCACCAGCTTATCTTTATGGGCTTTTGAGGCGCATTTTCATCGCTCTCTGGCATCATTTCCGCTGAATCCTCTTGCATCCCTTAACGAGAGCCACTATATCCGATCCAACTCCGCAAACATCTCGCTCAGCACCACGCGAATCGGCGTCTCCGGCACGGCAAGCTCGCCAGAGCTGACCTCTTCGAGTGCGGAACCTTGATAGCGGTAGGCGATGCGCGGCTCCGGATCGAGAACCCAGATATGTTCGACTCCGAAGAGCCTGTATTCGGCGGCTTTTTCCTGCATCGCGCGCAGCGTGTCCTCAGGCGAAAGAATCTCGATGGCAATCAGCGGCGGCTGCGTTACATAGCGCTCAAACTTTTCCCCTGCCCGCACCACCAGCACATCCGGAACCCTGAAATTCCTTGGCTTGGTCTGTGTACGAAGCTCGGGAAACACCTCGACTCCCCAATCCGCGCGTTTTATCGCAAAAAGTACCGTAAGGTACCGCTGAATGTTGGAGTGCTCTTTCTAGCCCAAGTTCCGCTTCTCGATCCGTCCGTCCACAAACTCGCGGTCCGGGCTCCAACTCGTCCGCAGGTATTCCCGCACGGTCCAGAGCTCTTCCGAATTGGGCACCGTCGCCATACGCTGATTATCGTCCCGAACCAACCACCCCGCCAGCGGAAGCCCGCTTACTCCGCATCCCCCTCCGCCGCATTTTCCCCTTCGCCCTCAACCGAAATCCGCAGCGAGCGCAGAAAATCCCGATCGTTCTGGGTGAATGGTCCCTCCGCGCCTTCCTGCCCCCGACCGGCAAGAACTTCCTCGGCCGCCTTCGCGGAGACCTGGTTCAGGCCAATCGTCGCTTCCAGCATCAGCAGCACGTCGAACCCGTGCTTGCGGATGTCCTGCACCACTCCGGCGATCTGTTCGCTCTCGACCACCGACTCGTGGATGGCCTCGCCCAGTTGCTGAATCAGTTCGCGCAGACGCGTTGTCACGGGTACCTCCAGGAGCGGCGGCCGCCGCGAATCGGATTCGCAGCCCCGGCGTAGGATTCCTCTACCTTACTTCCAACGCCCCTGGGGAGCAACAGGCAACCGCCAACATTCTGTGCAAACACGCTCCGCAAGCCTCGCTGTTACCATCAAAGCGAAATGAAGCCTCATTCCATCGGCCGCTTCCTGGGCATCGGCCTTCGCGTCGCCGGCCGCATCGCCGGCCAGCGCGTAACCGCCAACGCCCAGGCCGCGGCCAACGCTCCCGCCCGCCCTGCCGCCGCAAGTGCCGCCCAAAGCCGCGCCGCCGGCCAAGCTGCAGGCCAGGCCACCAGGGGCGTCGCCCACGGCGTAGGCGGTTTCCTGCGCCCCTTCCGCCGCGTCGGCGGAATCCTATGGCTTGAAGTCACCGGCGTCTTCTTTTTCCTCTTCGTCGTCGTCTTCGCCCGCTTCGCCTGGATCACCCGCTTGAGCTATGCCCACGGCCCCGACCACATGCGATTCCTCGTCTACGCCGCCATGGTCGCGGTCTTCCTCTATCTCACCGTCACTTCATTCTGGCGCGCCCGCCGCAGGTGAGCTCCCGCCTGTTCGCCCTTCGCGTTGAGCTCTATCGTTCCCGTCCGGCCGCGTCAGCGCCCACACCAGAACTCCCACAACCGCCAGCCCAAAAAGCGTAAAAACAAATCCGCCGCCCCGTCCTCCGCCAAACCGCATCAGCGCCAAAGCATTCGCAATCGCAGTCATCCTCTTCTCCCTCCGCGGTCATGGGCTCGTGGCCCACCCGCCGCATCGGTAATGACCCGGAATCCTCAAGCAAGTTGCCGCCGGCCAACCTGCGCAGTAACCCTCCTCCGCTCCTCCGCCCCCACTCCTGCGGCGCAATCCCATCATTCAACTGCATCGGCACCATCACCCCCATATTCACCCACCAGGGGAAGCCTGCCTAAAACCAGCGCCGTCTCCGCCGCTGAACCGCCCATACCAGCAAAGCCAGGACCACCAGCCCCACGAGCACCCAGAGAATGATCGTATTCTGGCTGGCGTGCCGAAACTCCCGTAAACCGTGCCAGCGAGCCAGCGCCAGCGCATTGCTCATTGCGATCCCCATCTCTTCTCTCCACTGCCGGCCTCAACGCCGACCCGCTGCATGGGTAAGAACCAGGCGTTGCCTCTCGAGTTGCCCGAGTCGCAAACGCCGCTGTATCCACTAACTCTTCAGCAACGCGACCGCGCTCTTCCGCCTCCACCACCGCGGCGCAATCGCATAATTCAGCTGCACAAGCACGATCGCCCCAATGCTCACCCACGTGTCGATCACGCACAGCGTCGCCCCGCCCGTCACACCCGCCGCCTGTCGGCCTTGCGGGTCAGATGCCACACCGCCAGTGCCAGCGCCGCCGCCCCAACCCATACGCCGACCAGGCATAGAACCCGGTGTGAATCTTCCATCCCCGCCAAAGCGCGATCCCCGCCGCCACCAGCATCAAAACCCCTCGCACATGATTCATCTCCGACCATCCTCTCGTCCGTCCCACCGGGTCTTTCCATACTTCCGCTGCCCCAAAAGCCCCGTGCCCCATCCTTTCGCCTTTCTTCTGGCGAAAGGGAGGGAAATCACAAATCTAGACGGGTGTATCTCTGCGCCCAGACCCAGCGGCAAGGGTTGGAAACTACGAACCAAGACCGCGGGTTTGACCCCGCCGCCGCCCAATCCCTATCGTAAGCACAGTACCGCCGAGGACCGCCGCATGACCACTCCCGTCCAGCCCCCCATCGCCCCCGAACTCAAAAAGACCGCCCTCAACGCCACCCATCGCGCCCTCCGCGCCAAAATGGTCGACTTCGGCGGCTGGGACATGCCTGTCGAGTATCGCGGCCCCGGCGGAGGATTGATTGGGGAGCACCTCGCCGTCCGCACCGCCGTCGGCCTCTTCGACGTCTCCCACATGGGCGAAATCCAGTTCCGCGGGCCCGGCGCGCTGGCCGCCGTCCAGCACATCACCATGAACGACGCCTCCCGCCTGAAGGACGGCCAGGCCCACTACTCCGCCCTGCTCACCCCCCAGGGCACCTTCGTCGACGACATTCTCGTCCACCGCCTCAGCCCCAACGACTATCTCCTCGTCGTCAACGCCGGCACCAAGGACAAGGACTACGCCTGGATTCGCCGGCACGCCGGCTCGTTCCCCTCCGTCCACATCGCCGACTACTCCCCGTACTACTCGCAGCTCGCCCTGCAAGGCCCGCGCGCCCTTCAAACCCTCCAGAAGCTCACCAAAACCGACCTCTCCGCCATCAAAAACTACTGGTTCACCTGGGGCGCGGTCGCCGGCGTCCCCAACGTCCTCATCGCCCGCACCGGCTACTCCGGCGAAGACGGCTTTGAAGTCTATCTCCCCGCCGACGAGCCCACCACAGTCAAAATCTGGAATGAGTTACTCGCCGCAGGTGAGGAATTCGGAATCCGTCCCTGCGGCCTCGGCGCCCGCAACACCCTCCGCCTTGAAGCCGGCATGAGCCTCTACGGCCACGAAATCTCCGACACCATCAACGTCTTCGAAGCCAACCTCGACCGCTGGCTCAAGCTCGACAAAGGCGACTTCATCGGCCGCCAGGCCCTTCAGGAAATTCAATCCGCCGGCGGCCCCAAACGCAAGCTCATCGCCCTCGAAATGGTTGACCGTGGCATCGCCCGCGACGGTTACCCCGTCCTCAACCTCGCAGGCCAGGAAATCGGCGTCATCACCTCCGGCTCCCCCGCTCCATTCCTAAAGACCAACATCGCCTTCGCCCTGGTCCCCACTGTGGTCGCGCAATCAGGCGAAGACGTCTTAGTCCAGGTCCGCCAAAACCAAAACGCCCGCGCCAAACAAGTCCCCACCCCCTTCTACAAACGGCCCAAGCAATAAGGCGCACCCTTGCCATTTTCGAAAGAATGCCGTATTGCCCCGCTGACTCCGCTCCAATCGCTCAACCGCTGACTTGCCGCTCTGAAGAATCCTTCACTTCCCTCCTGGAATCAAACACGCGAGCCTGATTCCGCTCTCAAGGAGCCTTCCCTTATGACCCTATCTGCCAATGAAGTCAATCATTTGAAACATGCCCCCGCCGTCGGGGGCGTGTTGCCCGTCTTCCACGCCCGATGGAGCCCGCGCTCCTTTTCCGATCGCGAAGTCAGCCCCGCCGACCTGGCGCGGGTGTTTGAAGCCCTCCGCTGGGCTGCCTCGTCTTACAATGAGCAGCCCTGGCGCTACCTCGTTGGCACCCGCAACTCATTGACTTACAAGAAGATATTCGACTCCCTCGGCGCCTTCAACCAGGCTTGGGCAGGCTCTGCGCCGGTCCTGATCCTGGGCGCTTCCAGCACCAGATTCGCCCACAATGGAGCCGCTAACCGCAACGCCCTCTATGACTTGGGTGCCGCCTCATCCTACCTCACACTCCAGGCAGCCGCCCTGGGCCTCGCCACCCACCAGATGGCCGGTTTCGACCAGGACGCCGCCCGCCAAGCCTTTGAAATCCCGGAAGATTACGCCATCGGCGCGGTCATCGCCCTCGGCTATCAAGGCGAACCTGCCGCCCTCGCCAACGAGCAGTTGCTCGCGCAGGAAACCACCCCCCGCCAGCGGAAGCCATTGAAAGATTTCGTCTTCTCCTTATGGGGCTCGCCTGCGGACCTGGGCTGACTCGCCACCCGGCGCCAGCACCCGCCCTCCGGCCTCCGCGTCCCAGCGGTTCTCCAGTGGCTGGAATGCTAAGCTATTTCAGTCCTCACCAGCGTTGCCGACCCGCGGGGGATGAATCTGACTGCCCCGGCGTTCACCGTTTAGAGTGTTGGTCTTACGAAGTTTTGAGGCGTTGTTTTTAGCTGGGTGGCTTTTTCCTGGCTGGGGTGAAGAGACGGGTCTTCGCCGATGGGGTGGGAGACAAAGCCACTCAGGCCGCCACGAGCGCCGCAACACCGGATAGGCGCCAAGTTTTGCCGAATGTGGACGGGAGGGACGAGTGGAAGTGATCGGGAAGGAGGGGTTATTAGTAGATAAATACAAAAGATGGGTCCCGCAGTTAACCCAAGATTCAAGGATTCCGGTATCATAGAGAAGCCCCTTTGGCAGGTTTGGAGGTGGGATTTTTTGGCAGAGGTTCGCGTACAGGAAGGCGAACCGCTCGAAAATGCGCTGCGCCGGTTCAAGCGGAAGGTACAGCAGGAGGACATCATCAAGGAAGTGAAGCGTCACTCCTACTACCTGAAGCCCGGCGAGAAGCGCCGCGTGAAAGCGGCATTGGCGCGCAAGCGGAATCGCAAGAAGGCTCGCAAAGAGCAGGACTAGAGCGGAACCAGAGTAAACGTGCCCTTGCAGAGAGTCTTCTGGATGGCTTTTACTTCCACCCCAGCGACAAAGACCTGTCGCCGGGGACCGCGGTCAGGAAAAAGCCACTTGGCGGGCTTGCTTTCGAGGTACATCTACTCTGGTTCCTCTGTAGTTGTTGAACCAATTCGTGACACGCGCCGCCCCGGCGTCTCCCGCGGAAAGTGAGTGGGAGACAGCAAGCTATCCAGAAAGGCTCGGGGCGGCCGGTTGCGAGCTGTTTTTTGCTTCATCGCGCGGCATTCGCGTAGCGTGATAGTGTTGTTCAAGTCTTCCCGAATCGCCGGGCAGACAAATGATTTGCCGCTAACTTGTTGCGGCCCGGGCCCTTGTTGTGGATAGACGCACGAAGACAGGGAAACGGGAACGGCAAGTCTTTCGAAGTCATGGCCGATTTCAGCGTAATTCCCTTCTTTGGGGAGCCGGCCATGGAGTTTACCGACCGAATATTGAAGTGCATCGATTGCGGCGCCGAGTTTATGTTCACGGCCGGCGAGCAGCTGTTTTTCCACGACAAACAATTTACGAATGACCCCAAGCATTGCAAGCAGTGCAAGGCGAAGCGCGTGCGCGGAGGCTCCAGGGTGCGCCCGGAGACGCGGACCACCTGTTCGCAGTGCGGCGAGGCCACGACGGTTCCCTTCAAGCCGACCCAGGGCAGGCCGGTGCTATGCCGCGTCTGTTTCAAGCAGCAGAGGACGGCCGTCGAACAGACACGGGAAGATGACGCCAAAAGCGGAGCGGCTTCCAGGCCGGCGGCGGAGGCTACGACAGGGCTGGACTAAAAATCAGGTCCCCCTTGAAGCCCGATGGGAATCCGGCCGCACGGACCAGTGTTGCCAGTTGCGCCCAGTGGCGCTGGCTGTGGAACAGCGCGTGGGCCGTGATCTTTCGCCGGGAAATAGTTCTTGTGGCCGCTGGCAGCCATTCCAAGGCCAGTGTCAGCGTCTCGTTCCAATTCTGAGCGGGGTTGTCGAGGAGTGTGCGGTAGACCTGGACGGCCTTGAGGTGCAAGTCAAACAGTGCGTCCAGCGGACCGGTCGGGGTTTCTTCCCTGGCCAGTAAAGGCAGACCCGCTGCGCGCTGGCTCCAGCGCAGCTCCACTCCCCAGATATGGCGTACGAACTCCTGGACGTTGTCGGCTCCGCCGATGGCGCAGGGCAACTCCAAGAGCGCGGGGTTGGAGTCAAGGTGAGCTTTCCAGAAGTCCGCGGACTCCTGGTTCCAGGCAAGCAATTCTTCCAAAGTGATGGCAGGTGTCATGGTGTTCTCCTCAGGGCGCGATGGCCGATGTCGCGGCGGTAGTAAATTCCGTCGAAATGAATCTCGGCCATGGCCTGGTAGGCGCGGTCCAAGGCTTCTTCCAGGGAGGGCGCGGCGGCGGTGACGCCCAGCACGCGGCCACCGGCGGTGACCAGTTGGCTGCCCAGGCGGTCGGAACCGGAGTGGAAGATCTGGACCCCAGGAACGCGGGCGGCGGCACTGAGGCCGGTGATGGGGAAGCCGGTTTTGTAGCTGCCGGGATAGCCGGCGGAGCTGGCGACGACGCAGGCAGAGGCGCCGGGGGACCAGCGGAGTTCGGTTTCGGCGAGGCGGCCGTCGATGGAAGCTTCGAGGGCATCGACGAGGTCGGTTTCGAGGCGGAGCAGGATGGCCTGGGTCTCGGGATCGCCGAAGCGGGCGTTGAACTCGAGGACCTGGGGACCGCGGGCTGTCATCATGAGGCCGCAGTAAAGGACGCCGACGAAAGGCGTATCTTCCTCTGCCATGCCGCGGACTGTGGGTTCGGCGATGTGGCGGAGAATCCACTCCTTCATGCCGGGCTCGAGGAGGGTATCGGTGGAATAGACGCCCATGCCGCCGGTGTTGGGTCCGGCGTCGCCCTCGCCGATGCGCTTGTGGTCCTGGGAGGGGACGAGTGCAGCGACATGCTTGCCATCGGAGAGGCAGAGGAAGCTGATCTCATCGCCTTGGAGGAACTCCTCGATGACGACCTGGCGCTCGGCCTCGCCAAGCAGAGAGCCGGTGAACAGGCCCTGGGCGGCCTCGATGGCGGTGCGGCGAGATTGGCAGATGAGGACGCCCTTGCCGGCGGCGAGACCGTCAGCCTTGACCACGATTGGCGGATGGAAGATTTCGACGGCTTTTTCCAGCTCGGCGGCAGTGGTGCAGACGGCGTAGTTGGCGGTGGGGATGTTATGGCGCTGGAGGAAGCGCTTGGCGAAGCCCTTGCTGGTTTCGAGCATGGCGGCGGCGCGGGTCGGACCGAAGACGCGGAGGCCACGGTCCTGGAGGGCATCGACAATGCCGAGGGAGAGCGGCAGCTCAGGGCCGACGATGGTGAGCGAGGGCTGCTCGGCGAGGGCGACGCGGATGAGGGCGTCGAGGTCGCGCAGGTCGACGGGGACACAGCGGGCGATTTCGGCGATGCCGCCGTTGCCGGGGGCGCAGACGACTTCAGTGACTCGATTGCTGCGCTTTACCGCCCAGGCCAGCGCGTGCTCGCGGCCTCCCGAACCCAAGATCAAGACTTTCATTGGCGCTTCCCTGCTCTTCCTGTCTTCTCGATGTTGCCGGATGCTGAAAAGGTTATCTGAGCAAACCGGAGGGGGGAAGTCAAACGGGGGGAGCGGAAATGTGCAGGAGTGCCGGTCCCCTATGCTGATGCGTGGTGAGCCGGGAGACCGGAAGCAGGGGCCAGCAGGAGTGACGCACGATGGTGCAAACTCGCATCAAACCGTACTACCAGGAACTAGCAGAGAAAGCGCGGCGCGAGGAGCAGACGCGAGTTTACCGGCGAAACCAGGTCTTCGGGCTGGTCATGGTGGCGGGGGCGATTTTGATCTGGTGGCTGTTCCGGACCAATCCGAAGTGGATCTTTCCAGTGGGGTGGTGGCGGCTGTGATGCTCGACTCCAGCTGCGGTTCCGGTATAGCCCCTGTTTCCCAGGCAAGGATTGTCCGAAACTCCGGTGAAGGGGCGAATTCTTCTGCGGGAATGACTTTTTCTGAGGGGACGGTTTCTTCGGCCGCTGAGCCGCTGGTGGTGGTGCTGCTGGGGCCGACGGGGAGCGGGAAGACGGCGCTTTCGGTTGAATTGGGCGAGCGGTTTGGCGGGGAGATCGTCAGTTGCGACTCGGTGGCGGTGTACCGGGGGATGGACCTGGGGACGGCCAAGCCTACAGCCGAGCAGCGGGCGCGGGTACGGCACCACCTGATCGATGTGACCGAGCCGGACCAGCCGTTTACGGCGGGGGAGTACAGCAGGCGGGCGCGGGCGGCGCTCAGGGAGATCAGTGGGCGGGGCAGACTGCCGGTTGTGACCGGCGGGACGGGGCTTTATCTGCGGGCGCTGACGGAGGGGCTGTTTGCGGGTCCGGAGCGACAGGAAGGACTGCGGACGCGGCTTGAGCGCAGTCTGGCCCGGAGCCGGGAGCGGCAGGCGGAGGGTTGGCTGCACCGGGTGCTGGAACGGCTGGACCTGGCTTCAGCCAAGCGCATCCACGCCAACGACACGGCGAAGCTAATTCGGGCGATCGAGGTTTGCCTCTCGGCGCGGAAGCCGATGTCGCAAGTGCTGGAGCGCGATCCGCTCACCGGGTTCCGGCTGCTGCGAATCGGGCTGAACCCGCCGCGGAAGGCGCTTTACGAGCGGCTGAACCGGCGCGCGGCGGCCATGTTTGCCGCGGGGCTGGTGGAAGAAACACGGAGCCTTGTGGCGCGATATGGGCGGGTGAAGGCGCTGGACTCGCTGGGCTATCGGCAGGCGCTGGCCGTGCTGGCGGGAACGCTGAGCGAGGAAGAGGCGATCGCCGCGGCGCAGCAGGGGCACCGGAACTATGCGAAGCGGCAGTTGACGTGGTTCCGGCGAGAGCCGGAGGTGCATTGGATCGAGGGGTTTGGGGACGAGGCGGAGACGGTGCGTGCGGCGGTGGAACTGGTTGAAGCCGGACTCTCCAGGAAGTCTACGGGGTAGAACCGGCAGGACCGGAAGCGGGGTTGGCTGCGGGTGCGCCGGGAGGCGGCGTCATATCGACGATCTTGTAGCCTTGGGGAACCTCGAAGAAAGCCGGGTCGGGGTCCTCGCGCTTGATGTCAGAGAGTGCGACGGTCCGTTCGCCGGTGCGCGGATCGTTGTGGCGCAGCAACAGGTTCACGTGCAAGTCCTCCGAGTACCAGTACTCGTCCACCACCGTCAGATCCGCGCCTGTCCCGTTCGCCTGGGCGGGGATCGTTACGGTGCGCCGCGTGCCCTTCACGTCGATGTTTTCGATGGTGCTTGAGCCCAGATCTTCCACCTTCACCAGAGGATTAGAAGAATTGGAGGGGTTTGCGGGCTGGCGCGGTTCGGGCCGCAACTGCCGGCGCGCAATCCGGGCCGCAGGTTCGTAGACGGTTTGCTGGCGGGTCTGCGGATCGAAGAGGTGAACCTCAAGCAAAGGCGGCATGCCCTGGAACGACACTGGCACTCTCGAGCGCATCTCCCCGTGGGTGCGCCCCCGGGAGTCGCGGCCAATCAGATTGACGTTGCGTGTGGTTGCCACCGAGCCATCGGGCATGAACTGCTTGTTCTCGATGAGCGCCGTTGCGGAGAAGGGCAGGCCGGGGATAGGCGGCACAACCAGCGTGCTCATGCGAATGGATAAGGGATGGTACAGAGGATTGGCGTCGTTGCTGATCTGCTGGGCGGGCACGGCGACCCTGCCGGCCATCAGCAAGGCCAAAGCCAAGAGGAGCGTACGCTTCATCGGAGCCTCCACGCTTGTGCGGCCAGAGTACCACAAACCGGCGAACCGTGCGCCATGCAATCCGCGGCGGCCATGGAAGCGAAAGCCCGCAATGATTTGCGGGGTTTATTTGTCTACCGGCCCGCACCATTCAGCGGGAAGGAGCGCTTCAGCAGCTTGTAAGGCCCGGACCCGGAGCAGTACCAGGGATTGCCCAGCTTTATGGCGTGGTATTGCCTGGCGCCGGCTGAGTGGCTGGGGCGGGAGCAGGGGCTGGGATTACATCCAGGATCTTGTAGCCCTGAGGAATTTCAAACATGGACGCGGGAGGCTCCTCGCGCTTAAGGCCGGAGACGGCAACGGTCTGCACGCCGATACGGGGATCGGAGTGCCGGACGAGCAGGTTGAGGTGCAGGTCCTCGGAATACCAGTCTTCATCCTCGACTTCTATAGGTTCGCCGGTTTCACCCGCCGATGCGGAGACGGTAAACGTGCGTCGGGTCCCCTTGGCGGGAAGGCCGTCAAAGGTGGTGACGCCGAGGTCTTCGACGCGGACGAAGGGGTTGGGAAAGCCGGCTGGCGTGGGTTGGCTGGGGACCACCTGTCGGCGGGCGATGTGGGTGCTGGGATCGCAGATGGTTCGGATGCGCGATTCGGGATCGAAGAGACGAACGCTCATCAACTGGGGTGAGCCGTGGAAGGACTCCGGCATGAGGCGGCGCGTTTCGTTGTGGGTGCGGCTTTTGGAATCGCGGGCGATGAGCGTGATGGTGCGCCGGACCTGCGTGGAGCCATCGGGCCAATCGCGCTGAAATTCGATGACCACCGTGGCGGAAAAGGGCGCGCCGGCGATGGAGGGGATGGTGATGCCGCTGACGGCGGATGCGCGGCCTTCAGGAGGAGTGCCATTGGATGGTTGCTGGGCGTGGAGGGCGAGCAGGCTGGTTGCGAGGAGAGCGGCGAACTGGAGGATTTTTCGCGGCATGGAAGCCTGCGGACTTGCAGGGCACTTGCGGGGAAAGAGTACCACACGCCGGGGTCGCCAGCGACAGGTCGTGGTCGGTGGGGTGGCAAGACGGCATTTCGGTCGGAGCGGCGGAAGCGGTGGAGATTTAGACTAAGCGGTGGTGGGCGGCGTTGGCAGCAGGCGGTGCGCCGCGGAACGGAGTTCCTTTGGCAGAGACGATTTACGATGTGGCGATTGTGGGCGGCGGGCCGGGCGGATATACGGCGGCGTTTCGGGGTGCGGAGTACGGGCTGAAGGTGGCGCTGATCGAGAAGACCGACAAGCTGGGCGGGACCTGCCTGCACGTGGGCTGCATTCCGACCAAGGCGCTGCTGTTCAACGCGGAGATCTGGGACCACCTGCAGCACGCGGCGGAGTTCGGGATTGAGGGAATGGGGACGCCGGTGCTGAACTGGGCGACGGTGCAGAAGCGGAAGAACGCCATCATCGCGAAGCACACCAAGGGGCTGGATTTCCTGATGAAGAAGCACAAGATTGCGCGGATCGAGGGGTACGGGCGGCTGACGGGAGCGGCGCAGGCCGGGGTGCATACGGTGGAAGTGACTACAGCCGGTCACGACGGGGCGGCGGGCGAAGTGAGCCAGGTAAAGGCGAAGAACGTGATTCTGGCTACGGGGTCGGAGGCCAAGATGTTGCCGGGGCTGGAGGCGGACGACCGCATTCTGACCAATATCGAGATTTTGGCCCTGGAGCAGGCGCCGAAGTCGCTGCTGGTGATCGGGGCGGGAGCTGTGGGGGTGGAGTTCGGCTCGCTGTTCCGGACGTTTGGGGCCGAGGTGACGATTGTGGAGTTCTTGCCGCGCATTGTGCCGGTAGAGGATGAGGAGATTTCAAAGGAGCTGACGCGGCTCTTCAAGAAGCGCGGGATCGACGTGAACACAGGCGCACGAGTGGAGACGGTCGAAAAGACCGAGGGCGGCGTGAAGGTGACTTTTACTGATGCGAACGGCAAGACGCAGGTGAAGGAGGCCGAAAAGGTGCTGGTGGCGGTGGGGCGGGCTCCACGGACCGGCGACCTGGGCCTGGAGAAGACAAAGATTGAGCTGGAACGCGGGTTTGTGAAGGTGGACGGCGCGCAGGAGACGGCGGAGGCGGGAGTCTTTGCCATTGGGGACATGGTGGCGGGGCTGCCGCAACTGGCGCATGTGGCGGGGATGAGCGGGATGGTGGCGGTGGCGAAGATTGCCGGGAAGCATTTTCGGCCGGTGCGGAAAGATCGGATTCCGGGGTGCACGTATTGCGAACCGCAGATTGGGAGCGTGGGGCTGACCGAGGCGCAAGCGAAGGAACAGGGCTACGAGGTGAAAGTGGGCAAGTTTCCCTTCGCGGGCAACTCCAAGGCGACGATTCTGGGCAGCCACGACGGGTTTGTGAAGATCGTCTCCGACGCGAAGTATGGGGAGATTCTGGGGGTGCACATCCTGGGTCCGCAGGCTACGGAGCTGATTGCGGAGGCGGTCGTGGCGCTGGAGCTGGAAGGGACGGTCGAGGAGCTGATGTTCACGATTCACGCGCATCCTACGCTGTCGGAGGCGCTGCTGGATGCGTATGGGGCGGTGGAGGGGATGGCGATCAATGCGTGAGGCAGCGAGTTAGCGAGTTAGCTTCTTGCTTGAGTTTGCGCCACAAATCCGGCGACATAGGAACATCCTCTCCCGTGGTCAGGCCTTCGATCAGCAGTGCTTCCAGTTGCGAGTTTGCTTCCGAGTGTTACGCCTCACGCGGCAGCCTACGAACATTCTCGTTCACGCTGCCTCCTGCCCAACCAAATCTACAACTCCGTCGACTGGCTAGCTACCAGTTCCTTGCATTTGGCGATGAAGTCGGCGAGGGGCACGGAGCCCTGGTCGCCTTTGGCGCGGGTGCGGACGCTGACAGAACCGGCACTTTCTTCCTTGTCGCCGAAGACGAGAATGTAGGGCGTCTTCTGGTTGGCGAAGTCGCGGATCTTGCCGTTCATTTTCTCGTTGCGGTCGTCGACTTCGACGCGGAGGCCGGCGGCTTTGAGTTCGGCTTCGACTTTTTTCGCGTAGTCGTGATGCCGCTCGCTGATGGGGACCAGGCCGGCCTGGATGGGGGCGAGCCAGAGCGGGAAGGCGCCGGCGTAGTGCTCGATGAGGACGCCGAAGAAGCGCTCCACCGAGCCGAAGAGAGCGCGGTGGACCATGACGGGCTGATGGCGCTCGCCGTCTTCGCCGACGTATTCGAGCTCGAAGCGGGCGGGAAGGTTGAAGTCAAATTGAACCGTCGACAGCTGCCAGAGGCGGCCCAGCACATCGACCAGCTTGACGTCGATCTTGGGGCCGTAGAAAGCCGCTTCGCCGGGGATTGTCTTGTAAGCAATTCCCTTGCGTTCAAGCGCGCGCTGCAGGGAGCTGAAGGCGAGGTTCCAGTTTTCGTCGGAGCCGGCATAGTGGGCGCGGTCGTTGGGGTCCCAGGTGGAGAGCTCGACCTTGAACTCCTGAAAGCCGAAGGTCTTGAGAACGGCTTCGGCAAAGTCGATGCAGGCGACGACTTCGTCCTCGATCTGGCCGGGGGTGCAGAAGATGTGGGCGTCATCCTGAGTAAAACCGCGGACGCGCAGGAGGCCGTGCATGGTTCCGGAACGCTCGTAGCGGTAGACGTTGCCCAGCTCGGCGAGGCGAACGGGCAGGTCGCGATAGCTGCGCGGCGAGTTCTTGTAGATGAGGATGTGGCCGGGGCAGTTCATCGGCTTCAGGCGATACTCGGCATCGTCCAGTTCCATGGGGGTGTACATGTTGCCGGAGTAGAAGCCCTCATGGCCGCTGATCTTCCACAGTTCGCGGCGCATCACATGTGGGGTGAAGACCAGGGAGTAGCCGCGGCGGAGGCATTCGTCGCGCATCCAGTCTTCCATGACCTTGCGGANNGATGGCGCCCTTGGGGTGCCAGAAGATGAGGCCGGCGCCGGCGATCTCCTGGATGCTGAAGAGGTCCAGTTGCTTGCCGAGGAGGCGATGGTCGCGGCGGGCGGCTTCTTCAAGGCGGGCGAAGTGCTCGTCGAGAGCCTTCTGTGAGAAGAAGGCGGTGCCGTAGATGCGCTGGAGCTGGGGATTCTTCTCGTCGCCGAGCCAGTAAGCGCCGGCGAGGGAGAGAACTTTGAAGGCTTTGACGCGGCCGGTAGAGGGAACGTGCGGGCCGCGGCAGAAGTCGACGAAGCTGCCGTTGCGATAAAAGCTGACTTCGTCGCCGGGCTGGGTGAATTTGGTGACGAAGTGAGTCTTCATGAAGTCGCCGTCGCGCTGGAACTCGGCGAGGGCCTGCTCGCGGGGTTCGTAGACGCGGACGAATTTCTCATCGCGGGCAACGACTTCGGCCATTTTGGCCTGGATCAGCACCAGGTCTTCGGGCGTGAAGGGAGTTTCGCGATAGAAGTCGTAGAAGAAGCCGGCGTCGGTGGCCGGGCCGTGGCCGAGTTTGGTCTCAGGGAAGAGCTCGAGGACGGCGGTGGCCAGCACGTGGGCGGCGGAGTGGCGAACGACATTTAGGGCTTCGGGGTCCTTCTCGGTGATCAGTTCGAGGCGGGTTTCGGCGGTGAGGGGGGTGGTCAGGTCCACCAGGCGCGGGGCGGCCGAGTCTTCCGCGGCGTATATGGCGGCTTCAGACGGCTCCTGGCCGGGGTCTGCCTGCTTGAGAGCGCCGATAACCGGGGTGAGGCGCGCCACGACCGCGGCGGCGGCGAGGCGCGGGGAGATGGAGTTGGCGATATCGAGGGGCGTGGTGCCGGCGGGCACTTCGCGAATGGCCCCATCGGGCAGGTGTACGGAAATGGTCAGCGTGCTCATAGTGGGCTGGTGTCCAATGGGGCCGTGGCTTGAAAAAAACGCGGCCGATGATTTGAGGATAAAGGCCGATGGGTATGAAGTCGAGCGGCGGGGCAGGTTTGTGCTTGCCTGCGCAGGGGTGAGGAGCCACCCATTCCACGAAAAGGGGAGGGAAGGCTGGCGCGAAAGACAGGCCGGATTGCCGGGACGGGGGATGGTCAGTCTACGCAAACATTGGCTATGGTGACCTTTGAGGCTGAGGGAAAACTGGCAGCCGGAGGCAGGAACGATGCAGGTTCTCTGCAAGACTACAAATGGAAGCGCCGAGACCCATTGCTATGTGTGTGGGCAGGGATTTGTGATGTTCTGGGAGCGACAATCGCGCTGGGAGCGCCAGGAAGCTCAGAGAGAGATCCAAAAGACGCTGCGCCAACATCACCGCAACCAGAAAGGCCCTGAGGCTCACCCGAACGGCGGCTTCCTGGTTCCGGAATGGAACGGTTCCGTTGCGGCATCGGGAGCGGCGATTATGGGCCATGTACCAAGCTGGGCGCTTTAAGGATCTTTCAGAATGGCCGAAGCAACTTCGGTGTACAGATGGGTTTTTTTGAGAGAAGGGCTTGAACTGCGAAGGCGAGTTAAATTCGCCGGGAAAAAAGAAAAGATGAGGTCAGGCGAGAAGGAGCAATTGTTGATCCTGGAGTTCCGAGCGTAGCTTTGAGCACGCAGTTGAACTCTGACAATGTGCCTTGGTTCCGGATGCCGGTCAGCGACTTTACCCATTGAGGTCATCGCGGCCGGCATCTGTTTTCCGGTTGCCTTTTTCTCCCGTGCAGTACCAGCTCTCCGGCCACGCCGGGCTGTCGAGGGCATGCGCAGCACCCCTTCCGTGACGAAGACTTGCCGGCGGCGATTTGAGCCGGTGAACAGGAGTTGCGCGGGAGCAGAATGGGATCGAAGCGAGAGAATTCAAGAGAGTCCTTGCTGTGCGCGGGGAATCCTTCTTCCTGAAGAGGAAGGAAGGCGGGAATGCGCTGGATCTGGTTGGCGGCCTGGCTGGGGAATTGCTTTGCGGTTGCGGGGGTGAGCGGGCACTGGACGGCGGGCGAGATTCCGGGATGGTACCGGACGCTGGCGAGGCCGGCGATCGCTCCGCCTAACTGGGTGTTCGGGCCGGTGTGGACGCTGCTGTATGCGCTGATGGCGATTGCGGCGTGGCGAGTGGGTCTGGCGGCGCCGTCGCCACTGCGGACCTGGGGGCTGGTTCTGTTTCTGGTGCAGCTGGGGTTGAACTTTGCGTGGTCGTGGATCTTCTTTCGCAACCATGCAATCGGGGCAGCGCTGGCGGAGGTGGTGGTGCTGTGGGCCGCGATCGGGGCGACGACGCTGGTGTTTGGGCGCGTGGCGCCGGTTGCGGCGTGGCTGATGGCGCCCTATCTGGCGTGGGTAAGCTTTGCGAGCGTGTTGAATTGGGCGTTCTGGCGGGTGAACTGAGGCCCGAGGCCGGCGTACACACAACACCAGGGCTGGGATTGCTCCCAGCCCTGGTGTGTTTGCTAGATTCTGCCGGAATCCGGACGGAAGGTCAGAGCGGCTGCACGTCGGCAGCCTGCCATCCCTTGGGCCCCTTCACCACGTTGAACTGCACGGCTTGACCTTCTTGCAGACTCTTGAAACCACTGGAGTTGATTGCAGAGTAATGCACGAATACGTCTTCGCCGTTTTGACGCGAGATGAAGCCGAAGCCCTTCGCGTCATTAAACCACTTCACAGTGCCTTGTTCCATTTTGTTCGTATTTCCTGGATTGAATTGCGCTGGATGAATCGGAGCGACCACTGGCAGAATCTTGCTTTGTTGGGCGAGTTGCTGCTCACGCCCGGTTCGGTTCTAACGCTGACGGTAGTGTAGCATTGCCGTGGAAAAAGAGTGCATAAATTGTTGAGTGGTCTGTCACTATCGTGATTTTCCGCTTTTGGAACGTATTGATTTTTATGGGCTTACCATCGTATGCAAAGCTGTGATAGTGTGAGAAGTCGCGATGCCCAAAGATCCCGTTCCCGGCCTGTTATCCCGCGCCACGGAGGTGCTTGAAGCGGAGTTCGCGCGCCTTCCAAGATTTGGGGCAGAGTTTGGGGCGGCTGATGTTTCGGGGTTTGAGGCCGGCGCGGACACGGAGGCGATGGCCAAGGTTCTGGAGGCCACGGCGCACCGACTGGGGGACAATTACCCGTATTTCCATCCTCTGTATGCGGGGCAGATGCTGAAGCCGCCGCATCCGGTGGCGCGGGCGGCCTATGCGCTGGCCATGACCATCAACCCGAACAACCATGCGCGGGACGGGGGGCGGGCGAGCTCGGAGATGGAGATTGAGGCGGTTCGAGGGATCGCCGGGATGTTTGGCTGGACAGAGTATCTGGGTCACCTGACTTCGAGCGGGACGCTGGCCAACCTGGAGGCGCTGTGGGTGGCGGGGCAGTTGGCGCCGGGGCGGCGGATTGTGGGCTCGGAGCAGGCGCACTATACCCACCGGCGGATCTCGGGCGTGTTGAAGCTGGAATATACGGAGATTGCGGCCGACGGGCGCGGGCGGATGAGCCTGGAGGCGCTGGAGAACGAACTCGGCAAGGGCGATGTGGGCACGGTTGTGGTGACGCTGGGCACGACGGCCATCGGCGCGGTGGACTCTCTGGACGAGGTGCTGGCGCTCCGGGAGCGGTATGGCTTCAGGGTGCATGTGGACGCGGCTTACGGCGGGTACTTCCGGCTGATTCCGGAGGCGCTGGAAGAGCCGGCGCGGAGGGCCTACGCGGCAACCGGCGAAGCGGACTCGATGGTGATCGATCCGCACAAGCACGGTTTGCAGCCGTATGGGTGCGGTTGCGTGCTGTTCCGCGATCCGGGGGTGGGGCGCTTCTACAAGCACGATTCGCCGTATACGTATTTCACGTCGAAGGAGTTGCACCTGGGCGAGATCAGCCTGGAGTGCTCCCGGGCGGGAGCGTCGGCGGTGGCATTGTGGGCCACGCAGCAGCTTTTGCCGCCAACGCCGGGAGGGGAGTTTGCGCGCGGTCTGGCTCAGGGGCGGGCGGCGGCGTTGGAACTGGACCGGCGGTTGCGGCAGGAGCAGCGATTTGCGGCGCTGGCGGCGGGGGCGCCGGAGCTCGATATTGTGGTGTGGAAGGTGAATGCGGAGGATCCGCAACGGGCCTCGAAGATGGCGCAACAGATATTTGCGGCCTGCGCCACGCGTGATTTGCATCTGGCTCTAGTACAATTGCCGCTGTGCTGGTTTCAGTTGTCCGATTTTGAGGAAAAGGGAGTAGAAGCGGGACCGGTTACCTGTCTTCGCTCAGTGTTGATGAAGCCGGAACACGGGGCGTGGCTGGACAGGATCTGGGAAAGGTTGACCGCAGCCAGCGTGGAAGTTTGGGGAGAATAGAGGCGATGGGAGAGATGATCGACGTTACAAAAGAAAACGTTCTCATCCGAAAGGGGAATTGTTCCCTGACGATTCTGCCGCGCTTGGGCGGCAAGATCGCTTCCATTCTCGTGAACGATCGCGAACTGTTGCAGGGTCCGCTGGCGCCCTACGGCCCGCGCAGCCGGACCATGAGTTTCGATGCAGGCGACGCCAGCGGCTGGGACGAGTGCCTGCCATCGGTTGCCGATTGCACGGTGGAGACTGAAGCGGGACCGGCCTCGATTCCGGATCACGGGGATCTGTGGCGGGTGGCGTGGCAGAACAGGGATCAGGGAATAGCGAACAGGGAACAGGTCCCCGGAGACGCGGGTGCGAGTTCGGCTACGTTTCGCGGAGAGTGTTTTTCGCTGCCTCTTGTGCTGGAGCGGACGGTGACGCTGGCCGAGTTGGACGGCGGGGCGGGACGCGGCTGGCAGGTGCGGCTGGATTATACGGTGACGAATACGGGCAGCTACCCGGTTCCATGGTCCTGGTCGGCGCATCCATTGTTTAGGGCGGAGGCGGGAGACTGCATCGTGCTTCCGGGGTCGATCGAAACGCTGCGGGTGGAGGGTTCCGGAGGCGGCAGGCTGGGGAGTGGTGGCGAACGGGTGAGCTGGCCTGTGGCCACGCTGGCCAACGGGAGCCGAAGCGATCTGAGCGTGGCGCAACCGCCGGAGTCGGGGATCGGCGACAAGCTGTTTGCCGGCCCTCTGAACGAAGGAGAGAACTGGTGCGCGCTGGAGCGGCCCCAGGCGGGAGTGCGCATCAAGGTAGGTTTTGACACGGCTGCGACGCCCTATTTGGGACTGTGGATCTGCTACGGCGGCTGGCCGGACCGGCCGGGACCGAAACAGATCTGCGTGGCGCTGGAACCGGCTACGGCGCCCGTTGACTCGCTGGCGAAAACGGGGCCGTGGTCGCGGGTGCTGGCCGCCGGGGAAACCTTTTCCTGGCCAATGGTGGTTGAAATTGAATCCAATGCGAGTGTGAACTGATATGCATGATCCCGATGTTTTTCGTGCGATGCACGTTGCCCGCTTCCATGCGGAGCCGGCGATCTTTGCGGCGCCGGGCCGCGTGAACCTGATCGGTGAGCATACCGACTATGCCGAGGGGTTTGTGATGCCGGTGGCGATCGATTTTGCCACGCTGGCCGGCATTTCGCCGCGCTCGGACGGCAAGATCGTTCTCTATTCGGAGAACTACGGCGAAGAGAGGAGTTTTGAGGCAGCGGCCTTGCCTGCGAAGGCCGGCCAGCGCTGGACGGACTACCCGCTGGGTGTGGTTTCGATTCTGGCCGGGGAGGGCCATGCGATTCCGGGTTTCAGCCTGAGCCTTTGGGGCGACGTACCCCTGGGGTCGGGGCTGTCGAGTTCGGCCTCGGTGGAGGTGGCCACGGCGCTGGCGGTTACGCGGCTGATCGGGGTGAGCTATCCGGGGCCGGTGCTGGCGCGGCTTTGCCAGCGGGCGGAGAACGAGTTTGTGGAGGCCAATTGCGGCATCATGGACCAGTTCATTTCGGCCAACGGGGCCAAGGACCATGCGCTGCTGCTGGATTGCCGCGACCTGAGCTTCAAGCTGGCTCCGATTCCGCCCAACGTGGCGCTGGTGATTGCCAATACGATGGTGAAACACTCGATTGCCGGGGGCGACTACGCCACGCGCCGCGCCGAGTCCGAGGCCGCCTGCGCCATTATTAACAGCCACCGCGGCGGAGTGCCCTTCCTGCGCGATGCGACGCTTGAGGACCTGGAAAAATGGGGCCACGAGATGGCGCCCAACTCGCTCAAGCGCGCCCGTCACGTGATCAGCGAAAACCTGCGCACCGTGGCCGCTTCAGAGGCGCTGCTGAAGGGCGACATGGCCGAAGTAGGTAGGCTGATGGCCGAGGCGCACAAGAGCTATAGCCAGGACTTCGAGGGCAGTTGCGAGGAGGCCGACGCGATGGTGGCGCTGGCGCAGGATTTGCCGGGGCTGATTGGGGCGCGATTGACCGGCGGAGGGTTCGGCGGATGCACGATCAACCTGGTGGAACAGGACCAGGCAGCGGCATTTGTCGAGGCGCTTGGCAGCCGTTACGCGGCCCAGACCGGGATTGTGCCGCAGATTCACATCTGCCACGCCTCAGGGGGCGCACGCCGGCTGAGGTAAGGCATCGTTGATCACTCGTCAGTTGTCAGTCGTCGGGTGGCGCGGGAATGAGTTACGCTGGGTTTTGGTTTCTTAGGGGATTCAAGGTTCGGGTTGGGGCCTAATGCTTTCATGAGAGAGAACCTGCGGGTGCTTAATTTGCGCCGGGTGAAAGCGAAAAGTGCATGCCCCATCGGTAACATTCGCCGGCTGGTGGATGGTGACGAATGACCCTTTCGTGCGAGGGCAATTCATGAGCGTTCCTTGATAAAATCGTAAAGGTTTACCCAGATGAAGGCCAGGAAGGATATATATAGCCCGGCCGGCGTCCCGGATACGTATTCCCAGATCGTTGCTTCGCAGGCAGGAAGCGCCACGGAGACCAGAAAGCCATGCAACCGACATTCCCCAAGCCATTTTCGTACGAAACTTTCCCTGCTACAGGCCTGGTGGCCTACTTCTCGATGGAGATCGCGATCAATCCGGTCATGCCCACCTACTCGGGCGGCCTGGGCATACTGGCCGGCGATACGATGCGTTCGGCGGCCGATCTGGGAGTTCCACTAGTGGCCTTCACGCTGGTACACCGCAAGGGATACTTTCAGCAGCATCTGGACGGCAACGGGGTGCAGAGCGAGAGTGTTCAGCCGTGGGATCCGTCGGATTTCTGTACCGAGGTGCCGGCGCGGGTTACGGTGAGCGTGGAAGACCGCATCGTGACGGTGCGGGCCTGGCGGTACGATCTGGTGGGCCGGTATGGTCATGTGGTGCCGATTTATCTGCTGGACACGGATGTGGATGGGAATTCGGGATGGGATCGGGGGCTGACCGATCACCTGTACGGCGGGGACACCAACTACCGGTTGCAGCAGGAGATCGTGCTGGGGATGGGTGGCGTGCGCATGGCGAACGCGCTGGGCCACCACGTGAATGTGTACCACATGAACGAGGGGCACGCGGCGCTGCTGACGCTGGCGCTTATCGAGCGCGAACTGGGCGGCGGCCCGCTGGGCACGCCGACCGAGGCGGACCTTTCGCTGGTGCGCCAGAAGTGCGTTTTCACCACCCACACGCCGGTTCCGGCGGGGCACGACCGCTTCTCGACCGAGCAGACGATACGCATTCTGGGAGGCGACAGGACGGCGCAGCTGGAAAAGCTGGGTTGTTATCGCGACGGGATGCTGAACATGACGCTGCTGGCGCTCAAATTTTCGCGCTATGCCAACGGCGTGGCGATGCAGCACGCGAAGGTGTCGCGGGGGATGTTTCCGGAGTTTGCGATCCACTCGATTACCAACGGCGTGCATGCGCCGACATGGGTCTCCGAGCCGATCCAGCAGATGCTGGATGAACACATTCCCACTTGGCGGCGGGACAATCTTTACCTGCGCAACGCGATCGATCTGCCGGAGAAGGAGATTCTTGCGGCGCATGCGCGCTCCAAGGAGGACTTGCTGGCCGAGGTTGAGTTCCGCACCGGTCTGGCGCTGGATCCGAAGGTGCTGACGCTGGGCTTTGCGCGGCGCGTGGCGACGTACAAACGCTCCACACTGCTGTTTACCGATCCCGAGCGGCTGCTGGAGATTGCCACGGCGGCGGGCGGGATGCAGATTATTTATGCGGGCAAGGCCCATCCGCAGGACGAACCCGGCAAGGCTCTGATCCACAAAGTGGTGGAAGATGGTGCCAGGTTCTCGAACAGCCTGCTGCGGATCGTGTACCTGGAAAACTACGGCTGGGATCTGGGCGCACTGATGACGGCGGGCGTGGATGTGTGGCTGAATACGCCGCGCAGGCCGTATGAGGCCTCCGGGACCAGCGGGATGAAGGCCGCGCTGAACGGGGTGCCGAGCCTGTCGATTCTTGACGGGTGGTGGATCGAGGGCTGCATCGAAGGGTTCACGGGCTGGGCGATCGAGGACGGGGCCGATGACGCCGCGGAAGCCAACTCGCTCTATAAAAAGCTGGAGACGGCGGTGGTTCCGTTGTATCTGCAAGCACCGGAGAATTGGGCGCGGCTGATGCGCACGACCCTGGCGTTCAACGGCTCCTACTTCAACACCAACCGGATGGTGAAGCAGTACACGCGGAATGCGTACTATCCGGTGAAGCTGATTGAGAAGGCGAAGGTGCAGGAAGAGGCTTTTGCGGACTGAGGCGGCGAGTCAGCGAATCAGCTTTTGTGCCCCATCCTTTGCGCAGAAGGAGGCGGAGAGGATGGGGCACTCGGCTCTTGTCAGGAGGGCGGACGGATTTCGCTGGATGTGCCTCCGGCTGCGGGAATGTAACACTTCCGTGTGTAATCCATCACCATGCGATCGGCATTGAAGCGCCATCCCAAAGTGCGAATGGTGCGCTTCATGCGTTTGATCCATCCCCGCGGAAGACCGTCGCGGTCGCGGTGATAGAAGAGCGGAATCAGCTCATCTTGGAGAACGTTATAGAGGTCCTCGCCGTCGCGGCGATCGTGTACATCCAGATTCGAGTGGGTTCTGCCTGTGCCGATGGCGAAGCCGTTGAGGCCGTCGTAGGCTTCGGCCCACCAGCCATCCAGCACGGAGAGGTTCAAGCCGCCGTTGAGGACGACTTTCTGGCCGCTGGTGCCGGAGGCTTCCAGGGGCCGGCGTGGATTGTTGAGCCAAACATCGACGCCCTGCACGAGATGGCGGCCGACATTGATGTCATAGTCCTCGATGAAGACTAATTTGCCTGCGAATTTGGAGTCGCGCATCATCTCGGCGATTTGCTGAAGAACCCTCTTTCCCGGGTCGTCGTGGGGATGGGCCTTGCCGGCAAAGAGGAATTGCACGGGACGCTTTGGATCGTTGACCATGGAGGCCAGCCGCTGAAGATCGGCGAGGATCAGGTTGGCTCGCTTGTAGGTGGCAAACCGGCGCGCAAAGCCGATGGTCAATGCATCCGGTGAAAGCACTTTGCCGAGAGCTTGCAGAGTTTGATGCGGCTCGCCGCGACGTTCAGCCTGTTCCCGGACCCGGCGGCGCGCGAAATCGATGAGTTGCGATTTCAGGCTCAGGTGTGTTTCCCAAAGTTCGCCGTCATCGACATTCTCGATCTCCTCCCAGGTTCGGGCCTCTCCGCTGTTGCTCTGCCAGCCGACGCCGAGATGGCGATCGTAAAGGCGGCACATTTGCGGCGCCAGCCAGGATGGGACGTGGACGCCGTTGGTGATGTGACCAATGGGGACAGCGTCTTGCGACCTGCCGGGATACAGGCCCCACCACATGGCTCGCGAGACCTCGCCATGCAGAGAAGAAACCGCGTTGGCGCGGCGCGAGAGCTTGAGTCCGAGAACGGTCATGCAGAACTGTTCCTGGTGGTCGGTGGAACGCTCGCGGCCAAAGCCCATCAGATTCTCCTGCGAAAGCCCCAGTTGCTCGCGCAGAGGACCGAGGTGCTCCTCAATCAGATCGGCGTTGAAGCGGTCGTGACCAGCGGGCACCGGGGTGTGGGTGGTGAATATCACTTCCCGGGGGATCTGACTGGCGGCAGTGTTGAAGTCTATGCCTTCTTCCTGCATGCGATTGCGAATGGCCTCGAAGACCGCGAAACCGCTGTGTCCCTCGTTGAGGTGCAGAACTCCGGGAGAGATGCCCATGGCCTTGAGAGCGCGGAAGCCTCCGACACCGAGGAGCAACTCCTGACGAATGCGCGTGCGCGCGTCACCGCCATACAGGCGGGAGGTCGTCTCCCGATCCTCGGGCGCATTGCCGGCAACGTTGGAGTCGAGCAGCAGCAGGTCGCAGCGGCCCACCTTGACGCTCCAGACCTTGGCGCGGATGGAACCGCCGCGGGTTTGAATTTCCACTACGACCGGTTCACCGTTTTTACCGATGGCCGGCTGCATGGGCAACTGATTGACATCGGTCTGGAGGTACTCCTCGCGCTGCCATCCACTCTTGTCAAGACGCTGCAGGAAGTAACCCTGACCATAAAACAAGCCGACCCCGATGAGTGGAATACCCAGGTCGGATGCACTCTTGATGTGGTCTCCAGCGAGAACGCCGAGGCCGCCGGAGTAAATTGGCAGAGATTCGTGCAAGCCGAACTCAGCAGAAAAATAGGCGACCGGGCGAGGCCGGAGCACACCTGCATTGGCGGCGCCCCAGGTTCGGTCCGCATGTAAATACTCCTGCTGGCGGCGATAGCAATAATTGATGCTGTTATGCAGGACCAGTTCCGTCGCGCGGCGCTCGATCTCTCCCAAAGGGATCTCGCTGAGCAGGGAGATTGGATTCTGATTCAGTTGCCGCCAGCGCGCGGGGTTCAGATCGCGAAACAAGCTGGTGCAGGCGCGATCCCAACTCCACCACAGATTCCGGGCGAGGGCCCAAAGGCGCTCCTGGGCCGGGCCAATGAAGCGATGGAGCGTGCGCGCCTCGCTGACCACCGGCGCCACCTCGTTTGCCGCCTCCATCAACATGCGAATTTCATCGTCCCGAAAGGTGCGCGGATCCTTGGTTTGAACAACGAGAACACCCTGCAAGATGCCACGGTCGATGAGAGGCACGCCCAGGAAGGAGCGGTAATCCTCTTCCCCAGACTCCTTAAAGTACTTGAAACGGGGATGCTTCCTGGCGTCATTGACGGCCACGGGCAGTACTTGTTCCGCGACCAGGCCTACGAGGCCTTCATGGAGCGGCATGCGCAATGTACCGATACATCGTGGGTGGAGGCCAAGGGTGGCAGCCAGGACGAGGTTCGATCGATCGGGCTCAAGCAAATAGGCTGAGCAAACATCGGTGCGGAACCGCGTGGCTATCAATGCGACAACCTTCAAGAGGGTGTCGGCAGGCTTGTCTCCCTGCTCAGCGAGATTTGAGATTTCCTCCAGAGTCAAGACATGATCGGCGTCCGTTGCATCGTGGGACTGGGTCATCGGTATGCCTTCGCCTTTCGAGTGAATTCAGGAAACACGCAACGACGCTTGTGCTCGGCCTCAACCAGAAATGCAAAGCTGCATGGGGCGAAAATGCCGAAACATGAAACGACCGGTAGCAGGCTGATTGGCTGAAGGGAAAATCCCGTTTTTCAGCGATTCGGGATGAATTTGACGATACCACCAATCCGGGCCAGGCAGCGAACGACTTATGGAGGGTGGAAAGGGTGCGCGTCGGTTTGCCGAGGCGTTTGGCAGGGATTTGTGGTTTCCCCGGGCCCAGGGGCGGGAACTTGCGCCCTTGGCCGCTAGTCTCCGGGGGCCTCTTCGACTTCGACGCCGACTTTGTGGAGCTTCATGACGCGCCATTGCAGGCGGTCGAAGAAAAGGTAGACCACCGGGGTGGTGAAGAGGGTGAGCATTTGCGAAACGATGAGACCGCCGACGATGGCGATGCCCAGCGGCTTGCGGAGTTCGGAGCCCACGCCCATGCCGATGGCCAGCGGGAGACCGCCGAAGAGGGCGGCCATGGTGGTCATCATGATGGGGCGGAAGCGCAACAAACAGGCTTGATAGATGGCTTCGACGGGGGGCAGGCCCTGGTCGCGCTCGGCCTGCAGGGCGAAGTCGATCATCATGATGGCGTTCTTCTTGACGATGCCGATGAGCAGGATAATGCCGATGAGGGCGATGATGCTGAGGTCGGTTCCGGTGAGGAGCAGGGCGAGGATGGCGCCGACGCCGGCGGGGGGCAGGGTGGAGAGAATGGTGAGGGGATGGATCAGGCTCTCATAGAGGATGCCGAGGACGATGTAGACGGCAATCAAAGCGGCGAGGATCAGATACGGCTCGTTTTTGAGCGAGTCCTGAAAGGCCTGCGTGGTCCCCTGGAAGGTGGGATGAATGGAGGGGGGCATGTTCATCTCGCGCTGCACTTTTTCGAGCGCGGTGACGGCGTCGCCGAGGGCTACGTTGGGGGCCAGGTTGAAGGTGAGCGTGACGGCGGGATACTGACCCTGGTGGTTGACCTGGAGGGAGGTGCGCTGCTGTTCGTAGTGAGCAATGGCCGAGAGCGGTACCATGGCGCCGCCCGTGGACGGGGTGGGGGCGGCAGAAGCTGGAGCGGCGGCTGCGGCTGCGGCGATGGCGGTGGGCGAGGCCACGGCGGCGACTGTGGGTGTGGTTGCGGCGGGAACCGCTGTCGTGGTTGCGGCCACGGTCGTCACGGTGGCAGGCATGGAGGTGGTGGCGCCGACAACATTGTTGGCCTTGATGAAGATGCCTTTCAGCGAGTCGGGGCTGAGCTGGTATTTGGGGTCGACCTCCATGACCACGAAGTACTGGTTGAGCGCGGTGTACATGGTGGAGACTTCGCGCTGGCCGAAGGCGTCGTAGAGGACGTTGTCGATGGCAGCGGCGGTGATGCCGAGCCGGGAGGCGGTGTCGCGATCAATGACCAGGTTGGCGGCCAGACCCTGATTCTGCTGGTCGGTGGAGACGTCGCGTAACTCGGGCATGGTTTTCGCGCGGGCCTCGAGCATCGGCGCCCAGGTGTTCAGCTCGTTGAGGTTCTCGTCCGAGAGCGTGTACTGATATTGCGCGGCGCTGCCTCTTCCGCCGATCTGAATATCCTGGTTGGCCTGGAGGTAGAGCATGGCGCCGGGCACGCTGGTCAGCCTGCCGCGCAGGCGGTTGACCACCTGGCCGGCGGAGACGCGTCCGGGGCGCTGGCTGAGATCTTTGAGGGCAATGAACATGAAGCCCACGTTGTTGCTGTTGCGGCCGCCGCCGGCAAAAGCCGTTACTGAGCGAACGGCCGGATCGTCGAGCGTCATCTGCGCCAGTTGGCGCTGCTTGTCGCGCATGGCGGGAAAGCTGATGTCCTGCGCTGCCATGGTCTGGCCGCTCAGCCGGCCCGTATCCTGCTGCGGGAAGAAGCCCTTGGGCACGATGATGAAGAGGTAGATGTTCAGGGCCATGGTGCAGAAGACCACGCACAGCATCAGAAACTGATGGCGCAGCACCCAGCGCAGGCCGGAGGCGTATTCGCTGTGGAGCCGGTTGAATAGGCGCTCGCTGGCGCGATAGATGGGACCGTGGCGACTCTCGTCCTTGGACTTCAGGAACTGGGCGCAGAGCATGGGGGTGGTGGTGAGGGAGACGAGCAGGGAAACGGCGATGGCCACGCTGAGGGTGACGGCGAACTCGCGGAAGAGCTTGCCGACGATGCCGCCCATCAACAGGATGGGAATGAAGACGGCGATGAGTGACGTGCTCATGGAGAGGACGGTGAAGCCGATCTCCCTGGAGCCCTTCATTGCCGCGTCAAAGGGATTCATGCCCATTTCGAGATAGCGGGTGATGTTCTCGATGACCACGATGGCGTCGTCGACGACGAAGCCGGTGGCGATGGTGAGGGCCATCAACGAGAGGTTGTCGATGGTGTAGCCCACCAGGTACATGACGCCGAAGGTGCCGACCAGCGAGAGCGGAACGGCAATCGAAGGGATGATGGTGGCCCAGACTTCGCGGAGGAAGAGGAAGACGACCAGCACCACCAGCAGGACGCTGATCATGAGCGAAATCTCGACGTCGTGGACGCTCGAACGAATGGTGGTGGTGCGGTCCACGGCCACGTCGATCTTGATGGTGGGCGGGATGGAAGCCTGCAGGCGCGGCATCTGGGCCATCACCGCATCCACGGTGTCGATGACGTTGGCGCCGGGGATCTTGAAGATGACGATCAGGATGGCGTCTTTGAGCTGGCCGGGCGGGCCGTTGGCCGGGTTGATGCCCGAAACGCCGGCGGTGTGGATGTCGGCGACGCTGTCAACGATTGTGCCCAGATCGGAGACCCGGACCGGGGCGCCGGTCTGCTGATTATAGCCGGCAATGATGGGTGCGTAGTCGCTGGCGTTGAATATCTGGTCGTTGTCGGCGATCTGCCAACGATGGCCTGGATCCTGAAAGGCGCCTTTGGGCCGGTTAGCGTTGGCGTTGGTCAGCGCGGTGCGTACCGCCTCGAGGCCGACGCCGTTGTGGCCCAACTGCATGGGGTTCAATTCGACGCGCACGGCGGGGCTGGAGCTGCCCCCGACAAACGTCTGCCCCACGCCCTGGATCTGGGAGATCTTCTGCGACAGGATGGAGTCGGCCATGTCGTAGATCTGCGGCTTGGGGACCACGTCGGAGGTCAGGGTGAGAATCAGAATCGGCGCTTCGGCGGGATTGGCCTTGCGGTAGCTCGGATTCTGGGGCAGGTAGGAGGGCAATTGGCTGCGGGCCGCGTTGATGGAGGCCTGCACGTCGCGGGCTGCGGCGTCGATGTTGCGATTGATGTCGAACTGCAGGGTTACGGAGGCCGAGCCCAAGGAACTGGACGAGGTCATTTGATTGACGCCTGCAATGCGTCCGAATTGGCGCTCGAGCGGGGTGGCGACCGACGAGGCCATGGTCTCCGGGCTGGCGCCGGGCAAGCCCGCGCCCACGCCGATGACCGGGAAATCCACATTGGGCAGCGAGGCGACGGGCAGGATGGAGTAAGCCACCGAACCGGCCATCAGCAGGGCCAGCGAGAGCAGCGAAGTGGCCACCGGGCGCTGAATGAAGGGTGCGGAAAGATGCATGGGTCCTTTTCCTCAGTCGGCGGTGACCGGTTGATGCTCGTAACTGGCTTGGAGTTCGCGCGGCTTCATGCGCTGGGCCAGCTTGTCGAAGTAGAGATAGGTGACCGGGATGGTGTAGAGCGTGAGCAACTGCGACAGGATCAATCCACCGACGATGGTGATGCCCAGCGGTTTGCGCAACTCGGCGCCCACGCCGCCGCCCAGGGCCAGCGGCAATCCTCCCAGCATTGCGGCCATGGTGGTCATGATGATGGGTCTGAAACGCAACTGGCAGGCCTGGAAGATGGCATTCTCGGCGGATTTGCCCTCGATGCGCTCGGCCTGGAGGGCAAAGTCGATCATCATGANNTTCTTCTGCACGATACCGATGAGGAGGATGATGCCGATGAGGGCGATGACGCTGAAATCGGTGCGGGTAATGAGCAGGGCAAGAAGAGCGCCCACTCCGGCCGAAGGCAGCGAGGAGATGATGGTGATGGGGTGGATGTAGCTCTCGTAAAGGACGCCCAGGACGATGTAGACGGTGACCAGGGCGGCGAGGATCAGGATGGGCTCGTTGGCCAGGGAAGTCTGGAAGGCGGCGGCGGTTCCCTGGAAGCTGGCATTTATGGCGGCCGGCATCTGGATGCGCTGCTCGATGCGGTTGACGGCCTGGACGGCGTCGCCCAGGGACTTGCCGGGCGCGAGGTTGAAGCTGATGACGGTGGAGGGGAACTGTCCCTGGTGGCCGATGGAGAGTTGGGCGCGGGATTGTTCCCAGTGGGCCAGCATGCTGAGCGGGACCTGGGCGCCGTTGCCGGATTTGACGTAGAGACTGTTGAGGGTGTTGGGATCGGTCTGGAAGTTCTGCCCTACTTCCATGACCACGTGGTACTGGTTGAGCTGGGTGAAGATGGTGGAGACCTGGCGCTGGCCGAAGGCGTCGTAGAGGGTGTTGTCGACGTCGGCCATGGCGATGCCGAGGCGGGCGGCGGTGTCGCGGTCGATGACCAGGCTGGCGCCGAGGCCCTGGTCCTGGAGGTCGCTGGCCACGTCGGTTACGACATTTTCCTTGCTGAGTTCGCTGACCATCAGGCGGGTGTATTTGGCCAGCTCGACCTGGTCGGGATCTTCCAGGGAGTACTGAAACTGGGTACGGCTGACGCGGTCTTCGACGGTGAGGTCCTGGAGCGGCTGGAGGAAGAGCTGAATGCCCTCCACGGCCAGCAGCTTTGGCTGCAGGCGCTGGATGATCTCCGATGCGGACAATTTGCGCTGGTCGAGCGGCTTGAGGGTGATCTGGATGCGGCCGGAGTTGAGGGTGGTGTTGGTTCCGTCGATGCCGATGAAGGAGGAGATGTTATCGACGGCTGGGTCCTCAAGAAGAACGTCCACCAGCTTCTGCTGGCGCTCGGCCATGCTGGCGAAGCTGACGGTCTGCGGGGCCTCGGAGATGCCCAGGATCACGCCCGTATCCTGCACCGGGAAAAAGCCCTTGGGAACCACGATGAAGAGGAGAATGGTGGCCACGAAAGTGGAGATGGTGACCATCAGCGTGGTGAAGCGGTGGCGCAGGATCACCTGCAGGGTGCGCCCATACCAGGCGATGACGGAATTGAAGACTTTCTCCGACCAATAGTAGAAGCGGGTCTGTTTGGCCACCGCTTTGTCCTGGAGGATGCGCGAGCACATCATGGGCGTGAGGGTAAGGGAGACGAACGCGGAGACCAGGATGGTGACGGCCAGGGTGACGGCGAACTCGCGGAAGAGCCGGCCCACAACGTCGCTCATGAAGAGCAGCGGGATAAGCACCGCGATGAGCGAAACGGTCAGGGACATGATGGTGAAGCCGATCTGCTCGCTGCCCTTGAGGGCGGCGTGCATGGGGCTCATCCCCTCCTCGATGAAGCGGGAGATGTTCTCGATCATGACGATGGCGTCGTCGACGACGAAGCCGGTGGAGATGGTGAGCGCCATGAGGGTGAGGTTGTTGAGGCTGTAGCCCAGCAGGTACATCATGCCGAAGGTGCCGACGATGGAGAGCGGGACGGCGACCGAGGGGATGACGGTGGCGGCGAGGTTGCGGAGGAAGAGGAAGATGACCATGACCACCAGGGCGACGGTGAGCATGAGCTCAAATTCGACGTCCAGCACGGAGGCGCGGATGGTATTGGTGCGGTCGGTAAGGACCCTGACCTGGACAGTGGCGGGGAGGCTGGTCTGCAACTGGGGCAGGAGTTTCTTGATGCGGTCGACGACGGCGATGATGTTGGCGCCGGGCTGGCGCTGGATGTTGACGATGACCGCGGGCTGGCGGTCCATCCAGGCGGCCTGCTGGGAGTTTTCGGCGGCGTCGACGATGGTGGCTACATCGGAGGCGCGGACTGCGGCGCCGTTGCGATAGGCGATTATCACGGGCTTGTAATCGCTGCTGGAAATAAGCTGGTCGTTGGCGCCGATGGTGTAAGACTGGCGGGAGCCGTTGAGAGTTCCCTTGGCCTGGTCCACGTTGGCCGCCGCCAATGCGGTGCGCAGGTCTTCGAGGCTGAGGTTGTAGGCGGCAAGCTGGGCGGGGTTGGCCTGGATGCGCACGGAGGGCTTCTGGCCGCCGGCGATGGAGACCAGTCCGACGCCGGTGACCTGGGAGACCTTTTGGGCGAGGTTGGTGTCGGCGGCGTCCTCGATCTTGTCCAGGGGCAGAGAGTCGGAGTAGAGCGCCAGCGTCATGATGGGCGCGTCGGCTGGGTTCACCTTGCTGTAGATGGGTGGATTGGGCAGATCTGCTGGCAGAAAGCTGTTGGCGGCGTTGATGGCGGCCTGGACTTCCTGCTCGGCCACATCGATGTTCTCGTCGAGGTTGAATTCGAGGGTTATGACCGAGCCGCCGCCGGAGCTGACCGAGGTCATCTGCTTGAGTCCCGGCATCTGGCCGAACTGGCGCTCCAGAGGCGCGGTGACCGAGGAGGCCATCACCTCAGGGCCGCCACCGGGGTAGAAGGTGAGCACCTGGATGATGGGGTAGTCGACCTCGGGCAGGGCAGAGACGGGCAACTGCTGGTAGCCCACAAATCCGGCCAAGAGGATGGCCGCCATCAGCAGCGAGGTGGCTACCGGGCGCAGAATGAAGGGCCGGGAAGGACTCAGGCTCACTGCTTTTCCCTCTTATCGTGTTGAGCATTGCCTTTGCCGGAGGCTGCGCCGGCGTCAGGCTGCGCTACAGGCCGAGGAGCTGCGTTGGGGGCCGTGAATGGACCGCCGGCCTGGCCCGACGCTTGACCCGAGGCCTGGTGCGATGCACCCTGGCCAGCACCCTGGCCGGACCGCTGGCGAGCCGTGGTCGCGGTGACGATTTGTCCGGGGCGGAGGCGATCGGCGCCGTCCACCACCACGTTCTGTCCGGGCTGGAGGCCGCTTTCGAGGATGGTAACCTGTCCCTCGGCCAGGGCGATCTTGACGGGCTGAAGCCGGGAAGTCGAAATCTTCTTGACGTTGTCGGTGTCGACGACCCACACATACGATCCCTGCGTGCCGCTCTGGATGGCCGCCGACGGCACTACGAGGGCGTTGGGCCGGTCTTCCATCACCAGGTGAATGTTGACGAACTGGTTGGGAAAGAGCGACTGGTCGTGGTTGTCGAAGACGGCCTTGAGCTTGTAGGTACCGGTGGTGGTGTCGATCTGGTTGTCGGCGGTGAGCAGGTAGCCGGAGGCGATCTTCACCTGATTGCCCTCGTCGTATGCGTCCACAGGCAGGCGCTTTTCCGCGTCCAGTTTGTGCAGCACCTGGGGAAGCTGTTCTTCGGGCAGGGTAAAGTAGACGGCGATGGGCTGGAATTGGTTGATGATGACCAGGTTGGTGGTGTTGGCGGTGATGATGTTGCCGGGGTCGACGAGGCGCAGGCCGATGCGGCCGTTGATGGGCGACTGGATGGAACACCAGTCGAGCTGCAACTGGGCGGTCTCAATGGCGGCTTTGTCGGCGGCGATGGCGCCCTGGTACTGGCCCTGTGTGGCTTCATCGGCGTCCAGCGTCTCCTTGGAGGTGACGCCGGCTTCGTAGAGGGCTTTGTAGCGGGCATATTCTGCCTGGGCGTCCTTGAGCAGGGCCTCGTCGTGGAGCAGGTTGCCTTTGGCCTGGTCGAGGGCGGCCTTGTAGGGCCTGGGATCGATGATCATGATGGTTTCGCCCTGCCTGACCTGCTGGCCCTCAGTGAACTTGACGGGCTCAAGCTCGCCGCTGACCCTGGCCTTCACGGTGACGCTCATGTAGGGCGTCACCGTGCCAATGCCGGTGAGGAAGATGGGCATGGGTTTCTGTTCGGCGGCGGTGACCTGCACGGGAACCGGGCGGCTGTACAAGGCCGCGGCCTGACTGGCGGCCTGGCTCTTGGCCGCTTGCTGGTTCTGGTAGATGCGCCAGACGATAAAGCCCAGGGCGGCTACGAGCACCAGGTAAACGAGGATGCGGACCCAGGACCGTTTGTGGGCGGGGGGTGGTTCGGGTGCGTTGACTGCGGGCAGATGGGACTCCGGAGTGCCTTCGATGGACATGGTTTCGATTCCCGTCGTTTTCTCTTGAGTGAATGCCCACAGATGGGGCGGCCAAGCGGCCAGGGCCTGAAGAAAGCCAGACTGCCCGCGCACGTTTTTACGGACGCAACAGTTTGAGCAGAAGTTTCGTCCGCTCCGTTGCGATTCCGGGGCGGCTTCTTCGGCGCCGGATTGAGAGCCGCGTCCCCTATGGATGAAAGCCGCGACCATTGTAAGCGAAGCGGGCTCGAGTGGCGCAACGGCGGTTCAGGACGGCCAATCTTATATAGACGGTTTAACCCTCCACGGGTTGACAGGCCGTTGCGCGCGCCGGCGCGGCGGTTCTACGCCGATTGCCGAGTTGGAGCGTTGCCGCGCTCGCCGACGCATGAGGCGATCCATGCGGTCAGATTTGCCGCCAGCAGAAAGAGGAGGGTGACGTAGAGAAGGCTAAGGTCGCGCAGTTCGCCAGGCACGCAAAACAGGAGATACAGCGGGAAGTTGATGATTGCGGCAATCTGCGCGTGGCGCTGCAGCGGCCTCGGCAGAAAGCGCCAGCCGCGCAGCGCCGTCCACGCAATCAAGGCCCACAGCAGCGGATTGAAGCCCTGAAGCACCAGCAGGCCGTAGGTCTTTTCCCTTAGCAGGAGATTGGATGGATGCAGCATGTAATCGATCTGATCTGAGAGGTGCAATTCGACGGTTCCTCCAGGATTGTGCTGAAATCGCAAGCGAAGCAGGCCATAGACCGCGGCGCAGGTCAATCCGAGAAGCGTGGTCCCGGCCAACGCACTGAGGCGGGAACTGCGGCGGCGCAGCAGTGGATAGAGCGCCGGGATGAAGAGCAGGAAAGATTCCTTGTTCCATGCGGCCAACGCCACGACGGGAACCATCCAACCCCAATCGAACTTGAGCGCCATCCAGACGGCGAGCGCAAAAAATGCCAATTCTGGAAAGTCGTAGAGAAACCCGCCCCTGGTGAGGAAATAAGGCAGCAGCAGAATCATGGCGATAGCGGCAAGAGCGGAAGCCGCGGGAGGATATCCGGCGGCCTTGGCCGCCAGATACATGGCATGGACCGCAATCCATGCGAACAGGAATACGGCCGTATAAACGACCCAATAGCGCAGGAAGCAGGCGCGGTTTCGGGCCAGCGGCGAGTCAATAAAGTCTTCGCGGAACAGCTTTCCGTTATACAACGTGGCTGCGTACAACCGGTCTTTGGTTTGGTCCGGAACCCGCGCGTCGATCCAGTTTGCCAGCATGGGAAGAAGCTGCCGGTACACATAGGGACGCATGGCCGTGCCGTCCAGCATGGCGTCGAGGCTGGCCCCTGCCATGAATGCGCTCGTCCCGGCCTCGCGAAAGTGCCACTTGCCGTAGAAGCCGTTGAACGAAGCAGCCGCGGCCAGAAAGAACAGCGCCAGGCAGCAGGTACGGTAATAGAGCTTCGATTTAAAGTCGGTCCGGCTCATTTTTCCTGGCAACCTCATCGCCTCCCGGCGCGGAAACCCGGCGCGACCCAAATGCCGGGGTCCCCAGCCGTTCGAAGCGGCAACCACCAAGGGATGCGAAGGCCCCGAAATACATCTTTTCCGGGGGTTTGGGCATCTCAAAAAGAGTGAAGACAGCCTCTTTTGTTCGCTCTTGCGCGATTGGCGCGCAGCATCGACTACCATTGTAATTTCAACAGCATGTTGGGACGGGTCTGGCGGCATTGCCGCGGGGTTCCGCAACCCGGTGAGCCGGTGAATGGCGGGCCACGGTCATCGTTGACCGGTTTTCGATCGACAGGGTGACGGGCAACCCGGCTCAGGAGCGAGTACCAGCCTTATGTGGATTGTCCGG
>PLGM01000213.1 GCA_003139795.1 Acidobacteriaceae bacterium | reverse complement strand
CAGCCGTCTCATAGAAGCCCCTGCGGATCTATCGCTCAACCTGCTCGCCACGTGCGGAGAAGAGCCCGCTCGCCAATCATTTTCGAAGCAGCCCAGGATTCAAGTCCGCCTCGGCGGACTTGAATCCTGGGAGGGCGTTCCCATCGAATGCGCCCGCCCCGCAGGGGCGCAACGAAACGCTACCGGACCCCTCCGGCTACTCCTGCGACCACCCTTACCCCGCACCCCATCGAACCCGCCCATCGCAAACAACCGCCCCTCCCCGTCCGCCCAATCCTTGAAGCCCGCTGGCAACATCGATGAAGGCGATTAAACTGCCTCGCTAAGCGCATCGGCGATCTTCCGTGGAGCCGCCGCCTTCCCAGCGGAACGGACATTTTTTTGATACGGATCTGACCCAGGCCGCACTATTGATCGGTCGGCGACGATTTTATTGGACCGGGGGCCTGTTTGCGCCGTAAAGTGATTAGCACCAGATAGACGGGCGCATTCCCCTTTTCCGGCGTCGGCGATTTCCAGTGGAGGCGATTTCGGCGATTCGACTGGTTCGATTCGTCGGTTGTTGTGCATTCCTCGCACAACACTTGCGGTAACTTTCAAGCTGGCATTCCCTGCGGCAATGCCGCCGGCAAGCCCCTTTCGCCCCCTGTGAAAGGATCGACGATCCGGAACCGGGCAAAACAGGAGCGAAATCTACCGGCGGTTAGACCGTCGCTTCCCCAGGAGAGGATATTCAATCCTCCTGAATGAACTCCGGTGATGTGCAGTCGCTTGGCCATGAGCATGCAGGATCGGTAGCCAATCCATGCCTGGATATTCATTGCGAACTGCGCGCCATCCCGGCGGTTGCCACTGATCGGCGCAGGCAGTGCAACGGCGTGAAGTAAAAAAATCCGATTATTCGTTGCAAAGGGTGGTTCATGAAACGTGGCGTAGGCACCTTCATTCTAATGGTCGCTCTGGCGGCCGGATCTCGATTGGCGGTTACTCCCGCCCCGCCGCCAACGGCCGCAAGTTCCAGCAGCATGCATGGCGTTCCACCCGAAGGGCGCCAGTCCGGAGCCACAATCTGTCCAGCATTCGCTGAGCAGCAGATCGGCAAGGCCTCGGCTTCCCCCGGAGAACTTGCTGTTCTGGTGCGCCAGTTTCTCCGCGGGGCCACGGAACAATCAAAGTCAGAGTCAGATCTGCTCCCCAAAGACATACACATTCTTGTCGCTACGGTGCCGGACCCTTTGCACACGCTTCTGAATCTGCAGTTCGATCGAACCATCGATGCAATCCAACAGGCAGCTCAGGATCAGGGTTACACTTACGATTCGTCCTGGCTTCCGTGGAAAGCGGAGGCCGCGGAATACTCCAGCCTGAGCGATCAGATTGCGGAGAACGAGGACACTTCCCAGCGAGAGCTGTGTCCTGGCCTGATTCTGTTCCGACAGAGTATGCATCGATCCACGGCTCAGCGCTATGACGACACTTACACCCATGGGCTTTTCGTATTCCTGGTAGCGGAGAAGCCCACCACAGGGATCAACCGGGCGCAATGGGACAACGCCCTGAAATGGATTCAGGAGCACGTGGACAAAAAGAATGCTGACCGCGCACTGCGCGTTCTCGGGCCTAACTTTTCCGGATCGGTCCCCTCTGTGGCCCGCGCGCTCGTCGATTCTGGAGGACAGGCGGGCAACTTCTCCAATGTTCTGCTCTATACAGGCACCATTCACGGCTGTTCTTCCGTCCGATGGCTCCAGGAGGAGTTGCAAAAGTGGGACCCTGTGCCCGTGCATGTAGCCGATTTCAGAGAGAACGACACGATCCAGATCGATCGATACTTCAGGTATCTTCATGACCGAGGACATTCCGTTTCAGAGGTCGCAATTCTTTCTGAAGACGAAACCGCGTATGGCGGCCTGGCCGCGGGTGATGCGAAGCCGGCCGCGGATGATGCGAAGCCGGCCGTGGTTGTCGCGAAGTCGGCCGCGGGTGATGCGAAGCCGGCCGCGGATGATGCGAAGCCGGCCCCGGCGTGCGCGCCATCCTATCCACCTGGTGAAGCGCCGCTGCATTTGTACTACCCACGGGATATCTCTTCGCTTCGATCGGCTTACCAGGAACAGTCCATCTTCGCCTCTCCCACAGCGGACAGATCCAACACGGCTCATGTTGTGCTTCAACCACAGGCCACGAGATCTACGCATCACGATACCGACACGGTTGCGACCTTCAGCGGCCCGAACATGTCGCTGCAACAGGAAGCGCAAATGTACGGGATCATCGACACGCTCAAGACGCATGGGATACGGTTTGTCGTTCTGCGCAGCACCAGTTCTCTGGATTACCTTTTCCTTGCGCGCTTCCTTCATCGGGCCTACCCGGATGCTTTTATTGTGACGATGGGGGCGGACATGCTGTTCGGACGCGAGATTGATTCCACTGAATTCCGCGGCGTCGAGGCTCTGACTCCTTTCCCGCTTCTGCCGCGCGGTCAGGATTGGACCAGACGCTCAAATAAATTGGCTCGACACGCTCACCGTGTCTTCGGCAGCGACACGATGGAGGGCACATACCTGGCCACGCGATTCCTGATTACCGACTTGGATCCCAGCAATCCGCCGGGCTTCATTGACCCAATGAAGGCGGACATAGCCGACTACAGGGCGCCCTTCTGGGAGCAGAAATCCACCGCTACCACACCGTCTACCTGGCTGTCGGTCATTGGACGGGATGGGTATTGGCCGGTTGCTGTGTTGACCCGTACATTGTCGACACCTTCGCCCGATTCGACTGTGGAACCAGTCACTCTGCCAGGCGAGTCGGACTCCCCCACCGCGGCGCATCCGGCACGCTGGAGGTTCTCGCTATCGCCGGCATGGAAGTTCTGTTGCGGGCTTGCGGCGCTTGCGGTCTGCCTTCATTTCTACGCTTGCCTTTTTGGA
The DNA here is from genome assembly GCA_003139795.1 of Acidobacteriaceae bacterium. Taxonomy (GTDB): domain Bacteria; phylum Acidobacteriota; class Terriglobia; order Terriglobales; family Acidobacteriaceae; genus Telmatobacter. The sequence goes on along the minus strand of PLGM01000213.1, from coordinate 5,945 downwards.
TGGCGGCGTGAAGACCAGGGCATGTTCATTCAGTTTGCGCCTCTGCCGGCCAAGCGGCAGTTCTTTCTGATCGGACTGGGATGGGCAACCATTGGTTCCATCGCGATTCTCATGCTGCAATGCTCAAGCAAAATCGGTGACTATCTTGAAAAAAGCAATTCCTTATGGATTTCGGTACTGTACGTTGTCGCGTGGCTGGCATGTCTTGGGATCGTGCTCGATATTTTGTTGCGATCTTTTGGCGAACCTCGCTCAGCGCGCATCCGTTCGCTGCGCGAATGGATGCGCCGGCTTCGCGCCGGTCGGAGCCAAGCCGGATCGGATTATAAGCGCGCGCCGTACGCCATTGTCTTTATCGCCTTTCCAATTGTTCTTCTGGTTGGCGCCTATTGGGTTGGTACAAGGCTCTTCGCCGGTCCCAACGGAATACCCACCGCATATCGCGCCGTCCATTTGACCAACGGCGTTTCACCAATGGTCTCGTTGCTGCTGCTGCTGAGCGCGTTCTATTGGTGGTTCTGGCATACGCTCTCCGGCCTGGCGCTGCTTGGCGGGGGCCGCCCCATTCTCCCGCGTGAAAAAAACCTTCCTCCCATCCTGGCCCGCATCAGCAGTGAAATGGCCGGCGATATTGAATCCCGCGCCATGCCGCTCCCAGACCTCCGCCGGGGCTGGGTGTATCTCTTTCCCATCGCCATCCTGGCGCCCCCTCTCTATGCTCTCTGGCATGAAGGACCGGCCGGCTTCGATCCCATCTTTCATAGCCTTGAGAATCATGCTTTCAACCAGACGCTGCATGCCCTGCTTGCGTTGGCGCTCTATCTGCTGATATTGGAATGCACGCAGTTGCTGGGCACGTGGCTTTCTCTCAAGCGCCTCTTGCTGGCCCTCAACCGCTTGCCTTTGCGCCGCACCTTCTCGGCGCTGCAGGGGCTTTCCATGCGCTCCCTTTGGAGCTTGAGCGGCGCATCTTCTCGCGCCCGGTACACCATTTTTTCGCACCAGTTGGAATCCCTCGTTCACCTTCGAAATGTGCTCCGCTCCTTCGCTTTCCGCGACTGCGGAGATGAGCTGATCCGCGCCTCCATTGAGTCCGCTTGCACATATGGAAGCAAGTTTGTTGAGGATCGCAGCCAGGCGGCCGACCTGGCAATGATCAACGACCGGGAAGGCCGGCACATGCGTGAGGAGTTCTGCCAATGCACGGAGCACATACTCTCTGACTTGATCCTTCCCGAATGGTTGAACGAGACGCGCAGCATGGATCTGATGGAAGGCGGCGGGAAATCGGATTCCAATGTTGTGTTGCCCTTGTCTGAAGACGAGCCGACCCGCCTTGCCGAGGAATTTGTGTGCCTGACTTATGTGGGGTATTTGCAGAATCTCCTCGCGCGCATGAGAACCATGGTGCTTTCAATCGTTGGAGTCCTTGCGGGGTTTGCGTTTTCGCTTGCCTTCTATCCCTACGTTCCGAGGCCAACGATTGCCATCTCCATCCTTTTGCTTGTGTTGGTTGTGGGATCGGCCGTAGCCCTGGTATACGCCGGGCTGGAGCGCGACTCGACCCTCAGCCGCATCACCAATACTGAGCCCGGCAAGCTCGGCCTGGGTTTCTGGCTTCGATATGGGAGCTTCATCGGAGTGCCGATTCTTGGACTGCTGGCGGCACAGTTCCCCGCCATTACAGACTTTGTAACCTCGTGGATTGAACCCAGCCTCAATGCGGCGAAGTGACGCATCCGCGATTCAAGAAGGCCGCAATCTCCGAACGACAGATCGAGCGGCAAACGCCCTTGCACCTATCGATCCGATGACCCTCCAATTCGGCAATGCGTATACGAAATGTAGTCACACAACCCTCCAAAAAGGGCGCGAAAAAACGTCATTTTCGCGCCATTTTTCATCATTTTCGCGATGATTTCGATCGTTTTTGTTGGGCCTGAGCCGGACGTTTCCAGCTCTTCTGTCCGCCTGCAACCCGTCATCCTCTCAAAATGGAATGTGGATCTGTCGTTTGTAGGTCTGTAGGCCTGCAAATTCAGCAGTTTTGTCGCCCTCAAGGACTACAAATTTAGTCCGCATACATGCCGACCTTTTCAAGTGCCATTCGCCCGCCCTGCGCGGCAAGCCCTGTCGCTGCTTCCACACCCGCCTGCACTTGGTCGCCGCAGCCCGCCCCGCGCCCGGGACGACCCGCTCAAGCTCCCCATCCTGGAAGATCGCAGCGCCGTCCGGATCGCCCTTGCCCAAATTCTCGACCCAGTCGCATAAAATCGTTCCATGTGCGGAATTGTCGGCTATGTCGGTCCCAAGAAGGTAGTTCCCGTCATTATCGAGGGCTTGCGCCGTCTCGAATACCGCGGCTACGACTCGGCGGGCATCGCCGTCGGCAGCCCCTCAAGCTCCACGCTTGAAGTCCGTCGCGCGCCCGGCAAGCTGGCCAACCTGGAAGAGGTTCTGCGCGAGCATCCCCTCGAAGGCACCTTCGGCATCGGCCACACCCGCTGGGCCACCCACGGCCGACCCACCGAAGAGAACGCCCATCCCCATCGCGACTGCACGGGCCGAATTGTCGTGGTCCATAACGGCATTGTGGAGAATTATCTCCAGCTAAAGCACGAGCTTATCGCGCTGGGCCACAAGTTCGTCACCGAAACCGACACCGAGATCATCGCCCACCTCATTGAGCAGGTGGAGAAGGACGCCGAAGCAGCCGGCGAGCCGATTCCGCTGGAAGTGGCCGTCCGCCGCGCGGTCAAGCGGCTGACCGGGGCCTTTGCGCTGGGGGTTCTGTCGGCCGCCGAGCCGGACAAGATTGTGGCCGCCCGCTTTGGTCCGCCCGTGGTCATCGGCGTGGGCGAGGGCGAGGCCTTTGTGGCTTCGGATGTGCCCGGCGTGCTGCACCACACGCGCAACATCTACTTCCTGGCCGACGGCGATATGGCCATCCTGACCCTGGCCGGCGTGGAGCTGACCGACTTTGACGGCAACCCCATCCACCGCGCCATCACCCGCATTCAATGGGACCCCATCCAGGCGGAAAAGGGCGGCTACAAACACTTCATGCTCAAGGAGATCTGGGAGCAGCCGCGGGCCATAACCGACACTACGCTGGGCCGGGTCTCGCTGGACTCGGGCAAGGTTTACCTGGGCGAGATGAAGATCGCGGACGAGGAACTGGCCGCCGCCTCCAGCATCAACATCGCCGCCTGCGGCACCAGTTGGCACGCCGCACAGGCCGGCAAGTACATGATCGAACGGCTCGCGCGCCTCCCCGTCGATGTCGATTACGCCAGCGAATACCGCTATCGCAATCCCATCCCCGACCGCAACGCCCTCGGCCTGCTCATCACCCAGTCCGGCGAGACCGCCGACACCCTTGCCGCCCAGCGTGAGATGATCGCCTTGGGCTCGAAGACCGTGGCCATCTGCAACGTGGTGGACGCCATGGTGGCCCGCGAGGCGCATGGCGCCATCTACACCCACGCCGGCCCGGAGATCGGCGTGGCCTCCACCAAGGCCTTTACCTCCCAGCTCACCGCGCTTTTCCTGCTGGCGCTCAAGCTGGGCCAACTGCGCGGCCGCCTCGACCCCGACCGCTCGGTCGCCCTCATCGAAGAGCTCAGCCGCATTCCCCACAAGATCGAAGAGGTGCTGCGCGGCTGCTCGCCTCAGTGCGAGCAACTGGCAAAGGAGTTCTCCAATGCCCGCGATTTTCTCTATCTGGGCCGCGGCATCCACTTCCCCATTGCGCTGGAGGGAGCGCTGAAGCTGAAGGAAATCTCGTATATCCACGCCGAGGGATACCCGGCCGGAGAGATGAAGCACGGCCCCAACGCCCTCATTGACGAAACCCTGCCGGTGGTGGTGCTGGTCACCCGCGACGAATCCGACCCCGCCTCAAGGCTGCGCTACGAGAAAACGCTCTCGAATATCCAGGAGGTCACCGCCCGCAGCGGCCGTGTGATTGCCGTGGCCACCGAGGGCGACACCACCATCGGCACCCTGGTGGAGCACGTCATCCATATCCCGCCAGCCATCGAGTTGCTGTCCCCGCTCATTGAGATCGTGCCGCTGCAACTGCTGGCGTACTATATCGCCGTCCGCCGCGGCTGCGACGTGGACCAGCCCAGGAATCTGGCCAAGTCGGTTACGGTGGAGTAGCCGCTCAGGCGCGCCCCGCGAACTCCCGCGTCTCCGTGTAGACTTTGACTTTTTCCCCCACTTGAATGTAAAGCGGAACCTTGATTTCCAGGCCCGTTTCCAGGCGCCCCAGCTTGGTTACATTGCCTGAAGTGTCGCCGCGCGCGCCCGGCTCCGTATACGCAACCTCCAGTTCGACCTGGGCGGGCAATTGCAAGCCGATGGGATTGCCGTTGAACTTGTGCAACTGGATGATGGCGCCCTCCACCAGGAAGTCCAGGGCGTTGCCGATCATCTCGCCGGAAAGGGTCAGGGTATCGAAGGTCTCCTGGTCAAGGAAGTAGGAACCGTCGGCATCGCTGTAGAGGTAGGAAGCCTCGACCATCTCCAGGTCCGGCTCCTTGAACTTGTCGCTGGCCTTGAAGGTCTTGTCAAAGACCGCGCGGGTGAGCAGGTTGCGCATCTTCAGCCGCACCAGCGTCTGGCCGCCCCGGGCAGTGGGCGTGGAAACCTCCGCTTCCAGGCAGTAATACGGGGTGTTTTCAAACTCAAAATACATCTTGCGCTTGACAGTAATGGCGTCGATCAATGCGGCCATGGATTCCTCAAAAAGACAGGCTTGAAAGCCGGAAAAACCTCAGGTATATCCCCCGGCTCCCCGTCAATTATAGGGGCAAGCGCCCATCCGGATTGGGGAAGCGCGGCTTCCTGCTGTCCTCTGCGCCAACGGTCGAACCGCACGCAGGTTGTCCCCGGCTTGCCACTTTGGCCCTCGTGTGGCGATACTGCCTATGGTCCGCTTTTCGGACTCCATCCTTCTTTGCAGCGAGAATTGCCTTGGCACGTGAGCTCTATACCGCCCGTCTTGCACGAAAAGAGTGCATCTCCGAAGTGTCGCAGTGCTATCACTTCGAGTTCGTCCTCGACGAGCTTGAGAGCTTTTCCTATGCCTCCGGCCAGTTCGTCTCCGCCGTAGCCGATGACGCCAAGGGCAAGCAGCAAACGCGCGCGTACTCGATCGCGTCGGCGGCCAACGGCAACCGCTTCGAGCTGTGCGTGAACCGGGTCGAGGAGGGTTTCTTCTCCAATCATCTTGCCGACCTGCCGGATTTGCCCATCGGCGCGATCATCCAGGTGCATGGGCCGCACGGGCATTTTGTGGTGCGGGAGCAGGTCACCGACTCGATCCTGGTGGCCACCGGCACCGGCGTGGCGCCCATGCGCGCCTTCCTGCAGTGGCTGTTTCCAGAGAGCGGTCCCGACCGCAGCGGGGGCAAGGAGATCTGGCTGGTCTACGGTACCCGCTACGAGAGCGATATCTACTACCACGAGGAGTTCGAAGCGCTCGCCGGGCGCAAGCCGAACTTCCATTACCTGACGACATTGAGCCGCGCCCAGGAAAGCTGGAGCGGCCAGCGCGGCTACGTGCAGGACCAGGTGGCCCGGATCGTGGAGGAGCGTGCCGCACGCCTCGGCCAGCCTCTGCCGCAGCCCGCCCCCGATCTGGAGATTCCGGCAGCCCAGCTGAACTTCGACATCTACGCCTACATCTGCGGCCTGAATAACATGGTTGCGAGCGTGCGCGACCTGCTGGCCGGTTACGGCTGGCATCGCAAGCAGATCGTCTTCGAGCGCTATGACTGAGGCCTGCCGGACGGCTAGGTCTCGGCACCTAGTACCGTGACCGCGTGTTTTGGTAATTGCATGAATGTAGCGCCGTGTATGACATCGTCGGCGTTGTCAAGGCATTTTTTATGACCCTTGGCCGTAAAAAATGCGTAGCAAGGCGTCGGCGTGGGGAG
>PLGM01000397.1 GCA_003139795.1 Acidobacteriaceae bacterium | reverse complement strand
CACAAATAGGAAAAATGCTCTAATGCTCGCGGGTTGCGGTCCACTTCGGCAGCCGCGACGTGGCCGAAAAATGGCGGCAGAAGCTGCTGAACGACAGGTATAACGTGATCGTGCAGCCGCAGGGCGGTTGATTTTTCAAGTTCGCATCCATTCCGGCAGGCCGGAGGCGATGGCGGCGCGGACGGCGTGGAGCAGATCTTCGCGGGTGGTGAAGTGGGAGGGATACAACGGCGCGTGGAAGATGATGTGCACCGTGCCGGGGCGGATGCGCAGGCTGCCTTTGGCCATCATGGTCTCAGAGCCATGGATTGAGACCGGGATGCAGGGCGCGCCAGTCTGCATTGCCAGGTAGAACGGGCCTTTCTTGAAGGGCAGCAGGCGGCCGTCTTTGGAGCGCGTGCCTTCAACGAATGTGGTGATGTGGATGCCTTTATCCAGGAGGAGGCGGGCGGCGGCTACGCTCTGCTGGGCGCTGGCCGCGTTGCCGGTGCGGTCGACGGCGATGAACTCCCCCTGGCGGAAGCCGGTGCCGAGAATGGGAATCTTCATCAGCGAGCGCTTCATGAAGGCGGAGGTGCGGCCCGGAATGCGCGGAATCAAGGCGGGCGGGTCGAGATTGGAGACGTGGTTGGCCATGAAGATGCACGCCGTGTGCGGCGGCACACGCTCCACTCCCTCGGTCTCGACGCGGATTCCGGCCAGCCAAAAGCCGGCACGCACCATGAATTGGGTGGCGTTGTAAAGCGGCGCCACGTTGCCCGTGATCCAGGTCCAGGGAATGAAAAGGACGGCCGAAGGAATGCCAAGAATGACCATTGTGGTGACGAAGATGAGAGAAGAGAGCATACGGGTCTTTCTGAGCGATCAGGTTTGAAGTTCTTTGAGACGACCCGGCAGTTTCTCATAAATGCCGTCAAAGCCGCCATTGGAAAGGATTGCGACCACGTCGCCGGGCTCGAGTTGCGGCGCAATTCCGTTGACGATGGCTTCCACATCGGGGTATAACTCGGCCGCGGTTCCGTGCGAGTTGAGGGCGCGCACCACGTCTTCGGGATGCAGGCGCTCGGCGTCGGGGATGCGCTGCTGCTGATAGACGCCGGCCAAAACGACGCGGTCGGCGAGGCGCAGGCTGTCGACGAGTTCGGGTTCGAGGACCTTGCGGCGCAGGGTGTTCGAGCGCGGCTCCAGCACCGCCCAGAGGCGCGATTGGGGGTAGACGGAGCGCAGCGCGCGCAGCGTTTCGCGGATGGCCGTGGGGTGGTGGGCGAAGTCGTCGATGATGGTGATGCCGCCGATTTCAGCGCACACCTCCAGGCGGCGCTTGACGCTTTTGAAGCTGGCCAAAGCCGCTTGGATTGCCTCTTTGCCGATGCCAAGTCCGGCAGCCAGCGCGGCGGCGGCCGTGGCGTTGAGCGCGTTGTGCTCGCCGGCCAGGGGCATCTCGAATTCGGCCCACAATGCGCCGTCGCGCCAGACTTCCCAGCGGGTCAGGCCATCCCCCTTTGCAGTTCCGCCGCGCAAATTGCGGATGCGCCAGTCCGCGCTCAAGGAAAAGCCGTAGCGCTCGACGCGGCAAAATGCGCGCTCGACGCACTCGGTGACGTTGGCGCTGCCGTCGTAGGCAACGATCACGCCGCGACGCGGGACGAGGTTTACCAGCCGCTTGAAGGCGGTCTTGACGGCTTCGAGGTCCACGTAAATATCGGCGTGGTCGAATTCGACGTGGGTGAGGATGAGCGCATCGGGAAAGTAGTGCAGGAATTTGGGACCCTTGTCGAAGAAGGCGGTGTCGTACTCGTCGCCTTCCACAATGAAGGTGCGCGTGGGACGGAGCTGGAAGCTGGTGGAGAAATTCTCCGCTACGCCGCCGATGAGGAACGAGGGCTCAAGCGCGGGATTTTCGCGTGCGGCGACCTGGTAGATCCAGGCCAACATGCTGGTGGTGGTGGTCTTGCCGTGGGTTCCGGCGACGACCAGGGACTCGCGGCCTGCGAGGAACTCCTCGCGTAGGAGAGCGGCCATCGAGGTGAAGGGGATGCGCTGGTCGAGCACGCGTTCCACCTCGGGGTTGCCGCGGGAGAGCGCGTTCCCGATGACGACGAGATCGGGGGCAGGATCGAGATTGGTTTCGGCGTAGGGCTCGAGGATGGGGATGCCGAGCGAGCGCAGCAGATCGCTCATGGGCGGATAGGCGGCCTTGTCGGAGCCGGTAATGCGATGGCCCTGCAACTGCAGGAGTCCGGCGAGGGAGGCCATGGCCGTGCCGCAGATGGCGCTGAGGTGAATGTGGCGGGGCGATGGGGATAGGTTCACGGAATCACCGCCGGTTCGAGCAGACGCAGCGTGGCCTCATCGGCGGTAGCCAATTCAGCTTCCACGCCCAGAGTCAGCGTGACGTTGCCGCGCGAAACATGGCCGCTGCGCAGGCCGATGGCGATGGGTCCTGAGAAATCGTCGAACACGCGCAGAATCACTTCTTCGAGGAGTTCAAGCGGCGCGCCGGGCGAGGCGCAATCGAGCATCTCGCCGAAGACGATGCCGCGCACGCCGTCCAGTTTGGCAGCCTGGCGCAACTGCCACAACATGCGGTCGATCTGGTAGGGTTTGGCGCCTGTGTCCTCAAGAAAAAGGAGCTTGCCTTCGGTCTGCGGTTCAAAGGGCGTGCCCAGGAGCGAAACGAGGATGGAGAGGCAGCCGCCGTAGAGAGTGCCGCGCGCGCGGCCGGGATGCAAAGTGCGCAATCCTTCGTCCGCCGTGACGGTGTAGGTCTGTCCGGAAAGGGCTGCGTGCAGGCTGGGCAGGTGGATGCCGTCCTCGCGGGCAAAATCCGCAGAGAGCATGGGACCGTGGAAGGCGGGCAGTTGCAGCTGATCGAGCAGCCACAGTTGGAGGGCGGTGAGGTCGCTATAGCCGATGAAGGGCTTTGCGCTTTCGGCGATCAGGTCAAGGTCCAGCCCGTCCAGCAGGTAGTGCGAGCCGTAGCCGCCGCGGGTGGAGAAGATGGCGCGTACCTCATCGTCGGCAAACGCATGGTGCAAATCGCGCAGCCGCATCTCGGGCGTTCCCGCGAAGTAGAGCGGTCCGCGGGTGAGAACGCGGCTGGCGGCCTGGGGCGCGTAACCGAGCGAACGCAATGCCTCCAGTCCGCGTTCGACGCGCTCGGGCTGCGGCGTGGAAGCCGGAGAGACGACGGCTACGACGGCATCGTTGGGAACTGCTGGCGGTCTAAGCAAATCGGTCATGATTACCAAGCCTCGCCACGGGCAATGAGAGCGGCCGGACCGGTGAGAAGCAGCTCGGCGCCGGGGCCGTCCCAGGCTACGGTCTGCGCGCCGCCGGGGGCGACCACAGCGAGCGGCGAACGGCAGCCATAAAGGGCGATTGCCGCCACGGCCGAGGCAGCACTGCCGGTGCCCGAAGAGTTGGTGGTGCCAACTCCGCGCTCGAAGATACGAATCTCGATTTCCGTGGGACTGACGATGCGGACGAACTCGACGTTGGTCTGGTGAGGGAAATCTTCGTAAACGCAGATTTCCGCGCCGAGGGTCCGCCAGGAGTAGCCGGCGACGGCGAAGTCGGGGTTGTCGACGAGGATGACGAAGTGGGGATTGCCGGTGGAGACTTCGATGGCGGCAATTTGAACGCCGCCGGAAAGAATAATGGTACGCGGCGCGAAGGTGGGAACGCCCATGCCGGTGGTGACCTGGACGGTGAATTCGCCGGCGGTGCCGACTGCATCGACCTGACAGATGCGGAGGCCGGCGTCAGTGATGATTTCAAGCTTGTCGCCGGGCTTCGAGCCCAGGGCTTCGGCCATCCACGCGGCCACGCAGCGGGTACCGTTGCCGCTGATTTCGGCGATGGAGCCGTCGGCATTGTGGAGGCGGATGCGGGCGGATTTTGGTCCGGTCCAGGCGAAGAACTCAATGCCGTCGGCGCCGATGCCGGTCGAGCGGGCGCAGAGGCGGCGCGTCAGATTTACCCAGTCGTGGTCTGCGGCCGCGTCTTCCGTGACGATGAGAAAGTCGTTGCCGCAGGCGTGGGCCTTGGTGAAGGAGATCAATCTTCCTCCGGATCGCGGAAGGTGAACAACTTGTCGATGGCGGGCTCGGCAGCCAGCTTGCCGCGCAACCGCTCATGCTGGCGCTTGGTTGCGGTGAGTGCAAAGCTGACCCGCTGGAGTTCGCCGATGGCGTCGCGCTCTACGCCGGTAAGCCGTTCTTTCGCGTCATCCATCGCTTCCAGGATGGACTGCAGCATCTGGGTCTGATCGCGACCGCGGACCTCATATAGCAGGGGGTAAATCTTGAGGTTGGCGCGACGCTCAAGAAATCCGACCAGCTCCAGCGCCAGGATGACTATGATGGCCCCCGCCGCTGCCGCCGCATAGAGTCCGGCGCCGCAGGCCATGCCGATGGAGGCGACGACGAAGATGCTGGCCGCGCTGGTGAGTCCGCTGACGCGGCTGCGATTGTGGAGGATGAGGCCGGCGCCCAGGAAGCCGATGCCCTGGACGATGTTGGAGGCCACGCGGCCCTTGTCCGGGTTGGCGTCGCCGGCCAGCACCGCCGACAGGAGCGTAAAAAATGCGCAGCCCATGCAGATGAGCAGGTTGGTGCGCACGCCCGCGGACTTGCGGTTGACCTCGCGCTCCAGGCCGACAAGAGCGCCCAGCAGACAGGCCACGAGCAGGCGGCCGATGGCGTGGTTGACCACCACGATCTGTTGCAGCCGGTCGAAAACGAAGGGTTGGGCGAGTTGTGCCAGGGGCGAACTCATGGGATTTCCTGGAGCGATGCTATCACCGCGCCGGCCTGCTTGTTGAGCCCTGATGAATCGGGAGTACCGGAGACGTAAATCGTGGCCGAGGGTTGGCCGGGGGCTGAAAAGCGCCGATATGCGGTGAGGCCGGTGGGATGAGCGTGTACGGCCCGGTCCACCTGGTCGCCGTCGAGGGCCAGGACGATGGCGGCATGAGCGGAGGGCGCGGCCAGCGCGTCGCGATAGAGATCGAGGTCGCTTTCATTGATGGTCTGGCGCAGCGGAATCCCCGTGAGGGCAACAATCTCGGGATCGACCGATGTATCCATCAGAATCATGCCGCCGGGCCGGCCGGCGAGTAGTGCGCGGAGAACGGGCGGAATCTGCATTTCATAGGGCCGGTGCGCCTGGATGTTCTTTGTGCCTTCGACGTAGATCAGCGGACGTTCGCGCAGCATCAGGCAGGCATTCAGGGCGACGAGGGCGAAGAGCAGGGCGGCGGCGCAGTTTGCCCAGCGGGGGTCGACCTCGCGGGGCTTGAACTCGCGCACGGCGGCGAGGCAGAGCTGCGCGGCAAATCCGAGGCCCAGCGCGAAGGCTGGCAGGAGTTCGATTCCGTAGCGCAGGTTGTACCAGGAGTGGGGCCACCAGACGGGGAGAAAGATGGGAACCGAGCCATAGGCTACGGAGTAGACGTAAAAGGGAACCGGCAGACCCAGGAGCAGCGCCCAGGCGAGGCCGCGGCGGCGGCCCTTGAGCCAGGCCCAGGCGGCGCCCAGGAGACTAAGCGCGAGCAGCACGTTGCCCCAGGCGGCGGCGGCGGCGTCCAGCTCCGCGGCCTTGAGGAAAAAGAGGAGTGCGACCCAGGGATTGTGCCAACCGGGATGCGGTGGGAATCCCGGCACGGAGGTGCGTATTTCGATGGCTTTGGCGGAATAAGGACCACGAAGGAAGTAGAGCCAATCGCCGAAGGCCGCGGCGTTGTAAATGAACCATGCGACGGGCGCGGCGACGACCAAAGCGCTTGCCAGCCAGAAGACGGGCGAGCGCAGCCCACCACGGCGGGCCAGCGTGAGGCCGACGGCTACCCAGGCCAGCAGAGCCATTACCCAGCCGTCATAGCGCGTGAAGATGGCAGCCACAAGGGCCAATGCGATCCAGCACAGCAGCCGCCTGGCTCGCTTGGGGTCATCGTCGAGGCTGGCCCGCCATTCCACCAGCCAGACGGCGATCCAGATCATCTCGCAGACAAAGAGCGGCTCGGTCATGGCCGTGGTCTGGAGGTAGAGCAGGTTGGGATTGGTGGCGAAAAATGCCAGGGTCAGGGCGGCGGCGGGGGGCGGGAGCCAGCGGCGCGCCAGGCGGTAGATTCCCGCGCAGGCGGCCAGGTAAGCCAGCGCAGACGGAATGACGCCGGCGAGCCCGTTGGCCCACCAGGCGTAGACCTGGACGAAGGGGATCAGCAGGATGTGCGGCAGGGGCAGCCACACCGAGCCCAGTTGCGAGAAGCGCGGCTGGTGGGAATCGAAGACCCGGCGGGCGATGTGGAGGTGGGCGACGGCATCGCCATAGTTGAGCATGGCCCCATGGCGCCAACTCCACACGATTGCCGCCATCGATGCTGTTGCGCAGGAGGCCGGCACCAACAGGCCTTCCACGCGCGAGATGGGCCTTTCAGTCAAGGTGGGTCAACTCGCGGAAGAGGATGAAACGTTCGTCGATCTGCTTGCGGGAGAGTTGCTGCAACCGCTCGGTGCCGAAACGCTCCACCGCGAACGAACCCATTACGCTGCCGTAAAACATGGCGCGGCGGAACGCGGCGGGGTTGAGGTCGTCCGCCGCGGCGGACGAGGCCAGGTAGCCGAAAAAGCCGCCGGCAAAGCTGTCGCCCGCGCCGGTGGGGTCTACCACCTCTTCGAGCGGCAACGCCGGAGCCCTGAACATGTGCTCGGCGTATTCGCCTTCCGGTGAAAAGCTGCGGTTGCTGAAAAAAGCAGTCGCTCCATACTCGCCGTGCTTGACCACCAGGGTGCGCGGTCCCAGCGCCAGCACCGCGCGCGACGCCTGCACAAGGTTGTTGTTGTCGGCCAACATGCGGGCCTCGGTGTCGTTGATGAGCAGAATGTCCAGGCCCTTCAAGACTTCGAGCAGGGCCGCGCGATGATCTTTGATCCAGTAGTTCATGGTGTCGCCGGCCACCAGGCGAACGCCTGGCATCTGTTCGCGGACGCGACGCTGCAGGACGGGATCGATGTTGGCCAGGAACAGGAAATCGGAGTCGCGGTAGGCCTCGGGAATCTTCGGCTCGAAGGACGCAAAGACGTTCAGTTCGGTGGCGTGGGTTTTGGCCTCGTTCAGGTTGTCGAGATAGGAACCTTCCCAGAAGAAGCTCTTGCCGGGGGCGCGCTCAATGCCGCGCGTATCGATGCCGCGCGCATGGAAGACCGCCTCCTGGTCGGGGCCAAAGTCCTCGCCGACCACGGCGATGACGCGCACATCGGTAAAAAAGCTGGCCGCCAGCGAGAAATAGGTTGCCGCGCCACCCAGGCAACGGTCCTTCCGGCCTGCGGGGGTTTCGATTGAGTCGTAGGCCACGCTGCCCACCACGGTAATCGCCATTGTTCTTCCTCTCTTGCTCAGTTGTTTAGGTTAATAGCTCGCTTGCGGCGCAACCGTGCTAACTCCGCTTGCGCCGCTAACTCCACTAACAGCATTAACTCCGCTACCACCCCAGGTACTTGCCAAACAGCAGTCCCACCCTTTCCTTCGCCGCCTCGGGAATCGCGTCCGGCTGGGTGAGGACGGCGTAGCGGGCAGCGGAGGCGCAGGCGCAGGCGCGCTCAGTGGGCAGGGCCGCGACGGCTGCCTTGACCACCCTGGCGGCGTTTGCGGCGTTCTGGTGCAGCACGGCCACGATCTCCTCGATGGTTACCGAGTCATGGCCCTCGCGCCAGCAGTCGTAATCGGTGACCATGGCCACGGTGGCGTAGCAGATCTCCGCTTCGCGTGCCAGTTTGGCTTCCTGCAGGTTGGTCATGCCGATCACGTCCGCGCCCCAACTGCGATAGAGATGGGACTCGGCGCGGGTGGAGAACTGCGGGCCTTCCATGCAGACGTACGTGCCGCCGAGCTTGCCCACCACGCCCACCGTGGCGCAGGCCTGGGCCGCGGTTTTGGCCACCGTGGCGCACACCGGGTCGCCAAAGGCCACGTGGCCCACAATGCCCTCGCCGAAGAAGGTGGAGATGCGATGGAAGGTGCGGTCGATGAACTGGTCGGGCATGACGAAGTCGGTAGGCTTGTGTTCCTCTTTGAGCGAACCGACGGCCGAAACAGAGAGGATGCGCTCGACGCCGAGTTTCTTGAAGGCATAGATGTTGGCGCGGAAGTTCAGTTCCGAGGGCAGGATGCGATGGCCGCGCCCGTGCCGCGCCAGAAAGGCCACGCTGCGGCCCTCCAGCTCGCCCAGCACGAAAGCGTCGGAAGGCGCGCCAAAGGGCGTTTCCACGCGCTCCTCGCGCACGTTGGTGAATCCGGGCATCGAGTAGAGCCCGCTGCCGCCGATGATGCCGATCTCCGCTTGAGCCAATGCCCGCTCCTTCCTGGACAGGCCGTTTGCCGGCCCGTGCGCCTGCCTTTGGCAAACACCTCAGTATAAAGGCAGGGCGCAGGCTGTATCTTCCGGTTACGACGGCATCTTCATCCGGTCTGCCAATGGGAAGGACGAAAGGGGCCGGTTTTTCCAGCGAAACGCTTCCAGGCGCATCGTCTTCATTTGTTTAGCGAGTTGATACCGGGCCAAGAAAGTACTGGTTCCGGCGCGGCGGGTAGGTAGTCTGAGTGAATGGAGTTGCTGGCAGAGGAAAATGGTCGAGTCGGGGTCCGATTCCCCATCCGATCAACCAGATGCTGGATGCTGAACTGGCTGATTCTTACCCGCGCCGTGGTGGCGAACGGGGAGAAACTAAGGTTCGAAGAGCTTTGTCGGGCCCACGTTCTCCAGCCTCAGGCGGAACTTCCCCGGCGAAAGGAGCGTAGATGTACTAGCTCACGTGTGCCGACGCCGGCGTTGCGGCGGGAGGGAGCAGGGCTGGCATCCGCGCCAGAGCTCGGATGCGGAGGGCAGGGCCGCGTCGCAATTGGGAGCGCGGGCGGCCGCCGGCCACGGAATTGAACAGGGGATTGGGGCTTTCGTACGGGAAAACGGCGGCGCTTTTGCGTCCGGAAAGGCTCTTCGGTCGTCTTGAAGAATGGCACCCCACATTCCTCAGCAGTTCGTGGAGAGGAACCATCCCGGGCACGGCTTTCGGGTTCGAGGTGAGCCGCGGCGGTCTGGCGCAAGCGTTGGAGCAAGTATTTTGTCGAAATTTCGGGCTTGGCTTGGGTTATAGCCAAAAAGGGGCGCTCGACTCACCCCAGCAATTCGAGGAGAGGAACCATGCAATCATCTGATACTAAAGAGTTTAAGAGGCGGAATGAGGCTGCACGCAAGGGTCGCGCGCGGGCGGGCAAGCGGCTGCACGCGATTGCCGTGGTGCTGCTGACGTTGGCGGCGGGAGCGCCTTCAGGATTTGCTCAGCAGGCAACCGCTACGACTCCGAACCAGTCGGCATCCGACCTGCCTGCGGAACCGGCGCCGGTGCTGACGCAGCCGCTGGATTTGCGCTCGTCTCAGCGCGATTTTTCAAAGCCGTCCGGGCGCCTTCTGGGCAACCCGATCAAGGCGTACATGCCCACGACCGTGCCCAAGGCCAGCTTTGTGAACTCGGTGCGCCTTGCCGACCTGGTGAAGAACGGCAAGATCTACCTGAGCCTTTCGGATGCCTTGGCGCTGGCACTGGAGAACAACTACGACATTGCCATCTCCCGCTACTACATGGACATGGCGGACCTCGATGTGCTGCGGGCCAAGGCAGGTTCGGCTTTGTTCGGCTCGGGTGCGGTGGTCAACAGCTTTACGCAGGGCGGTTACCTGTCGACTTCGAACGCGGGCGGCGGCCCGGGCGCTTCAACGGGTGGTGTGGCTTCCGGCACTGCGGGTTTGACGCTCACCGCTTCGGGCGCTGGTCCCACGCCGGAGAACCGGGATCCCTCGGTCACCGCTACCGTTCAGTTGGAGCGAGCCACCTCACCGCAGTCCAATACGCTGTTCTCCGGCGGATTATCCTCATTGACCACCAACACCGACCAATACAACTTCACGTACAACCAGGGTTTTGTCACGGGAACGGCGCTGAGTGTGGCTTTGAGCAACCAACGCATCACGACCAACAACCCTTTTAACGACTATAGTCCGCAGCTGAATTCCACCTTCAACGCAAAGGTCACCCAGCACCTGCTTTACGGAGCCGGCATCTTTGTGAACAAGCGTTATGTCTACCAGGCGATCAACAATCGCCGCATCACCGACTCGACGTTCCGCCAACAGATTCTCTACACCGTGAACCAGGTGGAGAACATCTACTGGGGTCTGGTGAACGCCTATGAGGACGTGCAGGCCAAGCAGCGCGCGCTGGAGCAGACCAGCCAGGTGGCGAGCGACAATCGCAGGCAGTTGGAGATCGGCTCCATGGCGCCGCTGGACGTGCTCAACGCCGACCAGCAGGTGGCGTCCGACAAGCAGGCTCTCATCAGTTCCCAGAGCAGCCTGAATTACCAGCAGCAGATCATCAAGCAGGCCATCGCGCGGAACCTCAACGATCCTGCCCTGATAGCGGCGGCTGTGATTCCCACCGACCGGGTGAGCCTGGAGGAGCTTCCCGAGGAGAAGCAGCCGGTAGACGAACTGGTGCAACAGGCCTTTAGCCAGAGCCCGGTGCTGGAACAGGCGGTGCTTACGCTGAAGAACGACGCCATCAGCCTGCGGGGCGCGAAGAATGGGCTTTTGCCGACGCTCGATGCCTACGGCTTCTATAACTCCAACGCCCTGGGCGGTTCGCAAAGCCCGGACGCTCTCAACTTCGAGACTGGAGGCCTGTATCCCCCCGGCTACTTCCCAAGCGCCGGTTATGGCACGGTCCTGCAGAACCTCTTCAACAGCTCGGCGCCCGATAAGGGCGCTGGCTTCAGCCTGACGATTCCCATTCGCAACCGGCCGGCGCAGGCGCAGCAGGCGCAAGCGCTGATCGAATACCGGCAGGCCGAACTGCGGCTGGAACAGCTTTACACGCAAATCCGCATCAGCGTGGTGAACGCGCTGTTTGCGCTCACCAACGACCGCGCGCAGGTGCTTGCCTCCATCGCAACCAAGGACTACGCACAGCGGAGCCTGGACGCGGAACAGGAGAAGCTGCATCTGGGAGCTTCGACGACGGCGCTTGTTCTGCAACAGCAGCGGGCACTGGCGGCGGCGGAGAACACCCTGATGCAGGCTAACGCCACCTATGCCAAAGACCGCGCGGGCCTGTACCAAACGCTTGCCAGTACCTTGCAGCACTACGGCATCGATATGACCGAGGCCGCGACAGGGAATGTGACGACGACGCCCGCAGTGCCCGGACTGACACCCGCCAAGGAGGGCAAGGAGCCTTCGACGGCGCCGCCGGCCAGCCGGTAGTTCTCTGGAACTTGTGTTTCGCCAAAGACCGGTCCGGCTGCTCACGGCAACGGAAACCGCGCTCCCGTCTCCGCCGTAGTGCGCCAGCAACCGGCTCTGGATTGCTTGCAAAATCTCTCGGATACCCGCAAGCTCGGTGTCAGTTCATGTAATCAGGCACTCATCGAGCCCGCCGCAGAAGGCTCAACTCGAAGATCGCCAACCATGTTTCAACTCCAGCGGTGATCCGCAGCCGAATTGTCTTCGATTGGCGATTAGGATACGAACCTTGCCAGTGCTGATCGCAGACTGTCCATCCAGACGAAAACAATAAAAGGCCCGGGGGATGAACATCGCCCGGGCCTCTTATCGCAAGGTTAGAATGTCAGTTTCAGAGCGCCCTGCATGACGCGCGGCGGAATGTTGCCGGTGGTCCCGATTTTCCCGAAGTTGCCCCAAGTGACAGTGTTGCCGTAATCACCGGAGGGATTGCCAAAGGTGGGATGATTGAGAGCGTTGAAGGCCTCCCAACGGAACTGCAGCTTGATGCCTTCCATCAGGCTCCAGCTCTTCATGATCGCGGAATCGTCGCCAAAGTAATGCGGGCCGAACATGATGTCCTTTCCGCTGTCGCCGAACGTCCCTACGGCATTGTTGGTGAACGCCGCTGTGTTGAAGTAGTTATTCATCCAATGCGACTTTGATCCCTGATGGACATTGAGCGATTGGCCTGCGACGCGATCCGCGCGATCCAGGTACTGATTCGACCCGGAATTATTGCTGGCGCCGGATTGAATCGTGAATGGATTGCCCGATTGCCAGGTCACAATGCTGCTCAGCTCCCATCCACCCACAGTCTCCTGAATCAGCTTGTTCTTCCCCTTCATGTCGGGCGCATGATAGATGAAGTTGGTGACCGAGTTGAAGGGAATGCTCAGAGAAGAGACGCCGCGATTCCAGCGCAGATCGAACGGATCCCCGAGATACGGGCTGCCGAAAGAGATGTTGCCGGAACTGGCCACGTCGATCGCCTTCGACCAGGTGAAGCTCGACTGCACTTGCAGGCCATGCGACATGTGGTGATCGACGGTCGCCTGCAGGGAGTTATAGCTGGCGGTGCCATTGCTGTCCAGTTCGTAGATGTTGGTGAAATCCGGGTACGGGGCTGTCCCACTCGGCGCGGCAGCCGAATAGATATAGGCATTCTTGTCGAGGGCATCCGATTGGTGATACGACTCGCTCCCGACGTACGCCAAGCGGAGAACGGTTGTCGAACTGAGCTGTTGCTCTGCCGAAACATTCCAGCTTTGCGTCATGCCCATCTTGAAGTTGCGGGAGAACGACTGGCCTAGCTTGACCCCTGTACTGGCGATTGGCGAACTGGATGGAGGCACGTAGGAAACCGACGCGAAGGGGGGAAACGGACTCGCGTCGCTCGTTCCCGCGTTGGTTGACCAGGGATTGTCGAAGCTCAACCAGCCCGTAACTGCCGCGTCGGCGCCTGCCGTGCAGCCGCCGGCACAATTGCTTCCGTACAAGGAGAAGGTCGGGCTGAATGGAGCGATATCGGCCGCGTGATTGTACGAGGAATACTCGAGCGGGCCGGTAAATAACCCGAATCCGGCATGAAACACCGTATGCGGCAAGCCCTTCGGCTGCCATGCCACGCCCAGGCGCGGCTCCCAATATCCATACGAGTCCGGCATCAGTGCGGCTGTCAATCCCTGGTCTCCGGGGAAGATCAGTCCCTGAGGCGCGTTGGGGAACTTGGTGCTCTGTTGTCCGGGGACGAATGCGGCGCCGCGTCCGCCGGCCGAAGTGGGAGCCAAATTCGGATCCCAGCGCATGCCGAGGTTGACGGTCAGGTTGGGACGCATACGCCAGTCATCCTGGAAGTACGGCCCCAATTGCCAGCCGGCAACATCCGCGATCTCGCCGGCCCCCTGCTCGAAACCGGACGTATAACCAAGCAGGTAATCCGCCAGTCCGTTTCCGGTGTAGTGTCCGTTGAAGGTGATGATCGGCGTGGCGGGGTACTGCGTCAATTCCTCGGCGAACTGGTGCTGCAAGTCCATTCCCGCCGAGAGAGTGTGTCTTTTTACGGTCTTGGCGAGGGTGTCCGTGAAGCCGTAGGTGTTGCGCACTTCCTGCGAAGGTTCTGTCCATCCGCCGCTGAATCCTCCGGCTCCGCCGCTCACGCCGAAGCCTTCCATCCAGCACTGGCCCGGCAGTTCGGTTACATTGATGTAGCGCGAAAAGCACATGGGCTTGCCGCTGCTGTCATTCGTGGGCGCCGAATTGTGCGCGCTCTGCTCATTCCAGAAGACGGCAACGGTGTTCACGGTGTTGGGATTGATCGTCCAGGTGTGCTCCAGCACATCGTTGTAGTACTCCATCCTCTCCTGGAAGTCATAACTCCAGTTACTCAGGTTAAGCACGGAGAGAATGTTGCCCGGCGTGTCCCCCGAGGGCTCCGTCATTTGGTTGGTAAGGGAGCGCAGAGTCAGGCGTTGCGAAGGGGAGATGTCATAGTCGAGTTTTCCCGTGCCCTCGTTGAAGCTTTGGCTAACGGCCGCGGAGGTGTAATACATTTCGCCGTTGGCGGCCTGCGTGGTGCTGGTCGCTGCACCCAATGGCGCCGTCGGCAATCCGTCTTTGGCGATTTGCACAGCCGCGGTATTCAGATTGGCGATGCTCGTATCCAATTGATTTGCCAAGCCATCGACGGTATGGAACGGCCCCGTGAGGTTTGTAACTCCAGGTGTGGAGGCCAGGCCGCTGAAGTCGCCCGTCAGCATGGGGGCGGTAGGCGTGTAGGTTTGATTCGAATTGGCAGCTTCCACCAAACGGGTTCCCTGGTAATTGCCGAAGAAGAAGAGCTTGTTCTTGAGGACCGGCCCGCCGGTATAGGCCCCAAACTGGTTGCGCTTCAGGGGATCCACCGAGTGGACGAAGTAGTCCCCGGCATTCAGGTCGTTGTTGCGCACGAACCAGAAGGCCCCGCCGTGGAATGCGTTTGTGCCGCCTTTGGTGGCGATACTGACCACCGCGCCGGGAGAAAAGCCGTAGATGGCGCTGAAGTTGTTGGTGATGACCTTGAACTCCTGAGTCGCGTCGGAATTCGGAAAGGGCGCGGTCAGGTCGTTGTAGTTGTCCATGTTGGAGACGCCATCGAGCATATAGAACGTGCTGCCCTGGCGTCCGCCGCCGGAGGAAGCTCCCGTCTCTGTGGGCAGGGAGAAGCCCGACTGGATTCCCTCGCCGCCACGTTGCATGACGTTGGCCGTGCCGGGCGCAAGCAGAACAAGAGAGGAGGGATCGCGGCCGTTCAACGGCAACTCCGAGATGGCGGCTTCACCGACGGTTGTGCCCAGTTCTGCCGAACTGGTGTTGATCAGCTCGGCGTCGGAGGTCACGCTGATCGTCTCACCCTTCGCAGTCCCCACCTTGAGCTGAACATCCTGGGTGGCGGAAAGATTTGCGGTCAACTCGATGCCGGTCTGCGCATAGTGCTTAAAACCGGCTGCCTCTATAGTTAGCGAGTAGGTACCAAGCGGCACGGGCCGTATCTGGTAGGTCCCAACGCCATCCGTTTTCACGACCTGTGTAAAGTTGGTGCCGACGTTCGTGATGGTTACGGTCGCGCCGGGAATTGCCGCCCCGGAAGGATCGGTGACTTGGCCCGTCAAGCTTGCGCTGGTGCCTTGTCCGTAGGCCAGGAGCCCTGAGCCGGCCAGGATCAACAGCAGTAGAACCCGTAGATACTTCGCATTGATGATTTGCACAGCCACCTCCTGAAGTGAATTAACCTTAGTGCCCAGAGCGGTTTGGCGCTTGTTTGGAACCGTTTTCATTCGCTTGCACACTTTATGCTCATTTCCCGGAAGCCACATTCGATCTGCCGTTCGCTTCCGTCAGATCGGTTCAGACGGTGCTTTCCAGGTCGTGTCGAACATTACGCTCCCGCAATGTGGTCGTACATCTGCCGAAAGTAGGATAGGGAGGATTATTTTCCTTCGCCCCTCAAAACAGCGCATTCGACGCATATATGTAGCCATTTGTTCGAGTTACGCAACGCCCGGCGTTCATTTTCGATGCTGGTGTCCATCCCGGCTTTTTCTGGAGGCTGATCTCCACCAACCTCCGGAGGGCAGGGGAGTCTCCGGAAATGCGGACCCTCCCAATCCTGCTTCCGGCGTATACATGGCCTCTGCGATTGGCTGTACACTGCAACGTGCGACAGTGCACTTCACGCTTTCGGAGCCATGTTGAGAATCTCTGGATTTGAGATCCGGGTCATGCGCCATTTTCAGTCGGCAACGATCGATGACATCCCGGCTACTCAAGCGGCTGCGAAAGTGGTCCCAACCAAGCTCTGCTCTGCGCGCGCCGGTGTTAACTGTCATATCCCGCTGCCGGCAAGCGTGGTGGGGGTCCTGCTTTGCCTGCTGACAGCAACGTTCGCCCATGCATCCTGCACCGCCCCTTCGTCGATGAAGGCGCGTCTCCAGAGCCAGCCCACCGCGCAGGCTTATGCCGATCTTGGAACATGGTTTGGCGGTCGCAAGCAATTCCACTGCGCTGCTGAGGCCTTTGCCTCTGCTGTCAAACTTCAACCGGATTCGGCGTCCCTCACTTACATGTGGGGCCTCAGCCTTTACTCCGCAGGCGATGTCCAGGCCGCGCTTGCGCCTTTGCAGCTGGCAGTGAGCCTCGACCCGCATGACGCGCGACCCCATCTTGTGCTTGGCACGGCATTGGATCAGGGGAGCCAGATCGCGGACGCAGAGCGGGAATGGCGGGCCGCGCTGGCGATCGATCCCGGCTCGGCGGTGGCGCTGGATGGGCTTTCCCGAGACCTGCTCAAAGATAAGGACTACGCCGCGGCGATTGCTCTGCTGGAAAAATCCGCTCGCCGGGGACAACGAACCCCGCTGCAAAGTCTCAACCTGGGAATGGCATATGCTCGGACCCTGCAACTCAATGAAGCATCCAGGGTACTGCGCGAAGGTCTGAACGCCGCACCCGATTCTCTCCCGCTCGCCGATGAACTGGCCGTCGTTCTCATGCTGCTCGACAGACCCGAAGAAGCGGTTAAAATTCTCACTGCCGCACTCGCTCGGCATCCAGGGGACTTGAATACCCAGGTCCTCTACTTGCGGGTCCTTGTCTCGAGCAAATCCGAAACGGCGCCGCAGCTTGGACACAAGCTCTTGTTGACCGCCCCGCACAACTGGGAAGTGCTGTATTTGAATGCGCAACTGGAAATACGCGCGGGCCAGTTTCCGCAGGCGCGCGCTCATCTTGAGCAATCGGTAGCTCTCAAGCCCGACTATCTTCAGTCTCAAGAAGCGCTGGGTAGCGTGCTCGCCGAACTCAAGGATTTTTCAGCCGCCAGGGTGCATTTGGAAAAGGCAATCGAACTGGGCGACAGCGGGCCTGCGGTGCAATACGAACTGGCCAGGGTTCTCGAGAACCTTGGCGAAGTCGAACAGTCGCAGGAAAAGCTGCGCCTCTATCAAACCATGAGGAAAGCCGAGGCCGATCAAACTCTGGCCGTGAGCAAAATCGAGTCCGGCGACCGCGCAATGGCTGCCGGCGATGCCGCACAGGCCGTCGCGCTCTATCGTGAAGCTCTCGCCAATGATCCCAATGAGGCCCTTGTGGCCTACAAACTTGCCAAGGCGCTTGATAAGACAGATGATTTTGTCAATGAAAAAGCCGAACTCCAGCGCGCCATCGAGCTGAACCCCAACCTGGCTGAGGCGCAGAACCAGATGGGCTATCTGGCCGGAAAAAGCGGCGACCTTGCACAGGCGGAAAGCTGCTATCGTGCGGCGGTCCATGCTTCTCCCTCCTATGTGTTGGCATGGATCAACCTGGCGGCAACTCTGGCCGACGAGGCAAAGTGGCAGGATGCAAAACAGGCGGTGGCGCATGCGCTGGAGATAGACCCCGACAGCGCTGAAGCTCGCCGGCTCAATCAAGCGATCGCTGCCGCACAGGCAAGCCCGTAAGGATGTAGTCTCGGCCCCGAAGCCGTTCCAAGACTTCCGCGAATCTGAACTTCGTTGGCCGCTGGCGCTTGTGATGTCGAATGGAACGCTCCGCCAACCAGCCTACTTGCCCGGCGCTGGAAGCTTCACGGTCTCTTTGATTCCCTGGCCCTCGACCAATGTGTAGATAGCGTCGGCGGGAACGTCCTTTAACTCCTCCTTGAAGCCGCTGGGCCAGAGAATCTGGACGCGCTTCATCACCCTCTCGCTGCCCAATCCGAAATGCAGGCGCTGGTCGTTGCTCGACAGGTAGCTTCCGCCGCCGCGAACTTCGTCGATCTGCTCCATTGACGATGTGGCCACCGTTACTCTTGCGCCAATCGCGGCCTTGTTGCTCTTTGTGCCCACCAGGCGAAAAAGAACACGGTGATTCGAATTCCTGGTCTCGTTGAGGAAGATGGAAGGCGGCGCGCTCACGTTGTAGACGACCACATCGACGTTTCCATCGTTATTGATGTCCCCGAAGGCAGTGCCCCGGCGCGATTGCAACGGTCCGTCGTTCAGCCCGGATTGATCGGAGACATCGGTGTAGGTGCTGTCTCCGTTATGGTGAAACACTTGGAGCGGCTCTCGATAGCGCGGTTCGTGGGGGAGCGAATCGGTAAGCTGGCTGAAGTTTCCGTTCGCCACAAATATGTCAGGCCATCCATCGTTATCGAAGTCTGCAAAGCCGCTTCCCCAGCGCACAAATGCGTCGGAACCGCGGCCAAGGTGCGATGCCCGCGTGGCATCGGTAAAACCCTGGGACTTCGCGTTCCGGTAGAGGCTCATGGGCTGGTGCTTGTAGCGGGTGATGAGCAGGTCAAGACTTCCGTCGTGGTAGACATCGCCAAAGTCCGCGGCCATGTTGCTGAGGGACTTGCCTTGCTCATCGACGGCGGTACCGGACCAGAGACCAACATCTTCAAATGTGCCGTCGTGCCGGTTGTGGTAGAGGTAATTGGGGCCCATATCATTGGTCACGAAGAGATCGGGCCATCCATCGTTATCGTAGTCGCCCCACACAACGCCCATGCCCAGACGCTTCTCTGCGTTGTCAACCCCGGCCTTTGCGGAGACCTCCTCGAAGGTGCCGTCGCCGCGGTTGCGAAACAGAAGATCCGTTAGCCCGTCCAACTGGGGCACTTCCATTTGCACACCCTGATAGTCGAATGCTCTCGAACCCGGTTGAGGAAGGCGATGAACGTCGGAATTCACGTATCGAGAGACAAAAAGGTCCAGATAGCCATCGCGATCATAGTCGGCCCAGGCTGCTCCCACGCTGAATCCGCCGCCCGCCACATGCGCCTTTTCGGTCACATCCTCAAATTTGCAGCCGCCCAGATTGTGATAGAGCACATTATGGCCATAACCAGTCACGTAGATATCCGGCAGGCCGTCGTTATCGAAATCCCCAATGGCGACGCCCATGCCCCAGCCTCGGGTGGTGAGTCCCGCTTGCGCTGTGATGTCTGAGAAGTGCAGCTTGGAATCCTGGTGATACAGAGTGATCATCAAATCGCCGCCGTGCAGATATCGATCCACTGTGGATTCATTCACTGTCAAAATGTCGAGCCTGCCGTCGTTGTCGCAGTCGAAGAGGGCAACACCTCCGCCCATCATCTCCACAAGGTAGCGTTTGTCAGGCGAGGTGTGGGGTTCGGTATTGACGCCAGACTCATGCGCGATATCGCGAAACCGGATGCCGCTATGCTGCGCTTGCGGGAAGGCTGGAAGGGCCACGCACAGCAGTGCCCATGCGCAGCCCGTTGTGCGCCATTTGCGTCCGGCATATCCGGAAATCGTCTGAACCGCCAACTTGAGATTCTCAATCGCCGGCCTGGCGTCCTCCAATTCTAGCTTGGATGCGGCGCGCGTCATGGTTTCGGCGGATTCAGCACAACCTCATACTCCGGAAGCAACTCCACTCCGAAGACCTTGGCAGTTTGCCCTTCTGCGTTCATCCATTCCCAGGCGCGCGCGTCCAGATAGATGGGCGCCTTGCGCGGCAGCGGCAGTACGCTGACCTCCAGCTTTTTGTCGAAGCACTCCGGCAGGAATCGTTTGAGTCCAATCTCCCACGCACGGCCGTTGTAGAAGTCGTCATCCAGCAAGCGGCCGTCCACTGAGAGCCTGGCCACATCGCCCGTGTAGCGAATGCGCAGATAGATGTCGCTGAGGCCATTCATGGATTGGGCCGGGATCTTCAGGCTCCACGCCGCGGCTGCGGCGAAGTCGGCGTCTTCGGGCGCCAGAGGCATGGGGCGATCCCGTCCTTCGACGTGAGAGGCCATGCGGATAGGCGGCCGGGAAGCGGCTTCGCGGCTGCTGCTCCACTGGAAGTCGATCTTCCGCGGTTCAACCTCCAACGCCTCCTCACGCCAGAGCGAATGCGGTTTGTCCTTTTGATCGTTCGGCAAGTAGACCGAAGCCGCCATGCGCGAGATCTCGACGGAGCGGAGATGCACCCCATCGTCGCCCGCAAAAACATCTGCCGGCGAGAGAAGCGCCGTATCCTGGCCTGCGAACGGCACTCGCCAGAACTGCTCCGCCTCGGCCTCGGACAGGAGGAGAATCCTCGCATTGCGCCCGTTCTTGCCCGCCACTTGCAACGCGGCTTCCTTGCCCGGCTCCACGTTCTGGACCAGGATCGTGTTCTCGGAACGAATGACCGAGCCACTGCCCGCAGCGACTGAAGCGATGCTGCCTGCGTCAAAGGCGAACTCCACGCGCAGGCCGGGTATCGCGAAGAAGAAGTAAGTCGTCTCCGCTCCGTTATCGAGGCGCGACAACAACTGCGCGGTGCTGTACCTGAGAATCCCCGCGCCGAGGTCGAGATTGACCGGCCAGATGAAATAGCTGTTTGCCGGAACGTCGATAGGCGTGCCCGGCAAGTCAACGGTCTCCGTGGGCAGCTTGATCCTCACCTGGAATGCCTGGCGCTGGGGTATCTCGAGTTTGCGTACGTAGTTATTGACGAAAAGAAATCCGTGGTTGCCGTCGGCGCGTAGCATAACGCGGGCCAGGCTGGCGTCGGCCGCGCCCTGCGGTCCTTTGTCCGGCGGGTAAGGGCTCATCGTAGCAAGATCCGATCCGAAAGATTCGAGAAACAGGTGCAGACTTTTGATCTTGCGAAAGGACTCCCGCTCCTGCCCATATTCACCCAGCGGCGCCTGAAAGTCATAGGAAACCACGGGTAAGTCGTTGGGGTACCCGGTTGCAATGGACTCTTGCAGCGTGGTCAGCTTGCCGCCAGGGTTGGCGCCCCCGTGGAACATGTAATAGCCGTAAAGATTCACGCCCGAGCCCAGCGCGGTCAGAGTCAATGCCGCGATATCGTCGGCCTTGAGCAGAGGCCGGCGATGATAGGAGGTCTCCATGCCGGCGCCTTGCTCGGCGGCAAAGAATGGATAGTGGCGAAGATCGATCTTGCTTGCAGAATCGCCGAGGGCCATGTCGCCCAATTCGGGGCGTGCGCGATCCGCTGTGAACAGATACACCGGGTTGGGCGGAGAGTCGGTGGTGAGGCTTGTCCAGAAGTCGTCAGGATACCCGCCGGAGACAGGGATCACCTCGCGGGCCGGATAGTCGTGGCCCGGCCAGCCGGTGACGGAAAACAGCGGCGGTGCAATGCCCGCCGCAATTGCCAGTCGCTTGAGTTCGGCAAGGTGCTCCGCGCCCGCGCCGGGGCCGGTCTCGCCATATTCGTTTTCCAGTTGCACGCCGACAATGGGTCCCCCATCCTGCCAGAGGAGGCCCTTGATCTGGCTACCAATTTGGCCGTAGAAGCGGCCCACATATCGCAGATACTCGGGATCGTTGCGGCGCAGCGGAATCTTTTTGTCGATCAGCCAATCGGGGAAGCCGCCATTGCGCACTTCGCCGTGATCCCAGGGACCGATGCGCAGGTAAACGTAAAGCCCGCTCTGGCCGCACAACTCAACAAAATGGCGGAGATCGCGCTGTCCCGACCAGTCGAACTGGCCTTCGACTTCTTCGTGATGAATCCAGAAGATGTAGGTGGCCACCACCTGCACCCCGCCGGCCTTCATCTTCAGGAGTTCCTCCCGCCAATACTTCTCCGGATACCGCGCAAAGTGGAATTCGCCCATCACCGGCAGCCAGGGCTTTCCATCCAGCGAGAGGCTGCGGCTGTCGACAGAGATCCGGTGCCCAGCGGGCGAAACGCCGCCCATGTTCAAAAAGCCGGTTTCCGGCGCGGGCGCAGGAACAGTTGCGTCAATCAGAAAAGGGGTAGGCGCCTGTTGTGCCGGGAGTGCGGAGGCCAATCCCAAAACAGCGGCAACAGTACTGGCGGCAAGCCATGTCTTCATATTGATCATTCACCAGAATCGGATCCTTGATTCGATCGGCCACAATGGCGTGCCGCTGGAATCGTTTTCATCCAAACGGAAAATCCACACAGATTCTCCGCATCTTGAGCTTCCGCTCAAGTCTGCTGCAACTGCACCGCATTCGCAGACCCGCCGTAAAGCCACTTATCCTATCGCGAGTTCACTATAGGCGTGTCTTGTGAGCTTTTGAATCGGCAGAAAGTAGGATTGGAGGAAAATATTTTTGGGCTGCCTTCGGTTCCTTTCTTCCTTGTATCGCCGCCGGGGGTTGCTCAACACCTCCACAATGAGCGAATATGGCTGACGGCTCACAGCGCACCATGCAGAACCGTGTACGAATGAGCTGGCCTCTGGAGGCTTCCACCTGATCTCTGCTCAACATGCGCGTCGCCTGCTCCCGCATCGGCAAGCAACTCCGTGCGCCGGCAGTCTGCTGCTGCAAGGCTTTCTGCTCGGAGTGATGGCGTTGTTCATGCTGGCCGGTCGAAGTTCACAAGCGCGGCAACCGGCGGTTGACTCGCTCACGGCGAGCGCCAATGAGTGGAACTTCACCATCCGATCCTGGCAGTCACAGGACGGTCTGCCGGAGGAAACGGTACAGGCCTTCGCACAAACCCCTGACGGCTATCTTTGGGTGGGCACCAGCGGTGGGCTGCTGCGCTTTGACGGGGCGCGCTTCCATTTGTTTGCCCATGAGAATACGCCCGCCTTTGGAGAGAACAGCGTCTTCTGTCTGCTGGCAGCCCATGACGGCCGCCTGTGGATCGGCACGGACGGCAGCGGACTGATCGAGTGGCAAAACGGTGTTTTTCACGCCTATCCGACGGAGAAGGGCCAGACCGCCGACTTTGTGCGGGCGCTCGCGGAAGACCGCAACGGCCTGCTGTGGGTGGCCACGGACGATGGGCTCTTCTGGGCCAGGAACGGCCGCCTGGAACGAGCCGACAAGCCGCTGGGTCTGCCCGTCTTCAACGTTCATGCCGTGCTGGAAGACCGCACCGGTCGCATCTGGGTGGGCGGGTCGCGCCTTTACTCGCTGAAAGATGGCCAGAGCCGCGAGTATTCCCTGCCGGACAATGACAGCCGCAACAAGGTGAAGTCTTTTCTGCAGACGGCCGACGGAGTCATCTGGGTGGGAACAGTGGGCGGGTTATACCGGCTGCGGCCAGGGCACGAAAGGTTCGAGCCGGTTCCCGGAGTCGCCGGCACCATCCGCGCCTTGCGCGAGGCGCCCAATGGAGAGTTGTGGGCCGGTGCAATCGGCGAAGGCATCTTCAGGATTCGCGGCGACCGCGTAACCCGCCTGAAGGCGCCTTCGCCACTGGTCAGCAACACTGTGCTGTCCATTTTTGCCGATTCCGACCGGGATCTGTGGATCGGCACCCAGGCCGGCATGATGCGGCTGAGCCGCACCCCGGTGAGGGTCCTCGCCCTGCCGACGGCCGCCGACTCCGACTTCGGCACCGTTGCTCTGGATTCGGACGGATCGCTGTGGGCTGCCTCAAACCAGCTTGTCCATGTGCAGTCCGGCCGTGCCGTCCCGTTCCATTTCCCTGGGATGGATGAGGCCCGGGTTCGCAACGTCCTGCGCGCCCGCGACGGATCCCTGTGGATCGGAACCGACGGCAGCGGCGTCTATCGTCATTCCGCCCAGGGAACAAGGCACTTCACCACCCACGAGGGCCTGGTGAACAACTTTGTGCGCGTCTTTCTCGAATCCAGGGATGGCTCCCTATGGATCGGAACCGATAACGGCGTCAGTCACCTCGATCAAGCCGGCTTTCAAAATTACACCAGTCAGAATGGCCTCGCCTATAACAGCATCCGCTCGCTGCTCGAAGATCGTGACGGAACCATCTGGATCGGCACCGAGCATGGACTCAGCCAGTTCAGAAATGGCGGGTTTTTCCATGACGCCATGACCGCGGCGCTCGGCGATGAGAAAGTGTGGGCCCTCCATCAGGATGCCGACGGCGGAATGTGGATCGGCACGCGCGCTCACGGCCTCTATCGCTACCGCAATGGTCAACTCTCCCACTACACCACGGCCAACGGACTGGCCAGCGACAGCATCTATTGCATTCTTGAAGACAAGCAGGGCCATTTCTGGTTCAGCGGCCCCTCCGGCGTCATGCTGCTGAATCGTGGCGAACTGGATGCCCATGCCACCGGCAAGGAACAGCTTCTTTCGCTGCGAATCTTCCGCGCCGATGAGGGCGGCAAGCCCGTGCAGTTTTATGGGGGAACGCAGCCGGCCGGCGCCCTCACCGCAACCGGCGAAGCCTGGTTCCCCACCAGCCAGGGGCTGTGGAGCATCCGGCCCGATGAACTCGAGCACCCCTTCATCTCCAATTTGAACATCGACTCCGTCAGGGTCGATGGCCGCCCCGCCTCTCTGCCGGGAAAACTGGATCTGGATGCAAGCAGCGACCGCGTCGAGATTGCCTATGAGCCGGTGTTGCTGCGCTCGCAGGAGGGACTGCGCTTTCGTTACAGGCTCGACGGATATGATCGCGGCTGGACTTACGCCAACGCGCAGCAGCGGCTCGCAACTTACACCAATCTTCCTGCCGGCCAATACACGTTTCTCATCGAAGCCTGGGAGACGGACCATCCCGCACACACGGCCCACGCCGCCATCGGCTTCCTCAAAAAGCCTTACTTCTACCGCACGCCGTGGTTTGTGGCTCTCTGCGTGCTCATCGCCGCGCTGCTCTCCATCCTCGCCTATCAGGTGCGCATGAAGCAGATTCATGACCGGTTCAAAGCCGTCCTGGCTGAGCGAACGCGGCTGGCCCGCGAAATGCACGACACGCTCATCCAGGGCTGCGTCAGCATCTCCGCGCTCCTTGAGGCAGCCGCAAGCCGTGAAATCGACGATAACGAGTCAAGGGCGCACCTGATCGACTACGCCGCCACCCAGATCCGCGCCACCGTGGACGAGGCGCGCCAGGCCGTGTGGAACCTCCGTGGCGAGGAAAGAACCCTCGTCAATCCGGAGACTGCCCTCCGCCGCATGGCCGAACGGATTGGCCGGGAACATGGCGTGGAGATGGCGTACCGTCTGCTCGGGAAGCCCTTTGCCATCAGCCTGCCCGCGACTCATGAGTTGATGATGGTGGCCCGCGAAGCGGTACTCAACGCCATCTTGCACGGCCACGCACAACACGTGGAAGCGGAGATCCGGTACGCGGGCCAGTCGCTTTCGCTGACGGTCAAGGATGACGGCGACGGCTTCGACGCCGCCAAAGCCTTTTCCGATGAGCACTTCGGCTTGCGAGGCATGCGGGAGCGGATTCACCGCTTCGACGGAAAATTGGAAATCGAGAGCGTCTCCCATCGGGGAACCAGCGTCCGCGTTGAGATTCCCCGCGCCACCGTCACCCCATGATGCCCTCCCCCTAGGCTTCCTGCCCGGAACTGGTCAACCGATGCGCCGCGATCTATAATCTGCTTGCTTATGCCTCCCATCCGGATTCTTATCGTCGACGATCACCCCATCATGCGGGTGGGCATCGCGGCGCTCATTGCCTCCTGCCACGAGATGGAGACAGTTGCTCAGGCCGGCAGCGGCGAAGAGGCGCTCAAGCTGCACGCCCTCCATCAGCCCGACATCACCCTGATGGATCTGCGCCTGCCCGGAATCAGCGGCGTTGAGACCATTCGCCGCATTCGCAGCCAGTCCCCGAAGGCCCGCTTTATTGTGCTCACCACCTACGACGGCGACGAGGACATCTATCAGGCCATGGAAGCCGGCGCTACCGGTTACCTGGTCAAGGGCATGCCCCAGGAGATGTTGGTGAACGCCGTCAAGCGGGTCCACGCGGGCGGACGCTATCTTCCTCCCCCCGTCACTCAGGCGCTCACTTCGCGCACCCGCGACTCAAACCTCAGCAACCGCGAACGTGAGGTGCTTGGACTGTTGGCAAATGGCAAATCCAACCGGGAGATTGCCGGCCAGCTTGGCATCGCCGCGGCTACGGTAAAGTGCCATGTGAGCGTCATCCTGATGCGTCTGAATGCCGGTGATCGCACTCAGGCCGTGGTCACGGCGCTGCAGCGCGGACTGATCCACATTTAGCCGGCTTCGCCAGTGCCGCATTGGGCGCAAGAGTGGCGTGATTTCTGAGTCGAGCGCGGGTTCGAAACTGTTTCCCTGAGGTGATTCGTGCAGCGTCGCAGATCTGTATCGGTTGTTATCCTTGTCCTCGCCGCGAGCTTTGCTTGTCCGGCACAACAGACCTCCGCCGGAAGATCCTCGCAGTACGCCATCGGGGCGGATATCTCCTTCCTGCCTAAGGCCGAGCAGCAAGGAGCCGTCTTCAAGGAAAACGGCGTGGCCAGGCCCGCTCTGGAGATACTTCACGATCACAGCTACAACTGGATTCGACTGCGCATCTTCAATTCGCCTGCCACGCTCCCCAACAATCTCGAATACACTCTGGCCGCCGCTAAACGCGCCAAGGCCATGGGATTCAAATTCCTGCTTGACTTCCACTATGCTGACGATTGGGCCGACCCCGGCCATCAACCGCCTCCGGCAGCGTGGAGAGAACTTACCCACAAGCAGTTGGTCGATGCCGTCTTTGCCTACACGCGCGACACAATAGCATCCTTCAAAGACGCGGGCGTAATGCCGGATATGGTGCAGGTGGGCAACGAGATTACGAACGGCATGCTATGGCCTGACGGCAAGTTGCCGGAGAACTGGGATAACTTCGCCCAGTTGGTGAAAGCGGGGATAGACGGAGTATCCGCGGGAAGCGGAACCCAACCGCACCCGGCGATCATGATTCACATTGATCGCGGAGGCGACGCCGCGGGGACAAAATACTTCCTCGACAAACTCTCCAGTTATAACATTCAGTTCGACGTCATCGGCCAATCCTATTACCCCTGGTGGCATGGAAGCCTCAACGATCTTCGCGCCAATCTCGAAGCTACCATCCGCGAGTACGGCAAAGACGTATACCTCGTGGAGACAGCTTACAACTGGGAGCCCGGCAATTACATCAAGCATCCGGGCCCGTTTCCTGAGACGCCGGAGGGCCAGCGCGACTTCCTCGATGAGGTGAACCGCATCGTGATGGAAGCGCCCGGAGGCCACGGCAAGGGTGTTTTCTGGTGGGAACCGGCAGTCCGCGGAGAGTTGGTGCAGCGTGGGTTCTTCGATGGCGAAGGCAATGTTCTTCCGGTCATCGCCGTCTATGATCGCTTTGCCCGCCGTTAAGCAGCGCATGGCGCAACTTCTGAGCGGCGACTGTTCGCATTGGATCTTCTTCAGGTGGACTACTCAGTCGAGGTTGCGCTCCAAACACCGGCAGGAGAGCGGTGCCTAACCGATAATCCGTACCAGCACCTTCGGCTCTTTCTGCCCGTACACGTTGCCTTTTCTGCACTCCGGGCAGCAGTCTTCGTGTGTCAACTGCTGGTGCTTGATGTCCACTTTCTCCACCCAAAAGCGGGGTTGCCGGGGACCCCGGCCCGCGCACCGCCAAACGCCTCTGCTCCTTTGCGGCCGTGTCCGGGTGGCGGGGGCGTGTCGCTATCCGGCTGCGTTCCGGCGCCGGTTTCCGAGTCTTCCGATTTTTCCAGCAACGCTCTGGTTTTCTCCGTATTGTGCTACCGCACCAGCATCGCCGCCAGAGCATCCAGTGCGTCTTTGAGTTTGTCGTGACCCCACCCCGGCGACGAAGTGGGTGCCGGGGTACCCTTCAGGGTCGGGGCATCGCTGGGGACCCCGGATCGGCCGCGCTCAACGGCGCTTGACGCGCTCCGTCCAGCAACCGGTCCAGCTCCTCCAGGTTCACATCGATTCGGCGTCTGGCGGTCTTCATGCCACTCTCCCGAGCAGTTCACGAAAACGCTTCGTCAACGGATATCCTAGAACCTCCTTGATCGACCGGTTCGGAACACAGCTGTTCGATTGCTTGCCACGTCCCGTCGTGCTGCCCGGCAGCACCCAGTTAGCCGCACGGTAACAGGTTCCGCGGAACCGCTCCGGATCTATGAACGTCTCCAGGAAGTAAATCGGATGCCCATACATCTGCTGCCAGTCATCGGAGGTCCGCGCCGCCATTCGCCCCAGAATACGCGATGCCGGATGCTCGACTCGCACCCGCGGCAGGATCAGGAAGTGCGTGTTGCAAGCGATGAAGCTTATGTGGCTGCGTCGCATCGCAGCAGCCCGCTGTTGCTCAGGCCTGGAATGTTGAAAATTGAAGATTTGCCGACTCGACGCTTGAACCACAATCTTCAACGCGGCGAACGCCGCCATGGCGATTGAAATGGATGCAGCTTTGGGATCGCTACTGTGCCGTGTAGGTGTAGTCGGCAGACTTCCAGACTGCGTCGATTTCCCACCACAGCCGGGCGTACACGGTCACCCCGTTGGTCGGCAGATCGCTCACGGTCACAGTGGTAGCCTTCGTTGCACCCGAGTCATACAGGTTTTGCGAGCCCACTCTGGTCGTGCCCAGCCAGAGTTCGTATGCCGCGGGCCCGCTCCCGCCCGTCCACGTGAAGGTCACGCTGGAACCTGTCAGCGTACTGCCCGGTGTGGGAGAGGTGAGCGCCGCCGGGGCCGGCGTCCCGGCTTCGGTGTAGGTGTAGTCGCTGGACCGCCATGTTCCGTTGATGAGCTGATAGAGCCGGGCGAACACCGTCACCCCGTTTGCCGGCACGGTCACGGTCTCCGAGGTAGCCGTCGTTGAACCCGAGTCGTACAGGTCTTGTGAGCCCACTCTGGTCGTGCCCAG
>PLGM01000165.1 GCA_003139795.1 Acidobacteriaceae bacterium | reverse complement strand
TTGTTTTCTCCGTATGTCTCTAGTACTACAGTGTTACAAAGCTGAAACCCGGTCGGGACATTGCAATTTTCGTCAATATTTTCGCGGTCTTTAGCACGTGACGTTCCATTTCTGTTAACTCTCCAGATTCGGCGTAACATGCTGATCCTGAGCGACTTGCCATTTTGTAACCCTGTAGCACTAGTTGTGTGCCGCCCATGCAGGATGGTTCATTGCAGGCCTAGAAAGCTGATACGGACCTTCTGTGGACTTGCCTAGGCTGATCGGCAGCGGGGGCGGTTGATAGGCAGGCTGTTCTATGGTCATAAGCATTTCACAGGCCAGGACGAGATAGCAGTGATTGACTCCGCCAGGAAACTGAACTCGCGAACTGGAACAAGCAACGATGCTACAGTTCCCCTCCTTAGCCTTATCTGCCATATCGAACTCCCGACCTGCTCTAGCTATGCTTCTTTTTCCGCACCATCCGAGGCTCCTTGAAATGGCGCAACATGAGCGCTCAATCTAAGTAACATAATATGATTTAGGATTGCCGCTGTCAAGCGCATTGCCGCGATAGCTAACGAGACAATGCAGATTTCGTCGATTTATCATGCTTGCATGAAGACACATGACAAGCGCTCAAATGAGCGTACAGTTTGAAGGACTCGTCCTGCTTTCCTCTCAACTGAAAGATCTGGACCCGGTGGACAAAGTCTGGTCAAATATCTGACGCAGGTATGATCCAATGTTGCCCTTTTGCGAAACTGGCCGGGTCGCTTGACGGCTGGGCGATGAAGACATCGCTCGCCGGCAGATCACGAACCAGTCCGAGACCAGCGCTTCAGCGTCGCATTTCCTCGCCAAAATGCGATCCGGGGGCGAAATGGGCCTGATTCACCGACCTGGTGGTGGTTTTGGCAGTAGCTTTCGACTGGGGATCGGCTGTTCGGTGACTGCCGACCAGAATGAAATAACGGCGAAGCGTAGAGTGTCGGGATACCGGGCACACTTCTCCCGCCAGTCATCCTCAATTTTGACCAGGGATGTCCGACGCAGCAGTTCAGGCAGCACGATTGTAGCGATGATGCAGACCACCCAGCCTTGGCATCGAAATCACCTTGCGACCGCCGCCGGGATCTTCCCTTGCTTCACGACCGGCAGGCGTTCCCTTTTCTAGCGCGAGATGTGTGCGATCCTCGAGATAGTAGAGGACGTATTCGTTCATCAGGCGTTTCAGATGCCGCTCATTGAGAACGATCACGTGGTCGAGCAAATCCCGGCGGCAGGTGCCTACCCAGCGTTCCGCAATACCGTTCTGCCATGGACTTCGGAAGCTGGTGCGCTTGGGCTGAATGCCGAAACTCTTCACTGTTTCGATCACTTCATCATTGAACTGTGGGCCGCGATCAAAGATCAAGTAGCCGGGGGCCGAGTCATAGGGGAACGCCTCGCGCAACTGCTGATGACCCATGCACTCGTCGGATGGCTAGTCACCTGACACTGAAGAATACGCCGCCGGTCATGCGCGATGACGAAAAAGCAGTAGAGCACTCCGAAGGTCAGCGTTGGCACAGTAAAGAAATCCATCGCGGCGATGGCTCCCCGATGATTGCTGAGAAAGGCCGCCCATCGCTTGGCCGGCTCAGGACTCCTCGGCGCTCTCCGCATCCAGCGCAACACGGTTCGCTCCGAAAGATCGAAGCCAAGCATTTTCAGTTCGCCGTGGATGCGCGGTGCGCCCCATGTGGAATTTTCCGCGACCATGCGAAAGATCAGCTCGCGCAATTCCTTGCTGACGTATTTTCTGCCCGCGCGAACCCGACGCCGCGAGAGCCACGTCCAATACAGCTTGAACCCTGCACGGTGCCAGCGAACGACAGTCTCTGGCTGGACGAGGATCAACGCGTGCTTCCATTCCGGCCAGAGCCGCCGCAAGATCACCCAGAAAAGTTTGTCGGAGGTGGAGACCTGCGGGCGAGGATACCGCGGCTTCAGAACGTCAAGTTGCTGGCGAAGAGCCAAGTTCTCAAGCAGCAAGTCGCGGTGAGAGCGAAAAACACGGATAAAAAGGACAACTAAGAGCCTCAGCAGGCACAGCATGAAATCAGTATCATACGGGGACAGACCAAGTCGGGGCGGATCTGCCAACTCTTTGATTTGAATGCCGATCGCTATTTTGGCGAACCACAGCCTGCAACACTCAATCACACGTACGAAATCACACGGTCAGAGTCCTAGTACCGTGACTGCATGATTTGGAAATGTCGATGAGAACAGAATGGTTGCCCCAGGTCTCGTCCGCCGCGGCGGAGAGACCTGGGAAGTACAAATTCACGTGGTCGTGGTACTAGATCATTGTCTGGTGACTCTGTGGTGACTAAATGGCGTTCACTCGGCTCCAAGACGCCTGTTCTACTCCCCATAGTGACTGCCCTAGCTGCCAGTGGTGCAACTGGCCATTTTCCAACTTGGAATGCACCAAACTTTGATTGAGCGACTTCGATCCTGATGAGCGGGAACGGCACGGGTGCTGGATTTCGTTGGCGCAATAGAAAGTCGATTTTACCGGGCTTGAAAGACGGCACAAAAAACGGCCCCCGCCTTTGACGGGGGCCAAGTTGCCTTGGTTCTCTCGTCTTGCGAGAGCTGGATTGGCGGCCAACGGCGAGAAGCCGTCGGAGCGGAAATGCCTTGGGGGAGGGGCTGCGGTGTTACGGCCGCTCCGCACCCGTCGAGGAAGCGACACCCTGAGGTGGTGCGGCTCCCTGGGCCGCCAAAGTGTTTTCCATCAACCGGATGTGCACGCTGCTGGACCGCACCGGCCTGGCATCCTCATCGCCTGCGCCGGGTGCGTTTCCCAGGGCCACTGCGTGCAATCGGTAGACGGGAATCTGATGTTCTGTAACCAGGTAGCGCTTGACCGCTTCAGCCAGGCGCTGGGAGCTCTGGATGCCGGCGCTGCCGGCCTGGGGCGAATGCGCCTCCACCTCCAGAATGTAGCCGTGCCGGCCGGTGACGCTGGCCGCCAGGTCGTCGAGTTGCTTGCGGGCCTCAGCCGACAACGCCGGCTGTCCACCGCGGAATCTGACATCGGCTTCCGTGACCTGGTGGTACTGGTCCAGGCCGTTCACGGTAGTGTTCAACTGGTTTACATGGCCGGCCGCACCCTGCGCCGTAGCGCCTGCCTGTTGGGCCTGTGCGCCGGCGGCGGTTGCTGCCTGGTTGGCCGCGTCGGCGCTGGACTGCGCCCGGTGAATGCCCGCCTGCGCCCGGCCATCCACGTCCTGGATGTCTTTGGCGTTTCTGGCGTTCACTTCATCCAGTTCGCTGAGCCGGTCGTTGATGGGATCCGTCTGCCTTTTGACCCACTTCTTGCGGGCAAAAGGATTCACGCGTCCCCAGAAACCCTCCTTCGAGGCGTTGGTCGATGGCGAGGCAGCGGGTTGCTGTTGTGCCGCCGAAGGAGGTGTGTTCTGAGGGGCCCCGGTTGGCTGCGCCTGTTGGGCGAGCGCGGGGATTCCGATTGCAGATGCCAGCAGAAGTACGGCTAGCCGGCTAGGGAACGGGTTCAAAGTTGCTGCTTTGCTTTTCATGGAGTGGGCCATTCTCACCTATGGATTCTTCGCAGACGATCAGAGTCTGCGGGATGAGCTGTCCTGTCCGCTCACCCGTACAGATAGCAACGCCCGTGCCAAAGCCGTTCCTCGGCAAATGAAATCACTATTCGATTCATATTGTTTGAGTTACGGGATGTGATTTGTGCCAGGCGGAGGGAATCGGGTGGCCTTGGAAGGCTGCCGGCCGTGTAGTTTTTCCGAGGACCGTGTATTTTCTACCCGGTAAGGCGAGTCACGAACAGGCTGCTTTGTCTCGGCGTGGATCACCTTGCCGATTCCATGGAGCACGAATCCGATTCCCGACGGACCGCTATTGGCTGAGTTCGCTCAGCAGCACCTTGGCCTTGGCGGCCAGCGTGTGCGCTCCATCCACATCGCCTGAGGCCAGTGCCTCCCTGGCCTTCTTGAGGAACTCCCTGATCTGCGCGGCGGTCTTTTGTTCCAGGTCGCTGAGCGTGCGGCCGATGCCATTGAGGCCGCGCTCCGTGGCTGCGATCGAATCCACTGTTTCGCGGCGCATATCGGCCGGATCCCCGGAGGAAAGCTGGCCGATTGCGCTCACGCCGGGACTTTCGCCGGCGGCTGGCTGGGGATTGCTCGCGGCTGGCGGAGTATTGTCGGCTTGCTGGGTGTTCTTGCTCGCTGCCTTCTTGCGCTTTACAGGTGGTTTGGGCGCCTGCCCCGCATTTACGCTGGCGTCGATCGCGAGGGGCTGGCTGGGAATCGTGGCCGCCGAGGGCGGAAGCTCGGGATGAGTGGGAGCGGGCTTGGACGCGGCGTCGACGGGGGGCGCAAGAGGCTGAACCTGTTGCTGATGGGCCTTGTGGAGGAAGCACGCCGTAAGGAAAAACGGCAGCAGCCATGCGATGTCTCTGGCATGCAACTTCATCCCGAAAGCCCTTCCTCGCTTTGTTCGCTCGCCGGCTCAAGATGCCGGCGTCCCCATTCCGTGGCGGCGAGTGGAATTCGCAGCAGGAACTCCGTGCCATGGTCCTGACTCGATTGTACTTCGATGCTTCCGTGGTGCAACTGGAGAATTCGGTAGGTCATGGCCAGGCCGATGCCGCTGCCCCCGCTCTTGGTGGTGAAATAGAGGTCGAAGATCTTCTCCCGAATCTCGTCGGGAATTCCGGGACCCTCATCGGCAATACGCAGGACCGCGGACTTCCAATGTTCTTCGAGAACGACTTCCAGCGTGCCGCCCTCGGGCATGGCCTGGGCGCCGTTTTGAATCACATTCAGCGCCGCTTGTTTCAGCAGGTCGGCGTCTATATTGGCTACCAGCGGTTTCGAGGGCATGCGGCTGACCAGGATTACGTTGCGGGTGGAAAGCTCCGCCACGGCCAGCGCCAGCACGTCGCCGATCACCGGACGCAGATCCTGCTCGTGGAGTTGCAGTTCCACCGGGCGGGTGAAGTCAACCAGCATCTGCACCACCCGGTCCAGGCGGTGAATCTCTGCATCGATAACCTCCAGGTGACGGATGGCCGGGGCGCTAGCGTCACCGAGCTTGTTCTTGAGCAGTTCCAGATGCACCACGATGGCGTTGATGGGATTTTTCACTTCGTGGCCGACGCCGGAGGTGAGTCTGCCGATGGCCGCCATGCGGCGCGAGAGTTCCAGTTCCGACTCGATCTCTTCGGCTGATTCCAAATCGTGCAGGGTGACCAGCGCGCCCAGCCTCTGGGGGGTTTCGTCGTCGTGGATAAAATCCAGCGACACCTGAATCCGCCTCCCGGTCTCGGTGAGGATCTCGTCCTGGATAAGGGTGACTCCTGCATCGAAGGCCTCGCCAACGGCCAGCCCAAGCACCGTCGAGCGGTCGAAGATCTCCCGCGCTTGAAGGCCCAGAATGCTGTCCCGTTCGATGGGCAGAAACCGCCTTGCCGCCTCAGAGACCAGCACCGCGCGCCCGTCTCCGGTGAACAGAAGGATTCCATCCTGCAGCTTGCCGAGAATCTGATCCAGATTCTCCTTCAACGCGGAGAAGACTTCTTCCACGTTGCGCATGCGCTGGCCGAAGCGCTCGATCTTGTGGGATACGCTGGTCGCCATGTCCTGGCTGGGAAGCTTTTCCTCTTCGCCTGCCGTCTCGCCGGCCGCGGTCCAGGCGTCGAGCTGCAGGCTGATCTGTTCCATGGGCCGGAGGGCCAGGTTGCTGAGCAGGAAGGCCGCCACCAGCGCCGCTCCCAGCACAACGCCCATCAACGTGAACGCCTCGGCCAGCCACGGCGCATAGAAGGCGCGCAGCAGCGTGGTGCGCACCCCCACGTGTACGGTCACAAAGGGCTCGCCATTGCGCTCCAGCGGCACCACCACGTCAAAGACTCTGGCCGGCCCGTAGACCTCTTTCATCAGCTGGATGGGCTTGGCGTCGAGGAGCTGGATGTAGTTGGGGCGGACGGGCAGCGGCTTGTCTTCGTTGTCGGGATTGGTGCTCAGCAGCGTGATGGAATGGCTGTCGCCGATGTTGATGTCATATACGGTGAGCGAGTAACGGTTTACGGATTCCACCACCGCCTGCAGCGCAACATTGTCGCGGACGGCCTCGGCCGACAGGTTACGCAACTGGGCCGGATTGTTGGGATCGACCGTTTGATCCCTGAGTCCGGTCTCCAGAGCATTGCGCACGGCAAACTGAACCTGGTTGGCCACCATGCGGTTGGTGTCGTAGGACTGCTGGACGGCGGAGTGGAGAAGTTGGCTCACGTAGACCAGCGAGAGCAGTCCAGCGATGAAAAACACCAGGATGGTAATGGCCAGAACGAGTTTGGTCTTCAGGCGCATGGCTCAGCCTTGGTGGTCGTCGGGGATTTGACTGTACTCCTTGAGCTTGTTGTGCAGGGTCTTGAGGCTCACGCCCAGGATTTCGGAGGCGCGCGTCTTGTTTTGCCCCGTGGCCTCCAGGGTGCGGACAATCAACAGCCGCTCAGCCTCGTCCACAGTGGATCCTACGCGCACCGGCACCACGCTGGCATCGAAGGCCTG
Organism: Acidobacteriaceae bacterium; assembly: GCA_003139795.1. Lineage (GTDB taxonomy): Bacteria > Acidobacteriota > Terriglobia > Terriglobales > Acidobacteriaceae > Telmatobacter. Next base: position 25,439 of record PLGM01000165.1, on the reverse strand, counting down.
TGCGGCAGGAATCTGGCCTTTGCCGAAGCCCGGAGGCAGGTGACCCGCATCCAGCGGCGCGCCATCCAGGCAAAGGACGACCGCCCGCTCAACGGTATTGCGCAACTCGCGGGCGTTGCCCGGCCAGTCATAGGCCATCATCCGGTCCAGCATCGACGAGGCCACGCCGGAAACTCTCCGGCCGTGCTTCAAGTTCATCTCGCCAACCATGGCTTCGACCATGGGCGGCAGGTCTTCAAGATGCTCGCGCAGCGGCGGCATGGCGATGTGGAAGACGTTGAGCCGGTAGTAAACATCGGGGCGCAGATGGCCCTGGGCAATGGCCTTCTCGGGGTCGTGGTTGGTGGAGGCCAGCACGCGCACGTCGATCTCCTGCTCGGTGCGCGCTCCCAGCCGGCGGAGTTTGCGCTCTTCCAGCACGCGCAGCAGCTTGGCTTGTGTGCCCACTGGCATCTCGGCCAGTTCGTCCAGCAGCAGCGTGCCTCCTGAAGCCAGTTCGAAGCAGCCGGCCCGCCGTTCGACCGCCCCGGTGAAGGCGCCTTTCTCGTGCCCGAAGATCTCGCTCTCTATCAGCGTCTCGGGAATGGCCGCGCAGTTGACCGCGACGAAAGGCCGCGGCTTGCGCGGACTCAGTTCGTGCAGCGTACGCGCCACCAGTTCCTTGCCGGTGCCGCTCTCGCCGGTGATGAGCACCGAGACGTTCGACGGCGCAATCTGTTCGATGAGTCCGAAGATCCTCCGCATGGAAACCGAGTTGCCCACCAATCCGCCCAGGACGCCGGTCTCGCGCAACCGGCGCCGCGCCACTTCCAGCTCAATCTCGGTCTCGCGCTGGCGCGTGGCGTTGACCAGGATGGTGCGCAGACGGGTGGCGTCCACCGGCTTTTGCAGAAAGTCGTATGCGCCCAGCTTCATGGCGGCCACAGCCAGTTCGATCGAGCCCATTGCCGTCAGCACCACCACCGCCAGATTGGCGTTGAGGCCCGAGCCCTCCTCAACCAGTTTTGTCAGCAGGCCGATGCCGTCCAGGCGCGGCATCTTCAGGTCGGTGACCACAATGGCCGGGTTCCAGGCCAATGCCTTCTCCCATCCCTCGATGCCGTCGCGCGCGGTTTCGGTGCGGTATCCCCAGCCGGAGATCAGTTCCGCAAGTCCCATCAGCGCGTGGGGCTCGTCTTCGACAATCAGGACCTTGACGGCGTTTTGCATAAAGGCTCTTGACGCAGTGTGTTGTGAGCGCGCACTCTCGGATCGGGTGTGGAGGTTTAGCGCTTGTCCCACAACTTCCTTTCTACCACGCACCTGCGCAATCCTGGCGCTTTCTCGCCAGAACACCGCCCTGTGCCTCTTATGCCATGGAGTCAGGCAAATTATTGATTCTAAGCATTATCCATACAAGAAAGCCGCACAAGGCGCTGAATTGCCGGGTACTCGTGACGAAGGAAATCCCTCTCATGCCGTCAGGCGGGCTTTTTTGGCCAGCGGGGCGAGATGCGAATCAGGTCCAGGCCGCCCAGGTCCTCGACTGCAAACGCCGGCGAGGCCGCCGGGATGGCGACCATGCCCCGCGCAGGCAGATCGACCGCATCGAAGGCCGGCCCAGCGATTCTTCCCGCACCGGCGGCTGCAAACAGGTACGACAACTCGCGGGCCGGCTCGCCTTCGCCCGGCAGAGTGTCACTCGGCCGGCTCCCGGCCACCGGCAGGCGCTCCACGCGAAAGTACTCCACATCAATCAGAATCGTGCGGTCACTAAGCACCCTGGGCGGGATTTTGCCGGCACGGGTCACAAGCCGCGTGGCTTCAAGGGATTTCTCGATGTGCAGCTCGCGAGGGCGTCCGTAGTCGTACATCCGGTAGGTCAGGTCGCAGTTCTGCTGGGTTTCCAGCAGAATCGACCCCGGAAAGATCGAGTGCACCGTCCCGGCATCGACGAAGATCATGTCGCCTGCCGCCACCGGCAACAAATTCAGGCTATCCTCCAACGTGCCTGCATGAATGCCTTCCCTGACCTGGTCCAGCGTTACGCCCGGCCTCAGCCCCAGGGCCACCTTCGCTTCCGTGTCGGCTGCCAGCGCGTACCAGCACTCGGTCTTGCCGCGGGGATCGCCGTACTTCTGCGCCATTTTGTCGTCCGGGTGCACCTGCACACTGAGCTTTTCGCGGGCAAACAGCACCTTGATCAGCAGCGGCGAATCCGGCGACGGAGCGCCCGCGCCGAGCAGGGCTGGGTGGAACTCGCGGAACAGGCCGCTCAGCTTCTTGCCGGCGTGCGCGCCGGTCTCGACCAGGCACTCGTCCCCGGTGAGCCAGACTTCCCCGATGCGCTCCCCACCCCGGCGACCAAGACCCGTCGCCGGGGACCCCGGTTCTCCCTCGGCGACGTGATCGAACCATGGACGCAGATCCCGGTAGCCCCACACCCTGGGATCGTACAAGGGCGCGATGCGAAAGGGAGCCAGCTGCGGAAACGGTGATTTCCCGGTCTCAGTCATCAGGCTTATCTATCCTCCAAAACATTTTCGGTTTGCCGCGACCGCGGGCCTTTACTTGTCGGGATCCTTCGCGCAGGGTGACGAGTTGGCTGGCCGCGGCGTCCAAGCCAAAATGCCGCCGCTGTCCCAACCATCCTTGCCGCCTTGTCTGAAGGCGGAATTTCCCCATCCGCCGACAAGAATACACCCTGCGCCCAAATGGGAATGATTCAGACAGGCTGGACCTGAAGCTGGAAGCGGGCAACGGTCAACCGGCGGTGAAAAGCGCCGGCTTGCGCATGGACAGATGCCAGGACGAAACCTCGACATTCCCCCCTCCTTCGCCATCGGCCCCACGGCAAGCTTGCTTGGATTCACACCCAATCGCAGAACCGCCGGAGCCGGCGCGCGCCGGGTGTATCCTGCTCCTGCGCTCTGCAACAGAACGCCACGGCGAGGATCGAACCATGAAGCGGATTACTTTCGCGACTCTCTTGAGCGCATTCCTCTGCTCTCCCATCAATTTCGCGGCCCAATCTGCTGCTCACGGACAAACTCCGATCCGGGTTCTTCTTCTGGATGGACAAAGCGGCGGCCCGTTTCACAATTGGAGGCTCACGACTCCGGTGCTGAAAGCGGAGCTCGACGAGACCGGGCTCTTTCAGGTCACTGTCCTCACCGCGCCGCCCTCCGATGGAGACTTCAGCGGCTTCAAACCGGAGCTGAGCCATTACCAGGTGATCGTGTTCAATTACGATGGCCCCGATTGGCCCCAGGATCTGCGCCTGCAATTCGAGCAATTCGTCCGCGACGGCGGGGGCCTGGTCATTGTTCACGCCGCCGATAACGCCTTCCCCGACTGGCCGGCCTATAACCTCATGACCGGAATCGGCGGCTGGAGAAATCGCACCGAGCAAGCCGGGCCGCTGTGGTATTTCAAGCAGGGCAAGCTGGTCTCCGATCCTTCTCCCGGACCCGCCGGCTCGCATGGCGCCCGGCTTCCCTTTCAGCTCGTAACTCGCCAGCCCGAGCATCCCATCATGAAAGGCTTGCCACCCATCTGGATGCACGCCGCCGACGAGCTATACGCCACTCTGCGCGGCCCCGGCAAGAACATGACGGTGCTGGCCACCGCACACTCCGATCCAAAGAACAAGGGAACGGACCGCGACGAACCCATGATCATGGTGGTGAGTTATGGAAAGGGAAGAGTCTTCCACACCACGCTGGGCCATGACGTGGCCGCATTGAGCTGCGTGGGATTCATCACCATGTTTCAGCGCGGCGCCGAGTGGGCCGCCACGGGGAAGGTGACGCAGAAGGTCCCGGCCGGTTTTCCAACTGCGAATACCGTCAGCTTTCGCGTGGATATCGCCGCCATGGACCCCGCTTTCCTCAATGGCGCTTCATCGCCTGTAACTCACCCTGAAACTCCGGAAAAGTCTGTTCACCCCATGCCCGCCGCAAGCCCGCAAAAGCCCTGATGCAATCGCAAAACGATGATTGCAGGACGGCACTGCCTGCCCGCGCGGAATATTCAGCCCCCCGCTGATCGGTCCTTCTCCTCGGATGCTATCCCGGTTGGATAACCCCCTTGCCGTCCCATGAGCGACCTCACCGTTCCATGCGCCAAGGCGAAAAAACAAATCAATCCTCCATAATCCAGCCGTTTCGCCTGCAACTGCCTGCGCGAGTCCCGCTAGTCTGGAGTTTTCGTGCGAAAGACGAATGGACGGCCTGACTCTCACCACCGGCTCGACACCGCAAGGACTGCGCGCCATCCTGCTCGAAAACAGCCTTCTCCGTCTTGTGGTGCTGCCCGAGGCGGGCGCCAAGATCGGTCAAATCACCTATAAACCTCTGGATGCTGCGCTCTTGTGGAACCATCCCCATCTGTTCCCGGCTCCGCATGTGCCCAGCACGCCCTATGACGATGTGTGGAGCGGCGGCTGGGACGAACTGTTTCCCAATGACGAGCCCGGAAAACTGAACGGTCACTACCTGCCCGACCACGGCGAACTCTGGACAGGCAATTGGCAGGCGAAGCCCTTTCATCGCCTCGATGCGGCCGGCGTGCATCTGCGCTTCACCACGCCCATCAGCAACTTCCTGGTGGAGCGCACCTTGCTGCTGCGGCCCCACAGCGCCACCTTCGAGATCCATTACCGCTTTACCAACCAGGGCGCCAGCACCTTTCCATTCCTCTGGAAGCTGCATCCGGCCTTCGCCGTCTCGGCCAACCATCGCATCGACTTCCCACCCATGGCCGTCCTGCGCGAGCCGGAGTTTCCCGGCACCCTGGGCGACGCGCCGCCGATATTTCCCTGGCCCCATGCGCCCTTGGGCGACTCCGTGCTGGACCTGCGCCAGGTTCCCGACGTCAGCTCGCGCGCATTGCATTTCTTTTACGGCGCCGGGCTGGTTTCGGGCTGGTGCGGCATCACGAACCGCGCCAATCGGCTGGGCTGCGCGTTGCGCTTCGACCCGGATGTCTTCACCAGTTGTTGGCTCTTTGCCAGCCACGGTGGCTGGCGCGATCTGAACGTGGCTGTTTTGGAGCCGGCTACCGGCTACCCGTTCCAGATTCAGTCCATGATCGACGGCGGACGGGCGCGCCGCCTGGCTCCGGGGGCGAGTCTTGAAACCACGGTCCTGTTCTCTGCGCAGGAGGGCCTGACATCCATCGGCGGCGTCGACGAGAATGGCCGCATTCTGCCGGGAGACGAGAACTAGACCCAGTTGAAGTTCAGCCTTTTGCCTCCGTCTTTGCCGGAGCCGGCTCCAGCGACAAAAGAATCGCAGCGGTAATCGCCACCACTGCTCCGGCCAACTGCATCCAGGTGAGCCGCTCATGCAGCAACAGCACCGCCAGAACCACCGTCAGCAGCGGAAAGAGCGAGATGAGGGAGATGACGATGGAGGCTTTACCGCCCGATCCCAGGGCGCGGAAGCTGGTCCAGGCCCCCAGCCCGTTCAGCGCGCCCCCGGCCACCGAGCAGACGACCACCACCGGCGCCAATCCCCAGTGAGGGCGAGCCACCGCCAGCACCGCGGCCGACAGCGCCACCATGGCCCAGCAGAACCACAGAAACGAGCGCTCGCTGGAGATGCGGTTGGTGGAGAGCTTCTGCGTGACGCCGGTGATGCCCCAAAGAACCAGCGCCAGAATGGCATATCCAATCCAAACCATTGAACCGTACCCTCCGAATCAGGCGTTGAGCAGGTAGATGGCGACAAACGCCAGAGCCAGGCCAAGCCATTGCACGCGGCCCAGCCGTTCCTTCAGGAAGACCAGGGCCAGCAGCACCGTAACCATGGGAAACAGCGCCGTGACCGGTGTAACCACCGACGCCTTGCCGCCCTTGACCATGGCCTGAAAGTAAGCCATATTGCCCACTCCGCCCAGAATGCCGGTAAGGAAGGCCCAGAAGACGCCCTTGCCGCGGCGTTCGCGCTTTTCTGCGGATTCGCCCCTTTTGCCGCGCTTGCCCACCGTCCACGCAACAAAAACCAGCAGCGGTGCAATCCCCACAGTGAAGAGCAACTGGTTCACATAGGCGTCCACGCCGGCCGAGGCGATCTTTGAAACCAGTCCCCAGGTGCCCCACAGCACGATAGTCGCCAGCGACCAGATCAGCCACAGCGGCAGCCTGCGCGACCGGCCTTCCTCACTCATGCTTTTCTCCCCGAACGGCATGGGCAGAGCATACCGGCCCCGCTCACCCGCGGGCAATGGCCGGCTTGCCTGTCCGCTCCTGTTTTGCGGTTCTTTCTTTCGCTCTGGCCGCTGGCGCCTTCCAACGGCCCGCGGCGGCGTTCTATCATTCCCCCGTCAGGCCGGGGAAATGCCATGAAGATCACTGCCGTTGAAGCCATTCACCTGCGCGCGGAAGACCCGCTGATCGAGCTGTTCGACGGGTCCTATGACGATTGTGTCCTGGTGGTCCATACCGACGCCGGGCTCACCGGCATCGGCGAAACCGAGTCCATGGCCCCCGCCATTCAGGCCATCGTGCGCGGCCCCTCGGCGCACAACCATGCCCGCTCGCTCTCCGCCGTGCTGATCGGCGCAGACCCCTCCGATCCGGTCCAGTTGTGGAATCGCATGTTCGAGTCCACCGACTACCTGGGCCGCCGCGGCCTCACCATGCACGCCATCGGCGGCGTCGACCTGGCCTTGTGGGACCTGCGCGGCAAGATCGAGGGCAAGCCGGTCCACGAGCTCCTCGGCGGAGCAAAACGCGACCGCGTTCCCGCCTACGGCACCATCTATCCCATGGCGCAAACGCCGGAGAAGGTCCGCGCGCAGATTGCCGCCGGCCAGGCCCGCAACCTGCGCAACTTCAAGTTCGCCGCCGACCCCTGGTGGCTCAACGACATCGCCCTCACTGGCCGCCTGCTCGCTGCCGCGCGCGGCCAGGCCGGCGATCAGGCCCACCTCATCGTCGATGCCGCGCTCTCCTACCGCACCGCTCAAGAGGGCCTGCGCCTTTACCCCATCTATCGCGAGGTGGGCATCTGGTTCCTCGAGGCTCCGCTGCCCCTGGACGACGTGGAAGGCCACCTGGAGATGAGCCGCCACGGCCTGCCCCTCGGCGTCGGCGACCTCGGCTTTACGCATGTCCGCGAGTTCATTGAGATGATGGACCTGGGCGGCGCAAGCATCTGCCAGCCCGATATCTCCCAGGTGGGCGGATTCACCGGCATCCTCGAGGTGGCCGCAGCCGCCTATGCCCGCAACAAGCGCGTCATCACCCACGGCTACAAGACCAACATCGAGATCGCCGCCAACCTCCACTTCCTGGCCGCGCAGCCCAACGTCGAGCCCCTCGAGTTCTCGCTCAGCCACTCGCCCCTGCGCTGGCACACCACCAACGAGCACTTCCCCGTCGAGGAAGACGGCTGCGTGCGCATCCCGCAATCCCCCGGCCTCGGCGTCACGCTCAACCCCGAAACCATCGAGCGTTACCGCTTCGTGCAGTAGACAGCGCCGGCCTCAACTCACCCGCAGCACCATCTTCAGCGTGTCGCCGGGCGCGCTGGTCATCCGGTCGAAGGCCTCCTGTCCCGCTTCGAGCGGCAGCTCCGCCGTCCACGGCGCCAGGTCGATCTCCCCGGCCGTCAGCAGGTTCAGCGACCGCTCGAAGTCCACCGGCGTATAGGCAAACGACATCGCCACCCGATGCTCCTTGCGGATGCTGGTCACAAAGTCGATCTCGCTGCGCTCCTGCCCCATCCCCAGCAGCACCACCAGCCCGCCCGGCCGGCAAAGATCGAAGGCCGCCTGCCGCGCCGGGCCCACTCCCGAAGCATCGAGCACCAGGTCCAGCCCGTGGCCCGCAAACCGCCGCGCTTCAAGCCGGCCTTCCTCGGTGCTCACGTTCGCCGCCAGCGTGGCGCCCATGCCGCGGACCGTCTCCAGCCGCACGTCGTTCACGTCCTCGACCAGCACCTCGCGCACTCCCAGGCGTTTGGCCGTAAGCAGCGCCAGCGAACCCATGGTGCCTCCGCCCACAATTCCCATCCGGAAAAAGGGCAAGGGAGCCGCAATCCGGAACAGATGAACGATATTGGCCAACGGCTCGGCGATCACGGCCCGCGTGTCGCTCAGATGGTCCGGAATCTCATAGACCTGCGACTCGGAAATAGCGACAAACTCCTGGTAGCAGCCGGCGGTCTGGTCCATCCCCAGCAGGCGCCAGCTCGAACATAGGTTCTGCGCCCCGCCCAGACAGGCCGTGCAGCAACCGCAACTGATCAGCGGATTGGCCACCACGCGTTTCCCGTCCGCCTTGTGCCCCACCAACTCGTGGCCCAGCACGAGCGGCGGAATGCGCCTCCGGCTGTGCCCCAGAAATCCGGAAATATCCGACCCGCAGATGCCCGCCGCCGCGACCGCAATCTCGCATTCTCCCACGGCTGCGCGCGGACGTGGACGATCTTCCAGTGTGACTTGATGGGGGGCCGTATAAACAAGAGCGCGCATGATTTCTCCTTGATTAAAAACTGCGATTGAAGACTGGGATTGAAAGCCTATTAACCAACCCGTTCCAGCTCCGGCGTTGCGGTTTCGGGCGAACCCCATCGCTGCGGCTGGCTGGCATAGGCGCGCGGCGTGCAGTGCATGTGCTTCTTGAAGACCGAGGCAAAATAAGCCGGATTGCAGAACCCGCAGAGGTCGGCCACCTCGGCCACATGCAGCCGCGGATCGAGCAACAGCCGCTTGCCCATCTCCAGCCGCTGCCGGATCAGATAGTCCTCCAGCGTATGCCCGGTGGTCCGGCTGTACACGCGGCCCAGGTGCCCGGCAGAAAGCTTCAAATCCCGCGCAATATCCTGGATCGTCACCTTCTCCGGCCCCAGCTCGCGCACCAGCCGGTGGGTTTCGCTCACAATCTTTTCCTCCCGCTGGCTGAACATTTGCACCACCTGCTGGCGCAGCTTGTCCACATAGCCGCGAAACGCCTCCGCCATGGCGAAGGAACTCGGCGAGCCCACAATGATCTGCACCGCCCGCTCCTTGGCGGCGTTCACCGGCGCGGCGCTGGTACCCATTGTGGACAGCTCCCGCGCCAGGTGTTCGCAGGCCCAGGTGAGCAAACCGCGCGCCTGCTGCAACTGCGCAACCGTGGTGGCCGCCGGAGCCGCCGCTGCCAGAAACTCCCGCACCGCCGCTGTAATTGCCGCCGGATCAGCCAACTGCAAGGCCTTCAACACCCGGCCCAGCGCCTGCGCCGGCTGTTTCTCGCTTTCCGGCAGAGCCTCAAACCAGTTCACCGTCGAGTGCCCCGACTCCAGCGCCGAAGCCGCCTCGTGATAGGCGCGGAGCAGCCCGGTGGTTTGCTGGTGCAGGCTGCTGATGCCGACCCTGGCCAGGGGAAAGCCCTGCGCGCGCGCGATCCGCAGCAGCGTCTGCGCCATTTCATCCAGCAGCATCCGCTCGTTGCCCGGCGTGCGCGACCTCTGCGCGGTAAAGATGCACATCTCTCCCGGCGTCACCTCCGTGGCCAGCGTGTTCGGCCAGCTCTGGCACCGGTCCTCGATCAGATGCGCCACGCGCACCAGCGTCAGATTGCCGCCCACTGCCCCCGCCGCGCCCAGCTCCACCGTGCGCATTGGCGCCAATGGTTCCTGCGCCTGTTCCATCGCCGTCTGCAACCGCAGCACCAGCACCCGGTCGGGAAACCGCTCCAGGCCCACGTTGCGGGCCAGAGCGCGCAGAGATTCCAGGTTGCCTGGTGCCCCGCTGCCCACCTGGCCGGCCAGCAGCATTTCGGCAAGTTCGCGCCGGTCGAGCGCCAGCTCCCGCTCCCGCATCCGCTGGAACTCGCTCATGATCTCCAGCCGCTTCCACGCATTGCCCAGGTAGCGCGCAAACACCTCCAGCATGCGCACCATCGCCGCCAGTTGCGCCGTGGTCACCACCGGCACGCGATAATAGGCCTCTTCAAGGCGCGCCATGTCGATGTGCGGCTGGCCCTCCAGGGCCTCCTTCACACGGGCAAAGCCCTCTGCCGACGGCGGCGCGGTCACCACCTGGCCGCTGAACAGCGTGCCCAGATACCGCCCCTCGCATACCACCGGCACGGCAATGTCGGTCAACCCCACATGGCAGGGATAAACCTGGCTCCGCCCCGTCGCCCGGCAGCGTTCCTTGGCCGGCTTGTCGCTGCCCGCGCAGGTCGTCTCCTCGTGGGCGCCGAAGCCGTGTACCAGGTCGCAAAAATGTGTGCTCGGACTCGGCGAGGTCCGCCCTGGTGTATCCGCGCCCACCGGCTGCAACTGCACCAGCGCGCCTCCCGTATTCACCCGCGGCCCCTGGCTGGGATCGAACAGCTCCAGATCGTCGGCCCACATCAACTCAACGTTGCGAATGGGGCTCGAATCGTTAAGCAAAACAAGAAAGTATTCGAACAGCTCCAGATCCTTCTTGAATTCCTGCTTGAGCGTTTCGCTCAGGTCCGTCTTTTGCTTCTTCATTCCAGGTCCCCTCCGCGCTCAGGATGCCGGCGCTGCCATCTTAAGCTGTGGAACTCAGACCTGAATATCGAAAATCCAGCATAGACCATCGTTTAATTGCGCATATTGTAGACGTTCTCAGCTGCTCCAGTTCTAATTGGACCGGTTTGGTCCCCAGACTCATCGCCCTCGCCCATCAAGAATGGGCGCGGATCGTAAGCCCCCCATCCACCACGATGTGCGTGCCCGTCACCCAGGCCGACCGTGGACTGGCCAAATAAGCCACTGCCGCAGCTACGTCGGCCGGAACGCCGCGCCGGCCCAGCGGGTGCAACGCCTGGGTCTGCTCCGCCAGCACCGCCGGATCGGGCGCCGTGCGCAGCCATTCGTCCCACATGGGCGTATCGATGTATCCCGGACAGACGGCATTCACCCGGATGTGCCGCGGGGCAAGTTCCAACGCCAGGTTGCGGGTGAGCGCCAGCAGGCCCGCCTTCGAGCAGGCATAGGGAATGGCGTTGGGGAAAGCATGGCTCGAGTGAATGGAGCCGATGTTCACGATTGCTCCGCCGCCGGTCGGAAACAGCGGCGCCAGCGCCTGGCTCACCAGCAGCGGCGCCCGCAGATTGACCGCAATCACGCGGTCGAACACCTCGGCGGTAACCTGCATGAACGGCAAATCGAGCTCGATGCCCGCATTGTTCACCAAAACATCGACCTTCGTTGCCAGGGCCGCAACCTGCGCCGCCAGCAATTCGATCGCCGCCGGCTCGGCCAGGTCGGCAACCGCAAAATCGACGGCTGCGCGGCCAGCCTTCCGCAGCCACTCCGCCGTTGCCCCAACCCCGGCGGCATTACAATCCACAAGCACAAGACGCGCTCCCTGTGCGTGCAACTCCTCCGCAATCGCGCGGCCAATTCCCTGCGCGGCCCCGGTAACAACCGCAACAAGCCCCGCAAACTCGTTTCTCGCCGTGGGCTTTTCCTGCTCCATTCGGCTGTCCTCCTCACCTCTTGGCAACACCGTCCTCGAGAAACACCAGCTCCGAACTCAACGGCTCCCGCAAGTGCACGGCCAGCCCGGACCCCATCAATTCACTGCCCGTTGCTTCTCCATCCGGCGCGCTGCCGTCTTCAAAATGCAGCCGGTAGCGCTTCCCGGCATCGAGGCCAGCCAGCACAAAGCGATGCTCCGCCTCGTCCGCAATCGACCCGCGGAAGGCAAACAGCACGCCTTTGCCGCGCGCCGGGTCCCAATACTCCACTCCGTCCCAGTGCACGCCGTCCGGCCGTTCCGAGACGTGATAGAGCCGCGCATCGCGGATCAGCGGCCGCAACTCCCGCTTGTAGAGGGCAAATGCCTGCCGCGCCGCATCGTGCTGCTCCGGGCTCCAGGCGGTCGTGTCCATCATGATCGTCATCCACCCCATCATCCCGCTGCGCAGTATGTAGAGAAAGTTCTCGAGCCTGGGCGCGGGCCACTTCTCCACGTAGCTCTCCAGCATGGCCGACGGCAGCACGTGACTGGTGTCGTAGAAAGCGCGCCGGTTCGACAGCGGATCGTAAGTATCGGTGATGGAAAAGTAGTCCCCGTGCGCCGCCGAGCCAAAGTCCACCATGCGCCCGCCGTCGTTGCAAATCTCAAACAGCAGGCCGGGATGCTCGCGGCGCAGCTTTGCGTAGATGTCGTAGTACGCCCGCACCGCGTGGTAGCTCACGTCGGTCGAGTTCGACGCCAGCACAAAGTCCGAGCCCCAGTCATGAGTCACGCGCATGGTGCTGCGGTCGGGCGGAGCGTGCGGATGGTCCTCGCGAATGCAGCCCTGAGCCACCAGGTAGCCATCGTGCTCCAGCATGTCCAGGTGGTAGTCCTCGACGATGCGCTTCACCTCTTTGCCTGCATAGTCGTGCGCGGCGGGAACGCCCAGGTCGATGGTCTGGCCTTTGAACTCCTCCGGTTTCCAGTCCGGCGCCAGATCGGTCACCAGCCAGTCGCGGACCGTGGGATCGCGAGCGTTCAAGGCGCCGGGCTCGGTGTCCAGCGCAGCCTGCGTCCAGTCCACCCAAATGCCGAACCGCAGCTCCTGCCGGTGCGCCTCATCCGCTATCGCCGCCAGGCCATGGGGAAACTTCTTCGGGTTCGGATACCAGTCTCCCACGCCGCGGAACCAGCCCGCATCGAGGTGAAACATCTCCAGGCCCAGCTCTTTCGATTCTGCAATCATCTTCAGCGCCAGCGCCTCGTCCACCCCCATCCCGCTGCCCCAACTGTTGTTCACCGTCAGAGGATACTGGGGGTCATTCCACGTGAGCGGGTTGTTGAGCACCGCGCGCACCCAGTGCCGCAGTTGGATCCCGGCCCCATCCGGGCCGCCGCTGAAGGCGCCGAGAAACACGGCCGGCGTTTCAAAGCTGGCGCCCGCCGCCAGCCGTGTCCGAAACGGTCCCGGCTCCGGATCGAGCCCCAGCACGCTCTTCACGCTGCTGCCGTTTCGCTCCAGCGTAATCCGCGTCCTGCCGCTGAACTCGATGCCGGCATACCAGCCGCTTTGGGCGTCGTTCGCTCGATATACAAACTCCGCGGGAATAATCTCGCGGCCCTCGCCCGGCACCGGATGTGCGTAGGTGGAGGACTTCCCAGTCCAGCGATAACCCTCCCCCACCGTCTCGAGATGCGTTCCTTGCGCCGATGGAGTATCCGCGCCCTTCTCGACGTAGAAGTTGCGCAGCTCCGCAAGCGGCAACACACCCCAGTCCAGCCGGAGCGAGTCCACCATGGGCAGCCAGACCTCCTGCCCGCTCAGATTCTCGATGGCGATGCGATGCTCGACGGGTCCGAAAGCAGCCCGCGCCTCCCACTCCCAGCGCAGGCGCAGATGCGGCTCCGCGGACTCGTACACAAACACCACGTGATGGGCGTCGGCGCTGCCCAATTCCGGCTTCAGCCGCCAGGTAATGGGAACGGAGGCTCCGCCAATCTCAACGCTGGAGGGTAGCGTTTCATCCACCACGTTGGACCAGGCGTTGCCCGGAGAGCCGCTGATCCACGCCAGCCGGGGCGCGTGGTCGCCGTCTCTCAACGCAACCAGGATGCTGGAGTTGGAGACAGTTTTTGGCGGCGTAACCGTGGAAGCCCGAGCAGTGAAGCAAAGCGCGAGGCAAGCGGCCAGGGCCGCGCCCTTAAGGCTGCGCACTCTCCTGAGTTTCAGCATACCCAGCATCTTCTCAGCACCCGGCAAGGTCTAACTTGCACAAAATCCCGCTCCAGCAAAGGTTTTCCAGCCTGGAGCCAACAAACGGTTGCTGACAAGGAGCAACCGGCAAGGGTGGTCCCAGACGGAGCGGGCGATCGCTTATTGGAGAAGCAATCGCCTGCTCCGCCCGCTCCATCCCACTCTAGAAGAAGAACCGGGCGCCGGCCTGCATCACCCGCTGGCCGGTCTTGCCGTTGATGCCGCCGAAGGTGGGATTGTAAGGATCGGCAATGATGCTGCCGAAGACCGGATGGTTGAGGATGTTCTGCGCCTCGAGACGCAACTCGAAGTTCCGCGTTCTGTCGTCGCTCAGGTAAAACTTCTTCAGAATGCTGGCGTCCGTGTAGAAGCCGCCCGGATTGCGCAGGTTGCTGAAGTAGACCGGCGAGTTGGCGAAGGAGTAATTCGGAGTCGGCGAGAAAGAGCCGGCATTCAGCACGCCCGCCCCGCTTGAGCTGGCCCAGGCTCCGTTGATCACCAGGGCATCCTGATAACTGACTCCGGATTTTCTGAAGTTCGTGTTCAGGAAGCCCCAGCGAAGTGCGGCGCCGGGGACGGTGACGCCGCCATCCACCGTAGGCACCTGCACCGGCGTGCCCTTGGCGTTCCAGGTAGAGATGCCGGCTAGCGCCCACCCACCCACGACCGCGTCGACAATATGGCCGGACACCCCATCCACCTGGTTCAGGAATTGCCGGCCCCGCCCAAAGGGCAGATCGTAGGAGTAGTTCAGCTTCATGGTCTGCGGCATCTCGGACGGCGACACGCCGTAGCCTTCCATCAGGTTGTGCGGGTTCTGCAACACTCCATACGACAGACCGTTGTTGTTGATGTCGGAACTGGCGGCATCGGTCAGCGTCTTGCGAATCGCATACGAGGCCAGAAGCTCCAGTCCCTTGAAGTTGCGCGACTGAATCTGGAAGTTGCCGAAGTTCGCCAGCGACCTGCCCCACGTTACCTGACCCGGCGTGGTGGAGTTTGTCCCGCCGTACTGCGGAGACAGTCCCAACAACTGGCTCAGCGAAACCGTGGGATCGCCGGAGAAGCTCTGCGACTGATTGTTGAAGGGGTTCGGGACCTGATCGTTGAGGTGCACGCCCAACTGGTAGTAGCTGAGCGGCACATTGTTCAGGCTCCACTCCGACTGGACGTGCATTAACTGGTGTATGCCCCGGATGCCGTCGTACTCGGCCGTCAGTACCCAATCCTTGCCCAACTGGCGCTGGATGTTGACACCCCACATGTAATCGGTGGGGGTGTCGTAGTGGCCAATGGTCGTGCCCTGCCCATTGGAGTTCGCCCCGGTGCCATAGGTCGAGGCCCAGAACTCCGCGTTGGTGGTAACCGGCGGTATCCAGCCCCGGTTGCCTCCTCCCGGCAGTGCCGGAAACGAGAGCAGCCCGTGATCGCATGAGCAGAGTTCGCTGATCCAGTGCATCCCATCTAGAGAGCTGACCTGGTTGAACTCAGCCGTGTTGTAATAGAAACTCTGCCAGTCCGTAGAGAGGCCGTTCAGTCCCTGGTCCACCATGCCGGCGCTGAGGTGAAGCACCGTCTTGTCGTCGTAGGCCCAACTGACGCCCACCCGCGGCTGCAGGTTCACCATGTTGGTGGTGTAGAGATTCTTCTGCGGATACTCAGGCGTGCCGATCAAAGCCACGCGCCCCGTCGCTCCTTGGGTGACCCAGGCCGGCGTGGGCAGGCCGGAAAGCAGCCCGGCCGGCTCTGCCGCCTGCACGGCGCCCCAGCTCCAACCGCTGTTGGCGGTCAGCACGTTCTTGGCGTTCAGGTCGTAGAGCAGGCTGCCCAGCGTATGCCGTCCCTGTTTGGCGCCGTCATGATCCCAGCGCAGGCCAATCTGCACCGTCAGCTTGCTGTTCACCTTCCAGTCGTCCATGATGTAGGCCGCCTGGTTCCATCCATAGGGCGTAATGTTCCAACTGCTGCCCCACGAGTTCAGGTTCGACGAACCTATCATCAGTTCGGCCAGCCCGCTGCCGGTAAGACCGTCGTTCTTGTTCCAATACTGGTTGGAGCCGCCGCCGCTCCCCAGGCCGATGACGCCGGTCTTGTCGCCGCCCTGCTCGGTAAAGCGGACGAAGTACTGCTCATAGCCGGCCTTCAGCGTATGCCGGCCAAACAGACGCGTCAGCGAGACCACTCCATTGTCAGTCTGCGTCAGGAAGGAGTCATACTGGTCGCCGCCCACGTGCGTGTAGCCCGGGTCGCCGCCGAGGTTGACCACCGGTGCAATCTCGTTGGTCATCTTCGCAGGATTGCTTTCAATCAGCGGATCGAAGCCCCACGTCGACGTGTCGAGGCTCGGATCGGGCAGTGAGCCATCCCCCGAAACGCCTGTGCTTACCAGGTCCGTCACGCCAATGCCGAGGTGAAAGTTCACCACCGTGCGCGGCCCCGCCGCCCATGTGTAGAGGAAGGCGCCTGTCCAATCCGCGTCGCTGGTCAACGCTGTAGCCGCATGTTTGAAGGGGGCGGGAACTACGGAGGTAATCATTGACCGGCTCATGCTGCCCTGTATGTGATGATTGGCGCGCAGGGCCTCGTCGACGCGGAAGAAATACTTGTCGATCGGGGTCCGGAGCTGGATCGGGTCATACCGGTTGAACAGGTGGTCGTTGTTGGCGGCAGGTGGGTGGTTCGGCGCCGGCCACATCGCCAGGTAATGGGCAAACAGCTGGCTCTGGCCAGAGAGGCCTCCGGCAGCGGTGGCTGGAATCTTGCTGCCGGGAAACTGCGGACGGACCCAGCAGGGAGCCGATCCCGTGGGCGTATTTGCGCAGTCGGCGGGGTTATTGTCCATGGCTCCATTGAACGGGTCGTAGATAGTCGCGTCGATCGGATTGTTGTTGCTGTCGTAGCCGATTACCGTCTGCGAGAAATCGCCCGCTTGATTCAAGAGCGTGGGGATACTGCTCAGCGCCACTTGCCCTTGCGAGAACCGCTGCCCTTCCCACGCTCCGTAAAAGAAGGTGTGATCCGTGCCGTTATACAGGTGCGGAATGCGTATCGGGCCGCCCCCGGCGAGACCGTAATTTTTCTGCTGGAAGTCCTGACGCTTGTTGCCCAGCGAATTGTCCGTCCAGTCGTTGCCGTTCAGGTCCTGGTTGCGCAGGTAAAGGAAGGCGCGGCCGTGGTAAGTGTTGACTCCGCTCTGCGTCTGCATGGAGATGATGCCGCCCGCGTACCGCCCATGGTCCGCCGTCAATACGCCGCTCTCCACGCGAAACTCGCTCACCGAGTCCGGGGTGGGAATCGCCCGGTTGGTGTTGTTGAACTCCGCCTCCTGCACCGGATTGCCGTCCACACTGATGTTGGACCCGTTTACCTGGCCGCCGGAGACCGAGTAGCTGTTGCCCGTATTCGCAATCAGATACGCCGCGTTGTTTTGGGAAAGACTCTGAAGATTGTCCACCTGCGGCCCCGAGCCCTGAACCGACGGGATGGTCGCCGTCAGATCGAGAGCGTTGCGGTTCAACTGTGGCAGCTCGGTGATCATCTTGTTGTCGAGCACGTCGGCAGTGCTTGCCTCATCCGACGAGATGAGCGTCTGACCGCCGCTCACGGTCACCGAGACCTCAACCGAGCCGGGTTTCAGCGCGAAGTTCTGCGCCAGGTGATCGCCGGTGCCCAGCACCAGGCCGGCGCGCTTCACGTCGCCGAATCCCGGCGCGGTCACTGTAACCGTGTAGGGACCGGGCAGCAATTCCTCCAGCACGTAGATGCCCGCGCCGTTGGAGACGGCGGTGTAGGGCACATTCGTGGCAACGTTGACCGCCTTGATCTCCGCGCCGCCAATCACGGCCCCGCTCGGATCCGTAATCAGTCCACTCAGTTGCGCATTCGCCGTCTGCGCGCGCATCGCCGGGCACAACGCCACAAACGCCACCAGAACCGAAACCCCCACGATCGATCCCAGGTACGGTCCCACCCGCTGCGCGGCTTGTCTCCACGTTGAATTCATGACTTTTCGTCGCCTCCAGAACTGCCGGCTCCGCGCGGAATCCCTGCGCGCCGATTCGGCACGTCCAGCCACCATTGATATTCCTTGCATGAAATGGCCGTCTATGCGCATTGGCGATATTTCTTGTGTTTTAAGGGTTTCCTTCCACAATCGTTCTTTGGGGATTCCGTCGCGCCCGCCGCGTCTTGCCGCCACAATGCCGACGGATGCCCTTCTTGCCCAATCGACGCGCGCTACGCCGCCGGCTCCGTCAGGTTCAGCCGCTGATCCGCCGCCACCTCGCCCAACGTCTGCATCGTCCCGGAGGGCCAGCGAACCTCCACCGCCGCGCGCGTCGCCTCGCCCAGGCCGAAATGAACCGTCAAATCGCTCGACGACGCATAACCCACGCTGGACGAAACCGTGCGCACCTGCCCGCGTCCACCCGCCCGGCAGCGCACCTCCGCCCCGATGGCCGAGCGATTGCTGCGCCGTCCCATCAACCTCAGTTGCAGCCAGTGCCGCGCCGGATTCTCCCGCGCACTGCGGTTCCACCACAGCTCGATGGGCGCATTCAACGCGGTAACCGCCGCATCGATCCGCCCATCCCGGTCAAAATCCGCAAACACCGCCCCGCGATGCAGCGCCGGCCGCGCAAACTCCGCTCCCACCTGCGCCGAAACATCCACAAACCGCCCGCTCTGATTGCGAAAAACCCTATTCGGCTGCGCGTCCCCGGTGTCCAGCCCGCCGCCGGCCACAAACAGATCGAGCCAGCCGTCGTTGTCCAGGTCCACCAGCCCGCATCCCCAGCCGTTCCACAGCCGGCTCAGGCTCAGCAGGCCTGTCGCTGCGCTCCCATCCTCGAATTCGCCCTTGCCCTGGTTAAGAAAAACCTCGTACGTCTCGTTCTTCAGGCCGGTCATCACAATATCGAACCGTCCATCCCCGTCAATGTCCCCGAAATCCGCGCCCATCCCGGAGATATTGCGCCCGTCGCCGTTAAAAGCCACGCCTGCTTCGAGGCCTACCTCCTCAAATCCCTTGCCGCGATTCCGCAACAGCAGATTGCGCGCGTTGTCGTTGGCCACAAAGATTCCCGGATGCCCATCGCCGGCAAAATCGGCCATCGCCAACCCCATCCCCTTGCCCAGCAGGTCGGGCAGCCCCTCCTTGCGCGTGATCTCGGTAAACGTGCCGTCGCCGTTGTTGTGGTAGAGCTGCATCGGCTCGGCGTGGTATTTGTCCGGATGGCAATACGCGCGCGCCTGCGCCTCCAGCCCGCCGCAGATGGGGTCGGTCCCAGGCGCCCAGTCGCAGTAATTCGAAACGAACAGGTCCAGCCGCCCGTCGTTGTCGTAGTCGATCCAGCAAGCCGCCACCGACCACACCGGCCTGCCCAGCGAACCGGGCCCGAGGAGTCCCGCCTCCCGCGTCACATCCGTAAACGTGCCGTTCCCGTTGTTGCGATACAGGTGGTTTCCATGCACCCCTACCACAAACAGATCCTCATGGCCGTCGTTGTTGCAGTCGCCCACGGCCACGCCCATCCCGTAGCCTTCGCCCTGCAACCCCGCCTTCGCCGTCACGTCGCTGAATGTTCCGTCGCGGTTGTTCCTGTAGAGCCGGTTCCAGTAATCGGGGCCGCTCTTGGTCAGCTCCGGCACTGAAGCGCCGTTAGTGCAGAACAGATCCGGCCAGCCATCCCCGTCGAAGTCCATCACTCCCAGCCCGCCCGGCAGCGTCTCCACCTGGTACTTGCGCCCCAACGCTCCGTTGCGGAGCACAAAGTCCAACCCCGCCGCCGCCGCGCCGTTGACCATGCGAATCTGTGACTGTGTTTGCGACGGCGCAGCCTGCGCCAGCGCCCTGCGCATCCATCCACCTGCCAGAGCCCCGGCCCCCAGCGCAGCCGCGGCACGCAACACGCCGCGCCTACTGGTCTTCATCGGAACTCCCGTGCGTGCTCTCTGTCGCGCGGGCCTGAAACGCGTCCGACAAACGCCGCGCCTCGGCCTCCGCCTTCACCGCCTCGGCCTCACGGCCCAGTTTGCGCAACACGCGACCCAGCAGAGCGTGCAGCGCTCCCTTTTCATCCGGATAGCCCGCGGCCAGCGCCGGCCCCAGCCAGCCCAGCGCTTCTTGCGCCGCGCCGGTCTGCGCCAGCGCCTTCCCCAACTGCACCTGAACCATGCGGTCGCCCGGAGCTTCCTGCGCCAACTGCCGCAGCCACGGTAGCCCCTGCTCGTAATCCCGGTTGCTCATGGCCAGCGAAGCCAGCGTCCGCAGCGCCTCGCGCCGGTGAGGATCGATGGCCAGCGCTGCCTGCGCCGATTGCCGCGCGCCTTCTGTGTCCCCAGCCGTTAGTTGCGCCTCGGCCAGCCGCTCCAGCAGGGCCGGATCCCCAGTGCGAACCGCGATGGCCTGCCGGTACTCCGCCTCGGCCGCTGCAGCGTCCCCTTTCAAGCGCAAAAGTACATCGCCGCGCAGCCGATGCACCGCGGCCAAATCTTCCCCGCCCTCCTGCAACCCTTCGGCAGCTTTTCCAGCTTCGACGGCATAGCAGATCGAAAGCTGGTAAGCAGTCTCCACGTCCGCACTGCCGTGGTCCCCACTGGCGTGATTCGACCCCGCCTGCCTGACGGCGAGCCGCCGCTCCAACGTCGGGATGGGGCCTTCACAGCCTTTGCCTGCCAACGGCTTGCGCGCCGCTTCTGCCAATCGCCGCGCCGCGGCAATCCCCGGTCCCGAGGCGCGCAAGCCCTCGCCGATCAAGCGAAATCGCTCCAGCGCAAAACCGGCCCAGGCCTCAAGAGCCTGCTCGGAGCCGTGCCCGCGCTGAATGGCTCGCTCGTACGCCTCGGCCGCCAGCGCGTAATGGCCCAGTCCCGCCTCCGCCTCGCCCAGATAATCCTCCGGAAACTCCTCGCCCGGACGCGCCCGCGCCGCCAACTCCAGCCGGGGCACAGATTCGCCCGCGTTGCCGGTCCGCAGCAGGTCGATGCCCAGCAATAGATTCGCGAAGTAGTCGCCGGGCTCCAGCCGCCGCGCCCGCTCCAGCACGGGAATCGCCTCCGCAAAGCGCGCCTCCTGGTGGAGTTGGAATCCCTGCTGCAACAGATCCCGGAAACTCTCTCCGCCGGACGGTTGCGCCATGCCCGCCCTGCTCATCCACCCGGCAAGCATCATCGCTGCCCAAAAGCATGCTGCGGTCTGGCTACTCTGAAGCCTCACCGAGCCACCATAGAGCCTCACAGCTTCCATCGGCAACTCGCACACCGCTACTGGCGATTCCGAGCCTTCAGGCCGTGACGAACCGCTCAAGCGCTCCCGCCGGTCTCCATCATCCGGTCGCTCAGTCCTTACGCCCTGACTGCCACAACGCAGATTGGAAACGGACAGACCAGGCGGCATGCTGGCGGAAGGCCGCGGCACTTGGCGACTACTGGTAGTTTCCAATCAGAACGAACGGCGCCCAATAGAACGGGTGCGAATATCCGGCTTCGCGCGGCGCATTCGTTGCCTCCCGCGCGGCATTGAAACCGCGCTCGCTTCCGCCAGCCGCTTGCGCTGCGGATCCGCGCAGGAATGCTAGTTGCGCCTGGCGCAATGCCTCCGCCTTGCCGTCGCCCGGATGCTTCACCCAACGCCCGTAGAAGTCGCTCATCAGCCGGCTGGTGCTGGCGTCGTTCACGTCCCACAGCGTGGCCAGCACCGCTTCCGCATCCTTCTGCTGCGCGATCATGCCCAGGCTGTCCATCTCCAGGCCGTCCCTGGATTTGTAGTCTTTCGCTGTGCTGCAAGCTGAGAGGGTGAGAAGGCGCGTGCCGTGAAAGGCAACCGGGGAATTTTCCATATCGGAGAGATTCCACGCATATCCCCTTGCTTCTCCGGCGTCTTCTCCACCCAGCATCAGGTAAGGCTCCTCGCCGCTGCCCGTCTCCACCACAAAATGGCTGGCAATATGCACCACGGAGAAGCTGTTGCCGGCGCCAAGCTCTGTCTTCAACGCGGCCAGCGTGAACTGTTCGTTGGGCAGCAGTCTACCCTCCATCGGGCCATGCGATTCAGGCACGGCAGGGTCGTGAACCACCGCATCCAATTCCGGCATCACGCCGGGCAGCGCCGGCAGACCGCCATAACTCCGGGACAAGCCCATTGCCAGCACGCTGGGCCTGGCCCCGCTCATGAGCGGTGAATCCGTCATATGCCCGTAGCTCTCGGGAGTGAAGAGTACGTTGTTGAAGCGCTCGACCATGTAACGATGGCCATCGTAGAGCGCGGCCATCGGCAGGTAGCGCAATGCATCGTCCAAGGACCATAGCAGCGTTGCAACATCGCTCTCTGCGGCGGAGGGCGTTTCCAGGGTTTTCAACTCATCTTCGATGGGAGCCACGACCATTGCATACAGCTCCTCCAGATGCGGCCTGGGATCGGACGTGCGTGAGTCAAGAGTTTCCAGCACCTCGAACGCTTTGCTGCGCAACCCGGCCGGCGTGGCCTTCAACTCGAACTTCTTTCGCGTGCCGGCGGTCACCACAATTACGTAAGCATGATCCTCGCCCAGCAGCAGACGGATGCCCATCACGCGCGGTCCCAGTTTTGCCAGGGTGTTCTGCAGATAGCTCTGCGTGGAGTTCTCGCCGACGGGAACTCCGTTCTCTTTATCGGCGCCGGGCTTCCGCTCCAGTTCCGGATCGATGGTGTTGGCGAAGAAGGCCAGGATTTCTCTGATTCCCTGCTCAATGTTCGCGCTCAATGTTTTCATTCGAGCGTCTTCCTCGGGGGTGCGCGTCGCTTTGGCTTGCAATCCGGCATATTCCATGCACGGGTCAGTCAACGCTACGGCCATCTTTTCTGGAGTCTCCAACTCGCTTTGCGCCTTCTGCTGCGCGGCGGTCAGCTTCAGGAACTCGATTTTAGCCGCGGCATCGGGAGCGGTGCCGCGCACAATGTCTTTCAACTCCTGTTCTTTCAGCAGATCGAGAATCTGTTCGGCTTCGCCGAGCCGGTCGGCCTGCACCAAAAGCTCTGCCAGAACGCGATAGGCGCCCGACTTCGATTGCGCAAATCCAGCCTGCAGATCCTTATCCAGCCCGGAGATATTCCTGCGAATCTGCTGGTAGGAGTTCACAGCCTCCATCCCGAAAAAGATCGCTTCCTCGCGGCGATGCTGATTGCGGAAGCCGATCATCAGCGAAGTCTCAATCCCGCCCTCTATCTCCGGATCGCCCGCGGCCTTGGTCAGGGACAGTGCCGCCAGTTCGCTGGCCAGCGCCTTCAGCGTCTCCTTCCGCGCCGAGTAAGCCCAGCCGATGGTCAGCAGCGCCAGCGCTTCGCCGCGCCGGTCCTCGACTTCGCGCCAGATCGGCAGCGCCCTGGTGTCAAGCTCCAGCGCCTTGTCCGCCTCTCCCAGTTCGGAATAATCCCGGCCCATGTTGTTCAGCGTCGCCGCTTCGCCGCGCCGGTTCCCCGTCTCGCGCCAGATGGGCAACGCCTGGTCGAAGTACTCCAGCGCCTTTCGCGCTTGACCCATGTCGGCATAGGCCCTGCCGATATCGTTCAGAGCCAACCCCTCTCCACTGCGGCTTCCCACTTCGCGCCAGATGGGCAACGCCTGGTTGTAATAATCCAGCGCCGTCTGCTGCTGCCCCAGGTCGCGGTACAGCCGGCCCATGTAATTCAGCGTGCTTGCTTCGCCCTGGCGGTTGCCGATTTCGCGCCAGATCGATAACGCCTGGTTGTAGGACTCCAGCGCCTTCTGCTTCTTGCCCAGATCGGCATAGGTTCTGGCCATATTGTTCAATGTCAGCGCCTCGCCGCCCTGCTCACCCGCTTCCCGCCAGATGGGCAGCGCCTGGTCGAAATAATTGAGCGCCTCCGTCCCCTGGCCCATGTCTGAGTAGGTAAGGCCCAGGTTGTCCAACGTGTTCGCCTCTCCGCTCTTGTTGGCCACTTCCCGCCAGATCGGCAACGCATCGTTCAGGTACTTCAACGCCTCTTCCCGCTTTCCCAGGTCGTTGTAGACGCGGCCCATGTTGGTCAGCGTGGCCGCCTCGCCCATTCGTATTCCCAGTTCCCGCCACACCGGCAGCACCTGGTTGAACAGCTCCAGAGCCTTATCCTCCTGCCCCAGGTCCGTATAGATCCTGCCTATCATGTTCAACGTATGTGCTTCGCCGCCGCGGCTCCGCCATCTTCGCTCGATGGTCAGAGCCTGGTTCAGAGACTCCAGCCCTTTTTGCGGCTTGCCCGCCTGCCGGTACAGTTCACCAAGGAGATTCAGTTCCGTCGCCTCCTCCCGGAACTTGAGTTTTCTACGCGCCTCCGCCAACTTCT
This sequence comes from Acidobacteriaceae bacterium, assembly GCA_003139795.1. Taxonomy (GTDB): domain Bacteria; phylum Acidobacteriota; class Terriglobia; order Terriglobales; family Acidobacteriaceae; genus Telmatobacter. Next base: position 1,452 of record PLGM01000165.1, on the reverse strand, counting down.
GCTCATGCTCGCCGATCTCACTCTGCAACTTGCCGGTCTGCGCCCACCCGGCGGAAGATTGCATGAAGCCGGCCGCCGCCAGCACCACAGACAGAAGCAATCGCATGAACTGCCGGTGACGAATGCCAGCCATTCCGCTCCTCCATCTCGCGGATCTGCAATCCAGCAGCCAGAGCCCTCAATGAAGCTCAATAGCCGCCAACCACGAGTCTCCGCCTCCCAGTGAGGCAGATGGAAACCATGGACACTAAGATATTTATTCTGGTGGGCCCGGAGGGATTCGAACCCCCCAAAACGAAGGGATTATGAGTCCCGATTCATCGCCACAAAATCAAGCTGTAAACTATTAATACGAATAGCCTTACAGCCAGCAGCCCTCCCACGGCGCGGTGTAACTGAAGTCGACCTGAGTTATTGTTTGTAGATGAAAGCATTTTTGGGTCGGTCACATTTTGGTCACATTTCCCTGTCGAAGCAGCATTGTAAACCTCCCGCAGGAGAGACGTACAGATGGTGTTCCAGGTAAACCTGAAAGACCTGAGCAGGGGCGGAGCGGCGCTGAGTGCAGAGTTCCGCGCCGGGGACACGCACGTTCCTGGTGCGATCATGCCGGTTCCCCTCACCGCAGCTGCCCGTTCCAGCCCAGCACGCCCTCGGGGATAAGTTTTGGGGATCGACCTGCTCCTCCAATCACATCGCCAAGTGACCAAGCGCACTGACGAAAGGCTCAGGGGGCCGACTCAAATATTGGTGCGCCTCGCCTCTCCGAAGAGCAGTCCCGCAAGCAGTTCCCGCTAGTTGCGACGCCACACCCGCGGAGGCGACGGCCCAATTCCTTAGCGGCAGCCCGCCGTCGAATCCCGGCACCACGGCTGGGACTTATACGGTGACCGTGACCGGTGTTTCGAGCAGCATCGAGCAGACCAGCACTGTGACCTTGACCGTGATTCAGAGATTTTGAAACGAGCGCGGCAGAAGAACGGTCCCGGAGGCAGCGAGACAAATCCATAGGCCGGGATGGTGCGAGATACGGGCATTTGCACGGAATCGAGGAACGATATGACTTACATTCGTAATAAATGGCAGCCGCGGTTGGCGCTCTTCATCGCGTTGACCGCTGCCGCTTTCTTGATGAGTGGGCCAACGGCCTGGGGACAGGCTCCGACGCTTTAGAACCAGATCGGCGAGCATGAGCAGAAGCTGGCCGAGGCTCGTGCGGCGAAGAGCCAGAAGGATGAGGCGGCCGAACTACTCTCTCTCGGTGAACTGCATTGGCAGGCGGGAGAGATGCAGAAGGCTCTGGTTGCTGACAATCAGGCTCTGGGTATCTATCGAGAGTTGAAGTTACGCAAGTTTGAGGGAGCAGCGCTCAACGGTGTTGGCAGGGTCTATTCCAATCTGGGCCAAAATCAGAAGGCGCTGGAGTACTTGAACCAGGCGTTGCCGATTCGT
>PLGM01000346.1 GCA_003139795.1 Acidobacteriaceae bacterium | reverse complement strand
GACCGCCGCGGCGAGGCGGAGACTCTGGACAATATCGGCGGGGTCAATTCCAGCCTGGGTCAAAATCAAAAGGCGCTGGAGTACCTGAACGAGGCGTTGCCGATGCAGCGCGAATTGGGCGACCGCCGCGGCGAGGCGGAGACTCTGGACAATATCGGCGGGGTCTATTCCAACCTGGGTCAAAATCAAAAGGCGCTGGAGTACCTGAACCAGGCGTTGCCGATGCTGCGCGAAGCAGGCGACCGCCGCGGCGAGGCGGCCACCCTGAGCAATATCGGTGCGGTCTATTACGCTCTGGGTCAGAAGCAGAAGGCGCTGGAATACTATAACGAAGCCTTACCCATTTTGCGTGAGATGGGCGACCGCTTCGACGAGGCAGGGGCCTTGAGCAATATCGGAGCGGTCTTTGACGATCTGGGTCAGAAGCAGAAGGCACTGGAATACTATGGCGAGGCCTTATCCATTGAGCGTGAGGTGGGCGACCGCCGCAGTGAGGCAGCGACCCTTAGCAATATAAGTGCGGTCTATTACTCTCGGGGCGAGCATGAGAAGGCGCTCGAGTACTTCAACCAGGCCTTGCCGATCAATCGCGAGGCGGGCGACCGCAGCGGCGAGGCAACGACCCTGGGCAATATCAGTGTGGTCTATTACTCTCTGGGCCACTATGAGAAGGCGCTGGAGTACATGAACCAGGCGTTGCTGATCGAACGCGAGGTGGGAGATCGTAATGGCGAGGCAGTGACCCTGGGCAATATCGGTGCGGTCTATTCCGATCTGAAGCAGAAGGAGAAGTCCCTGGAGTACATGAAACAGGCGTTGTCGATGCGGCGCGAAGTGGGCGACCGTAACGGCGAGGCAACGACCCTGGGCAACATCGGCAAAATCTATTCCGATATGGGGCAGCAAGAAAAGGCTTTGGAGTACTACAACCAGGCACTCCCGATCCTGCGCGAGGTGGGCGACCGCAGCGGTGAGGGAACGTCCCTGAGCAATATCGGCCTGGCCTATTACAGACAGGGGCAGAAGCAGAAGGCGCTCGAGTACTTGAACCAGGCACTCCCGATTGAGCGCGAGGTGGGCAACCGCTCCGGCGAAGGATACACGCTATGGTGTATCGGACTGGCAATGGGCAGCCTGGGCGATGGAAGCACCGCACTCCGCAATGAAGTGGCGGCCTTGTCTTTGGCAAAGGAAGTCGGCGATCCAGGTATGCAAGGCGGGATCGATGCCTCATTGATGAGCTACTTTCGCGATCAGAAGCGCCCCGAAGTTGCAATCCTGTTTGGAATGGATGCGGTGAACTCCTTCCAGCAGATCCGCAAGAATATCTCCGGCCTTGATAAGGACATTAAAACCGGCTTTGCGCAATCCAAATCGGACACCTATCGCGAACTGGCGGAATTGCTGGTGCAGACGGATCGGCTGGGCGAAGCTGAGCAGGTGCTCGATTTGCTGAAGGAGCAGGAACTGAAGGAAGTGGTGCGCGGCGCATCCCCGAACGCCGCCGCCAAGCTTGAGCCGCTCCAGCTGACCGCAGCCCAGCAGAAGGCACAGGGTGAGTTGGCTGTTCCCGAGAAGACGGCGGCGGCGGTCGCGGATCTGAGCGTGGAGTATGCCACGCTACTGGTCAAGCCCATGCATACCGCCGAGGAAGAGGCCCGGCTGAAAGCGCTGGACGCGCAGATCGAAGCTGGAAATGGAGAGGTGTCGGCCTTTTTCAAGAACACGGTCTACCCCGAGCTTGCGCAGAAAGTCGGCACGCAGGACGCGAATGCTCTATTGAGCAAGGAAAAATCCGAGGTAAGCCGCCTGCAAAACACGCTCGCGGAACTGGGCCCTCGGGTGATGGGCATTCGGCTGCTGCTGGGCGATCAACATGCCTATGCGATTGTGGTGACGGCCCACGCCAGGGAGAAGTTCGAGTTGAAGGCCACGCCGGCGGAGTTGCGCAGCAAGGTGTTGCAGGTGCGCGACGATCTGCGCTCGCCCACGTCCGATCCCAAGCCTCACCTGGCGGAGTTGTATGCCATGGTTGCGGCTCCCATGGAAGAAGAGTTGAAAGCCCTGGAGCAGAGGTCGGCGAGTACCCCAGGTCAAGCCGCAGGCCTCGCCGCGCAAGGCACAGTTCCCGCGCTGCTCTGGTCGCTCGATGGCGTGCTGCGCTATCTGCCCATGGCCGCGCTCTACGATGGCCATCGCTACATGGCCGAACGCTTCAACAATGTTCTCTTTACTCCCGAGAGTTATGGGCATATGACGGCCTCCTCGGGCGCGAATTCCGCGGGATTGCGGGTGCTGGCGATGGGATTGTCCAAGAGTTATGGCGGCCTGCCGGCGCTGCCCGGCGTGATGCCGGAACTGAATGCGGTGGTCCACGACCCCGCCGTGCCCGCATCGCATGGCCCCATGGAGGGAATCCTGCTGCCCAACGAGCAGTTCACGCTGGCCGCGTTGAAGACCGAACTGGGCGCAGGCAAGAGCTTTCCCGTGGTGCACATTGCCAGCCATTTTGTTGAGGAGACAGGCAGCGGCGAGGAGCCTTACCTGATGCTGGGCGGAGAAGATAGCGGAGCGGCGGAAGGCTATGCGCTGACGCTGTCGAAGATGGAGGATTCGACCATCAGCTTCCATGGGACGCAGCTTCTGACGCTATCGGCCTGCAGCACGGCCAAGGGCGATGCGGCGAAGGATGGAATGGAGATGGACAGCCTGGGAATGATCGCGCAGCAAAAGGATGCGGAAGCGGTAATGGCCACGCTTTGGGACGTGAACGACGCCAGCACCAGCCAGCTGATGAGCGACTTCTACGGGCGCTGGGTGAAGCATCGGGGCGACGGCAAGGCGGAAGCATTGCGTCAGGCGCAACTTGCATTCCTGCGCGGACCCGCCACGCAAGCGGCTCCCGGAAGCGAGCGCGGTTTCAATGCCGCGCGGGAGCCCACGAATGCGCCGCGCGAAGCCGGATATTCGCACCCGTTCTACTGGGCGCCGTTCGTTCTCATTGGAAACTACCAGTAGTTGCCGGAAGCGGCGACCAACAGCTTCGGGGAGCTGGATGAAGTCTCAAGGGATCGAGGCTTGTTCTCGCTCATTCTGGCGCAGCCGGCGGCCGCGGAACTTCTTTCCCTCCCATCTCCGCGAACCCCAACGACCGCAGCGCACCGGACTGCTGGCAGCCCACGAAAGCGCCATTCGCATCTCTTCAAAAACGGGGTCGGGAGAGGGGATCCTGAGGGACTGAAAGCAACAGGGTTGTCTTGACTAGGATCGTCGTAGCACGAACCATCTATTACGAGATCGCCGCCGCCATCGATAATGGCGGGGACTATCACAACGCTTTACGCGAGTTCCAACAGATAACCCTGAGTGCCGGGAGGCGCGAGACAGGCCGCGCCTCCGAGCATTCCTCAGGTTAGTTTCAGTCCATAGGATCGTCAGTCCTTATGGCAGCGCTTTTCACAATCATCGTTGCCTTTGTTGCAGCAGCTATGGATCTCGATGTGCCCACCTTTAACGTCACCCGAGGCGCTGTAGCCGGTTGACAGGCGGATAGCGAAGCTGTCTTTAGCCCGCTCGTTGTCGCTCACATCCATCTGGAACGTGCCGGCCAGCCCGTTAATTTCGGCAGTGCCTTCGATGCGCCGCGAATTCGGTCCCATCTCAAGATATGCAGTGACGCTCGTGCTCTTCATCCTGAGGTCGATGCCATGGTCATGGTAAACGACCTCCCCACGCAGCGAGCTGTCTTGGTCTTTGTCTTTGTCCCTGTCTTTGCCGCACTTGCATCCAGCTTCAAAGCCAAAGGTCGCCTTGCCGCCGGATGGCCCGATGATGAACCCCCCGCCGGTGGTGAAGTCCTTGCACGGCGGGGGCGCCCCCAGCACGGAGGCTGCAGCCGTGATCGCGTTGTCGTCCAGCGTCACAGCACCGTTCAGCGCAATGACCCGGCCGGTAACGCTGGTGCCGGTGGTGACGGTGTCGCTGGTGTAGGCCAGAATGCTTCCTGCAAAAACGGTGCCCGTGCCCAGAGTGGCAGAGCTGCCGACCTGCCAGAATACATCCCCTGCCGTCGCTCCGTTGGTCAGGACGACAGAGGAATCGCTCGCTGTCGTAAGCGTGCTCCCCATCTGGAAAACGTAGACACCGCTGCCGCTGAGCGTGAGGGTTCCGGTCAACTGCGCCGAGGAATCAAAACAATAGACGCCAGGCGAGAGCGTGACCGCACCGGGAGTGGTGCCTAGAATCTCCCCGGTCAGGTTGGTCCCGCAGGCCTCCGCTACCAGATCGCCGTACGCAATAGCGGCGTCACTCTGGGCCGGGCCAGCGAGAGAGCCCGCGCCGACGTATATCGTCCCGTTCACTACTCCTGGTCCGCCAGTGCAGGGGGCTGGGAACCCAGTACATGAAGTTCCCGGACTCACACCCAAGTCTCCGGTGATGACAGTCGCGCCTGTATTGGTGACCGTTGAGGCTCCCAGGACCGCAAAGCTCTCCGCAGAACCCAGTGGCGGGGCCGTCTGCGCCCAGGCCAGGGTGCCCATACTTAACAGGCAAATCAACAAGAACGCCTTTTTCATTACGCTTCCTCCTTGATATATTGCCTTTGGTAAGCGCCCACGTCGATCTAGACTCATTTTGAAGTCCGTGGGCTGAATTGTAGGGATGGCGGCAGCCTGGAGGGAACGCTTCACGAGCCGCCGCGACGTGCGCCACTTCCTGGCGCCGGACCTGCGTAGGCCCAGGTTGGTGAGAAGCCTGACAGTTCTAGGTTTGAGCAATCTGTTCAAAAGAGAACACTGTTAACCGGAATTTCCATTTTGCCTCGCGGCAACCGGCCAAATGCACCCCGATTGCCTCCGCTGGCATTCCTTTTTGCATCCGTTTCCCTCCCCAAGGCTCGGGTAGACCGGAAAGGGCCGTCTCCGGGACACAAGAGCCGGGTATCGCGTTGTATTCAGGCGATTTCTCGGACACTTCTTCGTCAACTCCCCTCCTCCGTCCAGATTGGTTTCGCCTGCCTGCCGAACCTGGTCAGTTGGCAGCGGCAAAGCCTCCATCCGGCGCAGCTGCCTCCGAACATGCGCCGCGTGAGATGGTTCTCCGCCAGCAATTACCAGTAGTAACGGGCGTGCTTTATCAGCCGCCCACCGGTCTTCACCAGCCGTTGCTGCATGCTGGTCAACGACCACGTTCCGATTCCCTTCGGCAGCACCAGCCGNNTTGCCTTCCTTGATCCACTGCTCTGCCGTGCCTCGCTAGTTGCAGAACCTCTGCGTCAATTCCGCCGTGAAATCTGGGGCGCCCGCCACGCCACAGTTTCTCCCCACTTACCACTTTCGTGGCAAGCCCATAGCACCCGCTTCTCACCAAGTAAGGTCTAAGTGGTATTTCAATTTTTTTAACTCTAGCTAATCATTCAGACGTGGACAGGCTTCAAAGAGCCGCACAAGGAGAGAAAACAATGTATCCGACGGCCTCTATGCTCGGGGATGCTTATGCCGGTTCTGTATCGGCGCCATTCGATTGTAAGGCCCCTTTTTTCGCCGAAGAAACTGACTGCCTGTCCGCATCCAGTGCGAAGGAAGGAAGTTGCGCAAAAGGCTTCCTTGTGGCAATCGGTCTGGAAGTTGTAATGACATTCTGCTTCTTCGGCATCTGGCACTTTTGGCACATCATCCGCTAACCAAACTGAAAGCCGGTTTGAAACGGATGGCCAGGTTTGGCGGAGGAGCGCCTGTTTCCCTTCCTCTTCAAGGAAGCCGTTTATCATTTTCGTCTAGCTTAAATTCAGGTCTCGCTCGAAAGAGGAGCATTCCCGCAGGAAGTCCTTCATCGGATTCCGCCAGTTCCTCTCGAATGAACTCGTCGAACGGTATAGCGGTTTGCGGGTAGTTACGCACATCAAAGCAAAACTGCTCCCACGTTTGCCTATGCGTTTCATGAAAGGACCGACCGGACTTTGGCATGTACAGTTCAGTCGCACCAAGCAGAGGTTCAACGTCATCGCCATCCCAATCTGAGTTCGCAATCTCTCTGAGAAGCGCGGCCTGCTAATCTTCGTCGAGGTTACGGATTGCGGTCGAGTGACGAGCAATTCGGAAACCGACCAGCTGCCACCCTGGTCGATAATCGGCCCGAGGACCACCAGGCACTCCCTTTCCATCGCCGAGGACGAATCCGCCTCATCTCTGCAGCTTGATCCTCGACCGGCGCATCGCACCCCGGGAACTCGCACCCACGGGAAAAGGGCCGATCCCGCCATGGCATCGGCCCTCTTTCTCGCCAGGCGCTTGCCGGGGTCAAGACTGTTCGCAAACCCTACCGCGCCCCGCCCTGGTTCGACGCGGACTGCGTGCCTTGATCGCTCATATTCGACAGCAGTTGCACCACAACGCGCCGGTTCTGCCTCCGCCCTTCCGCGGTCGTGTTCGGCGCCACTTCTTTGTCCTTGCCGATCCCGATCAGATAAAACCGGTGCGCGGCAATCCCATACTTCGACGCCAGGTATTGCACCACGGCATCCGCCCGACGCTGGCTCAGCTCATAGTTGTACTGCGCCGGCCCGGTGGAATCCGTTCCGCCGGTCACTTCCAGGATGTAGCTCCTGGCCGAACCAAGCTGCGCGGCAAAGCTGTCCAACTGATCGCGGTCGTCGTTGGTCAGCACCGCCTTGTCGAATCCGAAGTTGACAGTCACGTTGGCCACAGGCTTGTAGTTGTCCAGCCCTTTCACCACGCTGTCCAGCGAATCCGCGCGATGTACGACGTCGGAGGCTGCGATCTGGGCATCGCCTGCCGCCTTGCTCGCGTTCTGCGCGTTCTGGGTGGCTGTGTCCGCCGATCCCTGCGCCTGCTTGATGCCCGACTGCGCCCGGTCGTCCACGCCACGAATCTGCTGGTTGTTCGCCGCCGTTTTGGCGTCCAGTTGGTCGGTATGTTCCACCAGGGGCGTCGTCTGCGTGCGTACATAATTCTTGGTTGCGCAACCTGTCGCGCCCGCCACCGCCAAACTCGCCGCCAACCCCAGTGCTCCAAGTCGATATATGCTCATGGTCCCGCTCCTTCTCTTCCGCCAGGCTTTTCGCCTGCCGGGCGAAAACCGTCGGTCGAACCGGCACTCCCGCGTAATACCCAGGAGCATCCACGGGACCAAACACCCATTCGGATCCAACCATCTGAAAACAAGACCCTTAAGTCAAGTAGACTCCTAGCGCTCACACCTCTGCCCGTGTATTTTTTACCCAACCCTGTAAGGATTGCCCAGAACTGGAGAACCGCTATAGCCGGGCCGGGCGGCACAGGGCACAGGGCACATCTCGATTTTGCGAATCATTGCTTTGGCTTGTTGTGTATGGCAATAAAATCAATACTTTACGTTGTTATGCGTGGCGGTGGGGGCAGTCTCCAGCGAACCCTTCTCTGGATTGAATTCCCTGCTAACAGGGAAAATAAGAGGGAATTTCGCTGATTCTCCACTTGGATTATCCCGTTTGGACTCTCTATGGCCTTGATTCTATGCGAGTTCGCTCACTAAACGCTCGATTCATGCGCACAACAGAACAGGGAATTATCACCCCTGCATCAGGGAATTGAAATTCCCTGATGCAGGCAGATCCAGAATTTAAGCAGAAAACCTGCCGACTTCAGGGCGGCGCGCAACGCGCCCAGTGAGGGAGGATAGTCAACGCAGAGTGGGAGACCTGGGCTGACGACGATTTTACCTTCCCGGAACATCCACAAGAAGGCAACCGTCCAATTTGGAGCTGCCGCTGCAAGGACGTCTCACGCAGGTTGCATCTTGGACAGGACCCGCTGGCCACTTTCATGCTGCACCTGCAGTCTCTTCCGCAGGAAGCGTCTCCGATCCAGCCGGCATTTGCCACAATTCCACCCGTTGTTCCCGACAATGGAGAAGAGGTTCGGCGCAACCAGCGTTCGTTTGATTCGATCGTATCGCGCGATCTCTGGTTTCGGGAGGGGATACTGGATTGGTTTCATCGGAACCCGAGTCAGGCCATCAAGTTCAATTCGGGATCCATCGAGGTGAAAGCCATATGGGTGAAGGTAAATGATTCCGATCCTGCCATTCCAGTTCACAAGAATCGAGATCAGAATCATAACGAGTACAAGTTGGTTGCTCTCCACATCATGACCAACGCGCTTCCGGAGTGGACCTGGGGAACATGGGAGTGGGCCGGAAACAACTATCCCTGCCTGCCGGGGGACAGCTGCCACGATTCATCTGGATGCAAACCAACCTCCGATTGCTCTTCGCTCGTTCCCAATCACCCGGGCGCCCTTACTCCAAGTGTTAGGAAGATGTTTATGAGGCTTGGACTTTCGGATGAATGGACTGGTTATCGACTGCACGGGTCCCAGGTCGTGCTACACAGGCCGGCTGGGGAGACTCCGAGTAGAGTTCTTCTCGCAAACTCCCAGATTGAAGGCCGCTTTGCATACTCTTCCTCATGCGTGGCATGTCACGCACAAGCAAAGTTGAAACCCGATGGTACTGTTGACTGTCTCCTTGGTTTTCTGTCGTCGACCGGCGCTCAAGCTCACGTTGACTTTCCACCTCTTGAGTCGATACCCCCCCCTTAAATCCATGTCTTTCATCTGGGCCTTTATCAAGGCAAAGTCGAGCACAACGAACCTGCCCGCTTGTGGCAATCCATGAGAACCAACGAAATGAATGCGATGGAGGCGTGTAAAAGCTTGCTTCATCGTGATCACGGATCAGTTCGAGTGGCCGCCCCTCCGTTGCGAGTGGAAACGTTGCGCAATCCATCAGAAGGAACCGCGCGATGAGTGTTGCGGCCGCCGCGCTCCGGCACGGTTGGGCAGCGCCGAGAAGCCCCAAAAACCCATCGCACGTTAGACAGTTAGAAGGTGTGTCCCCTTTTTTGCGATGGCTACGCCTTCCAAGGTGAAGTGTGCTTTGGCTTCGATCTGGGCCATCGTTCCATTCGATGTGGGCCGCGATTACGCCATGTGGGCCACGATTACGGTGAAACAAAAAATGCGGCCCACATCAGAACGGAATCCCGGCTCACATCACACCGGAATCAGTGGCCCACATCGAATGGAATCACCGGCCCACATCGACCGGAATACGCAGGTCAAGAGATGGATCAAAAGCTCCACTGCTCTCTGGTAGACCAGAGAAAAGGGCGACTCAAAGGGAGATTGACTACTCGGAGAGGAATTCTCCAATGGAACATTTGTGCGGAAATAGCGCGGAAACTGGGGAGATTCAAAGGTCGTAAGTAATTGTTAATAAATAACTTGACTCGCTGGCGGTGGACTGAGTCTGGTGGGAACCGTTCTCTGGTCAAATTCCCTGCTAACAGGGAAAAATACAGGGAATTTTGCGAATTCTCGGCTGATTTTTACCGGCCTGATTCCATAAAGCATTGATTCCAAGCGAGTTCTTAGGATAGACGCATGATTCATGTGCAAAACGGAACAGGGAATTATCACCCCGGTATCAGGGAATAACAATTCCCTGATACCGGGGTGGAAGTCGATTCCGCACGTCCAAATTCTACGAAAGCCTTCCCGCCCGCTTCGGGCCGTGCTTGATGTGTTTCCCTGCGGGCTTTCCCGCGTTTGGCCCCACACACGCTTCTGTCCCATTTTCAACAGTAAGGGTTTCGCCGGGTACTCCCGGCTCGGTCGCCGATTAGATTCTCGCCCGATTGAATTCACTGAGTGCGACAACCGGAATCGACCGTCCGCGTTGAGCGTGGCGGCAAAGGAACGGCGCCCTTTTATCCGAAACTAAAGGATTGTTTTAAGCGGCTGGCGGTCACCCTGGCGTTTGTGGGGAATCAGCAGCTGAGAAGGTGCCAAGACGCGAATGGTCTTAGACGCTCTGGTCAGAGCCACATACCAGTCCTTGTTCGTCATCGTTGCCTGATGGACGATCACTGAATGGTCGAATTCCAGTCCCTTGACTAGCAATATGCTGCCGACACTGGCACGTCCAAATCTTCGCCCAAAGTGGCGGATGCAATTCTGCACTTCCCAGACCCTTTCCGAGAGCGCTTGAGCTGCGTCTCCGACGCCCAATCGCATCGCTGCCCGCATTGCGTAGAGCATTTCCTTGCGGTAAAGCGTCGTGCTTACGCCACCTCACAACTTTGCATTCTCTCGATAACAACTCGTGACATTCGGTGCTCGCTCCCGTCAGTTGTACGCTCCTCAATTACAACCACCTGAGAATCGACCCAATACGATTTTCAGATCGGCAAATACGACATCTATAGTATTAAGGGCTGCGGGGTCTTCCTACAGACTCGCGCAAAACAAGCTCGGTTGGAATGTGAATTTCCACGCCGGGACGGTTTTGCTCAATCATTCCGAGAAGAGTCTCCACCGCACTTTCCGCGATCTCCTTCCTGGAAATATTCACACTTGCAAGCTGGGGGTCTGTATATTCACAGAGGTTACTATTATCAAAGCCAATAATGGAAATGTCGCCGGGCACCTTCTTGCCCGCCCTCTGAAAGCCGCGCAAGAGTCCCACTGCGTGTGGATCTGCGCTTGCAACCACTCCAGTAATATCAAAACGCTGCAGTATCTGCCGTGCGCAGTCTACACCGGCTTGAAACGGCGATCTACCAGAACCGGCAAACTTGTGCGCTGTCAAGTTGGGAAAGCGATCCACCGCCGCTTGAAACGCCTCTGCCCGTACCCGGTGCGAGAACATCTGCTCGGGCTGCAGCGACATGGGTGGATTCTGCACGAACAGAATCCTCTCGTGTCCGAGTTCCACAAGGCACCGAACCGCGCGATAGATGCCTCCCTCATAATCGATCCGCAGGTTCGACGTGGTCGCGTTGACGGTGCCAACATCCTCGAAGACGGCTGGAATCTTTCTCTCTTGGACAATCTTCAGAACTTTGTCATCCATCTCCGAGGTCATGATGAGTATGCCGTCGATGCGCATCCCGATCATGTACTTGATCGCATCGTTCAGGCGGTCAACGGAAAAATCAGTTACTGAGATGAGCACCTGGTATCCGCGGCGAATGGCATTTTCTTGAACGATCTGCGCAATCTCGGCAAAGAATGGATTCAGAATGTCAGAGATAACGACGCCAATGATGTTGGATCGCCCGCGCGCCAGGGTGCGAGCATAAAAGTTCGGCTCATACTTGAGCGTGTGAATCGCGTCAAGGATCCTTCTCTTGGTTCGCGGCTTCACAATCTCTTGCCCGTTAACGACAGCAGAGACCGTAGCCGTCGACACGCCCGCTAACTTAGCTACATCGTCAATGCTCGGCATTCCAGCTTACCTCCATTTGAATTCGACCTGCCTTTCTGCATTCACGAAAAGGCGGGGGCCTTATATGGACTGCGGGTGGACCTCCGAGGTGAATCATCAAGTGCCTCATCCCGATTTGTCTTCTCTCTCCACCTTACCCGCACAACTGGCGCATTAGAGAGTTCGCCGGAAGTTCCCTAACCGCTCTACCGCCTGTGCGCGTCCTTGCGCGCTGTTGATTCGACCCCGTTTGGCATTGTGAAACTGTTTCTAGCCCGTCCGCAGAAGCCATACTGCACTCATAAGGCAAGCCAGGCTTGCGAGGATGGTGGCGTTGGCGGCAAAAGACCGGCGCCGCAATTCTCCGGTGAAGTATGCCAATCCGTTCCCCGCGACGACATAGAGGATGGTCAAAATGCAATAGGAGATGTTAGATGGGAGATGACCCTGGGCGCTGATGGCCCAGCCGTAGAGTAATGACCCACAGGTTCCGCAAATGCCCATGGCCAGGGACAGAGACAGGTTCCGTAAGTCTCCGCGGCGCGCAAACAGGCCAAGGCTCCCGGTACGGTTGGCGCAAATGAGCCCGAACGGGACGGCAAAACTGGCGGAGCCGATGTATAGGGGCAGTGCCACCACCAACGGCGCGGAGGTGGGAGATACACCGCGAGTTATCAACGAAGTCAAGACATCCGCGCGCACGCTGAACGCCAGGCCATAGCAGGCCGAGAAGGCTCCAGCCAAAACTGCCAGGAAGATAGCCCACCGATAACGCGGCGGGGGAAAGGGGAGCGCCATCAGGTCGTCTTCGCGATGCCCGCGGCGGACAATGCCGATAGCGGCGGTTCCAATCAAGCCTAAGATGATTCCTTCTGCAAAAGCATATGGCCGGAGAAGTCTTTGCGCGGGGTCAAACGGCAAGGGAAGGAGAGCCCCAACCAAGATCGTGACGCCGAAGACAAAGGAGTATGCAAACGAAATTCCCAAGCGCGTCAGTGTAAGTCCGTAGGCCACTCCGCCTACTCCCCAGAGCACTCCCAATGCGTAGCAGAGAATCCAGTGACTGAGCGGCAAGGCGGCAGCCAGACGCCAGGTTTCACGAGGCAACATACAAGCCCAAAGCAGAGCCCAGAATCCACAAGCGATGGCCTGCGCCACCCACATCTGTTCCCATCTCCACCCACGGAAATACCTGATGGGCAACACAAAGGCTGCCTGAACGAGGCTGGAGAGCGCGATGAGAAGAATGCATTCGATATGGCTCGTCATGGCATTCCTTCCATCATGGCTGATGCCGGGCAACCCGGTTTGCAGTAGAGCGAATCCCCTCGCCAGCCCCTTCGACTTTGACACCATCGCCGTCGTCAATAAACTCGTTGTCCTGAATCGTTACATCTTCTGTTCGATCAACGAGGATGGCGACCTTGTCTCCCGTGAACACGTTGCCGAGAACTGCATATCCGCGGCTCGGCTCCGACGCGTTGCCGCTGCGGAACAACCTGATTCCAGACTCCATGCTCGTAGAGATGCGGTTTCGGATGAATGAGTTATTCTCGCCATGTTCGATCGCAATGCCATCGTGCCGCGAACCCTCAATGTCATTGTCGATAACCGATGTATCGCGCGAAAAGCTCAACCAGAATCCGTAGTCGCTATGACGAGCCGCATTGTGGTAGAACTGGTCCCCAGCCGTGAAGACGGACTCAAAGGAGTTATGGAACGAGTAGCTTCCGTCGTTGAAGGCGACGTAATTGGATTCGCTCGGGTTTCCACGAGGTGATTTGCTCAGGAAGTATCCGTCACCCGAATGCGTAAAGCTATTCCCCACAATTCTGTTATGGTTGCTTCCTTCCATGAGAAGGATGCCGGCGAAATCACAACCTGCAGAATATGACTTTCCTTCACAGCGAAGGTTCCAATCCGCGTGATTGTTGAGGAGATTGTTCTGGGAAGATCCATAGAGGGCGATACCCCATCCGGAGTTTCGCGAGAGATCCGATTGATAGATAGTAGCTTGCGTCGTGCGCGCAATCATGATGGCGTTCTGCGCATCATGCGCGTCGACGTGTTCCACCCAGACATCGTTGAGATTCTTCAAATAGAGTCCGGCCCCATAGGATTCCCATGCGTCAAGATCGAAGATGTTCACCCAATCGCGAACATCGAAATGCGTTTCGGTTGAGAGGAGTTGTTGAGCCCGGCTCCCGCTGAGGGTAGTTCCAACAACTTTAATGTCTGAACCTGCTCCGGCTTCGCCTTCGAGAAAGACATTGAACCGATACCCGCGTACTGTCCCTCCGTGGATGAAAATGTGGCTGTGGCCCTTGGTGTGAACTCCAATCCCCACGCGATCCCAAGCATTCTTGGCATCGCTTTCGATCGTTACACCGCTAAGGTCGAGAACAACATTGTCCGCTGCAATCTCGATCACGGCGCTCCCATCGGGCACGGGGAGGTGGTACAGACCAGGCGCGATGCGAACACTATGAGTGATCTGGACGGGACTATCAAGCGTGATAGTTGGCAAGTCCGCATTGGAGCCTGGCCCGGTCTGCGCGGCAAAGACACCAACAGAAGCCGACAGGCCAAAGAGAAACGCAAAAAAAGACTTCATGCACATGAATGTTCTTCCTCCCGACTGTGATTCCTGGGCCGTCCTCAGCATACGATTATCGGAACAATTCAGATGCCGCTCTGCAAAGTGTCCAAACGGGTAACCGGTAGGCTCAAGCAAGGCTCGTCCAGTCCAGAATCACCTTGCCGGTCTGGCCTGAAATAATCGTTTCGAAGCCCAGTTGAAAATCGTTATAGGCGAATCGATGCGTGATGACAGGCGAGATATCTACGCCCGATTCGAGCATCACGGACATTTTGTACCAGGTCTCATACATTTCCCGTCCGTAAACGCCCTTGATGGTCAGCATGTTGAAGATGACCTGCCGCCAGTCCACGGATGACTCTTTAGCGGGGATGCCAAGCATGGCGATCTTGCCTCCGTGGCTCATGTTGGTGATCATGTCGTGCAATGCCTGGGAGTTCCCAGACATTTCCAGGCCGATGTCAAACCCCTCCAGCATCCCTAACTGTTTCTGCACCACTGCAATGGTTGTCTCGGTTGGATTCACCGCCAGCGTGGCGCCCATCTTCCTGGCTAGTTCCAACCGGAATGGATTCACGTCGGTAATGACCACATGCCGCGCTCCCGCATGTCGCACCACTGGAAGCGCCATGATGCCGATTGGCCCAGCTCCAGTGATGAGCACATCTTCGCCGAGAACCGGGAAGGAGAGAGCGGTATGGACGGCGTTGCCGAAGGGATCGAAGATAGCCGCCACTTCCTGATCGATCTTCGGGTCATGCCGCCAGATGTTGGTCATAGGCAGCGCAATCAACTCAGCAAAACCACCCGGCCGGTTCACGCCGACGCCCAGCGTTTGCGCGCAGAGATGCCGTCTCCCCGCCAGGCAGTTCCGGCAGCGGCCGCAAACCACGTGGCCCTCCCCGCTGACGATGTCCCCGCGACGGAAATCATTTACGTTCGAGCCGACTTCGACGATCTCACCAACGAATTCATGTCCAATGATCATCGGTACAGGGATTGTCTTCCGGGCCCAGTCATCCCACTGGAAGATATGCACGTCGGTGCCGCAGATACCTGTGTATCGAATGCGGATCAGCACGTCGTTGATGCCGATGGCGGGTTCTGGAACTTCTTCCAGCCATAGGCCGCATTCAGCCCGGCTCTTTACCAATGCTTTCATTTTCCGCCCTCCAGTCGTGTCACCGTAGATGCTAACGAATGTCCAACAGATTCACAGAGCATGTTTCGCGTAGCCCTTACCACGGCCTCTTACTCCGTGGAGTGTCATAAAGCAATCTTGACGGTGACAATCTCCCAAGGCCCTACGGAGATGTGTACCGCTCCCTCCGGATCGATCGCCAAGGGCTCCTCGTCATCTTCAATCAGTTTCGCCCGCCGCGCCCGCTTGACGGGTTTTGCGAAGCGCAGGCTGGCTTCGCATGCGAACCCTTCCGCTTCGTAGAAGCGAGCGACAAGCTGTTCGCTGTTTTCAGCCTTCTTGAGAGCCGTGAGCACGAGATTGGATGGTTGCAACGCGAAGAATCGGCCGGAATCAGGAAGGCCTCCGGCCTGGGAGCCGCTCACCGGACTCGCAAACGAAAGGAGTGGGAAATTGAAGCCGATCGCCTCATGATATCGCGCGCGCCAATCATCCGCGTGAGGCAAGATCGACATTCGATAGACATGCGTGCCCTCTTGAGTGAACCAGTTTTCAGGATTCCACGCCTGGCTCTTCCGCGTGGAGAGGAGAACGTGTTGGAGCAACGGAAAGCGAGAAGGGTCATCCGATTGATCGTTAAAGAGATGAACTGTCATGTCGGACGCAAGCAAGCAACCGCGGCCCAAGTAGTTGTTATCGGATGCGTCGATCCAATTGATAGCCTCTCGGAAAGGGAGAATCCACTCAGCGCCATATGGGTTGCGGTCGAAATTGCGGTAAGTGTCCGTGGGCAGGAGCGAAACATTAAGCTCGTCCCTGCCGAACTCGACTGTGCCAAACGGCACTTCATAATTCAGGTGAGCGTGTTCGACATTGATGGGAAACACAACTCTGAGTTCGCGCTCCTTTTGTCCATCCCAATCGATCAACTCGATGGTGATGTCCACGCGGGCCAAACGCTCATAAAGGAAGACAGACTGGCGCAATGTGAAATGCCGGAAAGCGGCCTCGCGCACAGCCATGGTGCGCAGAGGTGTCTTCGAAAACGAGCGGAATGTGAACGAATGGTTGCTCGTCTTATCGAAGTCCTGTGTGGCAACGATTTCCGGATCGTCCCAGGCAAAGCCGAGTGCATTAAACTGTAGCACTTCCGCGGCGTCGAATTTGTCGGTGTTGAATACTTCCCAGTTCAGCCGCTTGTGGTGAAGACGGTGGATGCCGCCCGGACCGAATGACAGATCGAAGAAATCGTTTTCGATGGTCGAACCACTGAGATTCACGGGTTGCGGGGATGGCTCTCCGTGTTCCAAATAGAAAGTCCGGTACCCCACCGATGGAACCCGTTCCGCAACAAAGGCGATCCGATAATCGTTCTCGTGGTCGTTGCCGCCGATGAGTTCGAACGGCACTGCTGATCCGGAATCGTCTTTGAGCGTGAAGCCGCGCCACAATGCCGGCTTGGAGAACCGCGCCTCGGTCACATCCGAGCGTTCCCACGATAAAGGATTGAAGACCACAACCGAAAGGCGGTGGGGAGAAGGCCGCGCTGTGATTTCACACAGCTTTCTTCCGGCCTGCGCAAGGATATCGTCAGCCATACTGAGAGATTTCTCGTAGGCGTTCACAAAAACGGCGTCCGTCTCGATGCCTCTGTTTCCACCCCAGCCGTGATCGGGCCAGCAGTTTGTCATCCATGCATCAGTGAATGCATGTTGTGGATAGGCGGCGATTCCTTGAGTAAGACTCAGGCCGGCGAAAAGGCGCTCCGCCATCAAGAGCCGGTTGTGGGCCAGCCTGCCTGCGATCAGGCCCTCGCGATGGCCGGGCTCATCGTAGTAGGCCCAATTCAGAGGCCAATCGCCTTTGAGGGTGGGAATGTTCAAAGGTCGCCGCGTCAGCCCATTGAAAAACTCTTCCAGGGTGGTAAAGGCCATTTGCGGAGGATGGATCTGCCGGCTCGGGTCCGATGCGAAGTGCGCGTTCCAGACCGCTGCAAACCGCTGCATCGCTTCGTTCTGTTCATGGACATAGGACGGCAGCTCGGGCTGGGGAATGAAATAGTCGAACCAGTAGTCGTAAATGAATTGGGGAGGAATGTCATGTGCCGCGTAATAGTCTTGCCGCTGTTCAGAGAACTTGAGCCAGCCCTCATTCGTCACCGGATCCAATGGGTCGACCAATGACGTGGCGGTCAGTCCATAGGCAAAGACGATTGACCCATCAGGCGAGGCCCAGCGGTAAAAGCCAAATGGCATGCGTCCCTGGATTAGATATTTGATTCCCGCTTTTTTCAGGATCTGGGGCATTTGCATGGTGAGGGCGGGGGGATCGGTCTTGTAATATATTTGCGAGTCCACACCAGGGAAGTTATCGCGCAACCAGCGTCTCCCATAGTAAAACTGCCGCACAAGCTTCTCCGGACCGACATGCACCTCCTGGCACTGAACGTAGCTTGCGCCGCAGCTGAACCTTCCCTGCCGCATCAGCTCATGGAGCTGCTCGCGCTTTTCCGGGTGCCTTTCCAGGAATTCCATCAAGTAGGCGGTGGATTCGATCGAGTAACGAAAGGCTGGATATTCGTCCAGCAGTGCCAATGCCGGAAGGATAATCTTCTCTGAACGGAAGTCGGCGGTCTTGCTTTGAGTGTCTAACCAGCCGAGATCGTTGTGGCAGGTACAGTTCAGGGCGAATACGCCGCCGTCAAAGAAGGAGCGATAGGAAGGCACGTGCAGGGTGCGCGCGGCGCCAAAGGTTCCCGCGCCGGTTTTGATCGCAAAGGTCATCTCCGCGTCTTCAAACAGCGCCGGAATCCAAATGGGCTGACGGCTTACGGAGCGCATGGGAATCGGCGCAAGGGCCATCTCCCTGAGCACCTTCTGACCCTGAGAGACGACCAGGCGGGCGCCGTCAACATGGTCGCCAGGATTGACAATCTCAATGGTCGCGGTTTGCTCCGCGTTGCCATTTCTATCGTCGTACATGGCATGGATATCGATCTCGAATCCCGGCGGGTGGGAGCGCGGAAAGACCTTCACCTTGCCAAGCCCGGTTTCCTTAGCGCCGGGACGAGCCCACGCAGTTTCGATAAGTATGCGGATTGAGGCCGCATCCTGTTCGGTGGAGAACTGCACGATCTGGTAATTTTTCGAATCCCGCAGCTCTTCTGTGGTTTGTCCTCCGGCCGCGCTGCAGCGGATGCGGCGCGGAGGCGCATAGAAATCGGTGCGCGAGTGGGTTGCCAAATAAGGGTCCGCCCCGACAACATCCCGCGGCAGAGGCTTGCCCAGAATCCACAGTTCCTTCACCGGCCGAGGCTGAGGAAAAGCGATTTCAAGCCAGGCGCCTTCCATCTGAATATCGGCTTCCCAGCCAATGTGCTCGTCCGGGTTGTAGACGTTGGCCGGAAGGTAGCCCCATGGAGGATCGATGAAGTAAGAAGAGGCGGCGGCCTGCGGCTTGTATGTCTGGTCCGCCCAATTTGGAATGTCTTGGCCGGGTTGGCCGGAGGACTCGGCCGCACGAAGACGGCGCATGAGCAAAGGGACCGCTGCCACCCGCGAGGCTTGGCTTGAGAGCGCCAATGCGCTAGCCCCTTTGACGAAATCTCTCCGGTCCATTCTAGCTCCGCGCGGAATTGGCCTGGCCTGAGTATCCGCTACTCATGTGAGATCGTGAAATCGGTCAGTTACAGGTAACCCGTCTTTCCGGTAGCCCCCGCACCTGGTCATTATCCCGCCCCCGTGGTCCCGTTAGCCAACGTCCATGAAATCTTGAAGATCACAGTCGTCCATCGCGCCAACGAAATCTAAGCGATTCGACTTCCAAGGCATATTAAGCCGCTTCCAGAGGCCTTGTCAAGGAAAAGAAGGCGCGTTTTCCGGTCTCGCCGAAAGGCACTCCCGGGGCGAGTATGGGGCAATTGTATGGACGGCCAATTTTCTTGTTGACAGCCCTATCAGCCCATGCTTACCATCGTTGCGCTGGTTGTGCTCTGCCATTTTCGTGTACAGACTGGGCCCATTCACCAGACAAACCCCAAATGGAGTTGCGGCAGACAAACGGTCAAAGCATTGCCAGAGGAGAAAACCTAAGCGTTATGATTCTTGAGCTGATTCAGTTCTCCATTCTTCAGTCATAACAGGGAAGTAAGCCGCAAACGACGAACCGGGCGATTGATTGCAAACCAAAGCCGCGCGGCAAATGCACACAGCGGCGCGCGGAAAACATCAGGAGAGAATCAACTGGAGGAGACCGCATGAAAAGGTTGTCAGTAAGTTTGAGCATCATACTTGGGCTGGCGTTGACGATGACCTCGCCGAGCGCATTCGCCCAATTCACCGCAAGCGTTCAGGGCGATGTCCAGGACTCGTCGGGGTCGGCAGTCCCGAGGAGCACAGTTACCCTGGTGAATGTGGACACGCAGGTACAGCAGTCGACCGTCGCCGACGGCGCTGGGATTTATCACTTTCTAAGCCTTGCGCCCGGAAAATACCAAGTGACCGCAACTTCCTCCGGGTTTTCCGAGACCAAGGTAGACTTCGTGCTGCGCACCGATGAGAACCGGAATATCGTGGTCGTGTTGACGGTGGCAAGCGCCTCGACCAACGTGGTCGTCACCGGCGAGGCTCCCCTGGTGGATGTCTCCGACAGCCGCAACGAACTCACGCTGGAAACAGAGGAGCTTCAGAGTTTTCCCCTATTCGCCTTGAATCCAACTGTCCTGATTTCGTTGACCCCGGGAGTCACCGGGCTCGGCGCGGGGACAGCCAACAACTTCTTTACCGCGGGGCCCGATGTCAGCGCCGGCGGCCGGGGAAGGAACTCAGATCTCTACATTCTCGATGGACTGGACATCAACATCGATGTCAATCAGGGTGTGTTGGCGCTCGTGCCCAATTCGGATGCAATTTCGGAAATGACCGTTCAGACGAACACCTACGCTGTGGATTACGGAAGAGTCTCCTCTTTACAAACGGTGATGACGACAAAATCCGGAACCACTGCGTACCACGGCTCCGCCAGCGAATATTATCAATATGAAGGGCTCAACGCACGCGGTGAATTCGGCACTCCGCAGCCGACAGCGGTGGCTCCCTACCACACCAACAACATGTCATTCGGCGTGGGCGGTCCCGTCATTCCAAAACATGAATTCTATTTCTTCGTCGGATGGGAGCCGTACTTATCTACAACTTCCACAGGCAACCAGGTTTACCAATATGAAGACCCGGCATTCGTGGCTTTTGCCCAGACGGCGCAGCCGAATTCTCCCGAGGTTCAACTGATGACCAAATATCCGGCATCAGCTGCGATAACTACTGGAGTCCAAGCTACAGCCCTGGATGCCTTCGGTCCTCAGGACACCGCGGCAAACAGCGGTTGCGG
This sequence comes from Acidobacteriaceae bacterium, assembly GCA_003139795.1. GTDB lineage: Bacteria > Acidobacteriota > Terriglobia > Terriglobales > Acidobacteriaceae > Telmatobacter. The sequence goes on along the minus strand of PLGM01000346.1, from coordinate 5,141 downwards.
AACGCCGAGCACGGACAACATTCCATGCACCACGGCAGTTTTCGATAACGGCAACTTCAACTCCGTTAACTCGCAACTGAACAAACAGCTCAACACGCGAATCGATAAGTATTTCAGCAAAGATCGCCTTTACGGGACCTGGTTCTGGAACACAACCAACGATGGATACCCAAATATTCGCCCGGCATTCAACCAAACCATCACATCTTCAAACTACGCAATTCAGGGGAGTGAGACGCATACCTTCTCGCCCAGGCTGTTGAACGAAGCAAGCTATGGCTATGCGTATCTTATACAGACCGAGCCCGCGACCGGTCTGTTTACGGTTCCCGTTGTGGGGGTCGGGGGATTGGGCACTGCCTTTGGTGACGGCTTTGCGCTTGGTCAGTATGCCGAGAACAACGACCACTGGAGAGATGTTCTGACCTTTGTCAAAGGCGCGCACGCCTTCAAGTTCGGATACGAGGGGTGGCACGGTACGGATGTCGCGAACTTTGCACCGTCCTACTCACAGCCTACTTTTTACTTCAACAATATGATCGATCTGATCAATAATAACCCCAACTATGAGGCGGGCCTGGCATACAATCCCGTGACGGGCAAGCCCGCAGAAGCCAATTATGAATATGCAATGACTACAGGAGGGGTCTTCGCGGAGGACACCTGGAAGGCAACTCGACGGCTGACGGTCAACTATGGCGTTCGCTACGACAACTATGGCAATGCGTATCCCGTGAATGGGACCAACCTATCTAACTTTCACCCCGGCTCCGGATCGACTTTTCCAGAACAAGTCGCTAACGGCGTGATGACGGTGCAGGGCCATGTGACCAGTCACGATCAGAATTGGATATTCAGTCCACGCGTGGGAGCCGCATGGGATCCTACCGGAGCGGGCAAATGGGTTGTTCGGGGAGGTTTTGGTGTGTACCGTGACTGGATAACATTGGGGAATGAAGAGAATGGGATGTCTGGTAACCCTCCCAGCTTCGTCTATCCCACATTCTTCAACAATGGATCGACCTCCGCGCCCATATTCGGTTACGGCACGCAAAATACTTACCCGTTCGGATTTCCGTATCCGGCTTTTGGCGGGCAACCGCTCAACGCGGCTGGGGGCCTTTCCGGCGGGCAATTTGCAGTTGGAGGTGTAGACCCGAATATCACGACGCCTGTGACCACGATGTGGTCAGGGACGGTGGAGCGGCAGATCACCTCCGGGCTCGTCGCGAGTATCGGATACGTTGGGCAGCATTCATTCAATTTGCTGCTGGCTGCCGGCGTGCCGGGCCAGAATACGTTCGGGTACGACGTAAATGTCTTCGCGGGAGATTTGGTTCAGCATCCCGGTTGCACACCTGCCGCAGGTCAAACCGTGACCTGTGACGGAATTCAGACTCGCCTCAATACGAGCTTTGGTTCCATCCAATTCAATCAAAATGGCGGACGCTCGAATTACGAGGGGTTGATTCTCGCGTTCAAGGGCCGGGTTGCCAAGCGCGGATTCCTGACGGCATCGTATACGCGTTCCGAGTCGAAGGATGATACCGGAACGGCTTATCCATCCGAATACCCCGTGAGCCGCTGGTACGGCCCATCGCCGATGGACGTGCCGAATCGTCTCTCGCTGGGGGCAAACTACAATCTTCCGGAATATCATAATGGCGGCGGGTTGCCGGGCCGTATTCTCTCCGGTTGGGGAGCATCCGGGATGTTGATTTTGCAATCCGGATACCCGTTTTCGGTGGTGGCAACAGCGCCGTTTGACGCGCAGTCTGTCAATGGAGGCCCGCTCCAGTTCCTGCCGGACAGCGGAGACTTCAATGCGGATGGAGACTTTGCGGGCAATTCGGGCGAAATCAGCGTGGGCTCTTATCCGAACGTCTCCAGCTATAACATCCCGCACAGCCGGCAGAGCTATATCCATGGTGTATTTCCGCATTGCTCCGGCACCAACCTCGACGGCTGCGGACCATTCACATTTCCGGCAATGGGGCAGGAGGGGACTGAGTTGATCAACCAGTTCCGGAACCCGGGCTACGCGCAAACGGATATGAACCTCAAGAAAGTCACAAACATCAGCGAACGAGTCAAGCTGGAACTTCGCGTCGACTTTTTCAACGTATTCAACCGAGTGAACCTGAATGGTGTGGACACCGGTGGCAATGACGGAAATACCTTCGGCACATCCACGGGTACCAACATCCCAAGAAATGGACAGCTTGCGGCTAGGTTGACCTTCTGAGAACTGCATTGCCCTTGTAAGTGACTGGAGCAGCTTTCCTGTGAAATCGGGAGAGCTGCTCCGATTCGTCTGGCAAGTTATGAAACAATCCTGGAGATGACCCTGAATCGAAGGAAGTTCATCGCTATATCCACGGCGGCGTCGCTGGCCATAAAGGGCCTGCCTTTGCTTGGCGCTTCGATCTCTGAATCCGTCGGCGTTTCTGCTTCCGGCGGAGAAGAGGAAGGCTTTCCGCGCGGCGACTATACACCGTTCGGGTATTTGGACAATCCCTGGCATACGTGGGATACGCATCGGAGCGGAGTGTTGCGATCGCTGCCTGGAATAGGGTTTGGCCTCTATTACCCCGCGGGCCCCGGCGGCTATTTCGATTTCAAACACAGCGAAGTGTATGAAGCGCAACTTGCTCTCGGATTTCAAATTGGTGGCCGCAATTTTCGCGAGCCGGAAGATTTCGCTCCCGGACAACTGACGGCCCCTCACCACAGCAAGAATATCCTCAGCTATGAGTTCGAGGCCGAGGGGGTTCATGTAGAGAGCGCATTCGTGCAGGCAGATGAGGATACGCTGGCAACGCGCATCCTGCTTTCCGAGCGCGCCGGCCGTCACCAGAGTATCCGGGTCCTGGCCTCTCACACCTATAAACTCGGCGCTGCCAATTGGTGGGGAAGAGATGGATTGGCCGGGGAGTTTGACGCAAGCAAGGACTCGCTTTGGATTCACGGTTTTGCCGCGGGGACGGTGTTCGCGCTTACCGGCAGCCGTCGCAGCAGTGCGCACTTCCTCGCGCTGCGAGAAGAAGATAGAAAAGGATGGATCGACTCGGAGAGCATAGTCGCCGACAAGGTGAGTTACTATCCACAACCGTTGCATGGCGCGCTCCGCTATGACCTTGCACTCGAGCCTCACTCGCAAGCGGAGATTGTCGTAGTCATGACGCGAGGGGCCAACACCTCGCTGGCATTGGATCACGCCCGAGCCTCGGTTCCGAGCGTAGACGGGAAGATCGCCGAGAAGCGCGCAGAAGACGCGACATTCTGGAACCGGGCGCCGCACTTGACAGGCGACTGGCCAAAATGCTGGAAGCACGGCTGGGTCTACGACTTCGAGACGCTGCGCATGATGGTGCGCCGGTCGGTCGGACTCTATAAACATCCCTGGGATGCAATGCAGATTCAGGCCCCGCGCAATGTTCTGGGCGAGACCTCAATCGATATGTGGGCGCTGAGCTATGCTGATCCAGCGTCGGCGAAGGCGGTATTCCTCGGCCAGTTTCTCGATGCCGTGGCTGCGAATATTCCTTGCATGCGCGAAGACGGAGTGATGAACATGGTGGCCACGGATGGTTCCGAATGCGGCACATCCATTTCCTGGTGCTTTCCCTTCTTCTGCGCCGCAGCGATCTATGACCGGACGCACGATATCGCCTGGCTGCGGCGATTGTATCCGGGGCTGGCCGCGCTGTTGCGATGGACGCTTGCCAATCGCGCGGATGCTGGGGGATTCCTGGTGGGCAAGTGCAGCTGGGAAACAGGGATGGACACGTCCAAGCGATTTCTTATCCAACAACCAACCGGAGGCGAGACGGTCGAGTTCCTGCGACTTGTGGAGTTGCAGGCTGCGGCAGCGCAGGCTGGGGGAATCCTTGCGCGGTTTGCACGACTGGTTCAGGATGACGCGAGCATCCAGCAATGGAAGCAGGTTCAGGAGACATACGCGAAGAAGACCCAGGAACTCTGGCAGGGAGATTGGTTTCACGACTTCGACACCAGGAGCATGCAACTGGTGACTACAACCCCGGCGGATCCGTCGCAAGCGGCGCCGGCGTTCTGCGGCGTGGCGACAGAGGATCAGAAAAGACGCATCCTGCCTACCCTTCGTGGGATGTTTGAGCAAGTGTGCACCAAGGAAGCGAGTGCGGATGGCGACGGGTCCAATGCGCTGAACTGGTCTTCTTTCATGCTGCCGTATCTGGAATCCTTGTGGGCCGCGGGCGATCGCGCGCTTGCCGCGGAGGTGGTGGCAGCCACAGCCGACCGGATCTACAAAAGTATGGATCGATCCACGGAAACTTTGCGGAGCGGGACCGATACCTATGGCGGGTTGGGATGGCCCGGAGTCAGTTGCGAGATATGGGGCTGCAGAGGAGCCTTTGGAGGAGAAGGATATGGGTGGGGCGCAGTTATGCCGGCCCACATCATTCGTACCTTAATGGGCTTTCGCGAAACGGAAATCCAGGGGCAAGTGTTAATCTGTCCGAATCTGCCGCCATCCCTGGGTAGTGAGGGCAAGCAATATGGCATTCAAGGGCTGAACTACGGGGCAACGCGCTTGAGTCTGAGCTATACGCTTCTCAGCCAAGAGCGGCTGTTGGTGGATGTGGAATGCTCGGGCGGCATTCAAGTCCGCTCTGTTTATGGCGAGGGAGGCAATGCTTTAGAGGTGAAGCGGAGCCCCGCGCATTGGCAGTTTGAGGCCACGAACCAAAGTTCTTACACGGTTCAATTATCATGAACGGTGGAAAGAGCCTCCTGGCCTCAAGCTGACTGCAACACGGATGCCGTCGCTTCCCATTCGCCAGGGAGCAAGCGCCGGCCACGTGCAATCGGTCACTCCAGGTTGATGGTGAAGGGGCCAACGAAATGCAATACCCGAAACTGGTCCGCGCGCTGACACTGGCAGGCATGCTCGCAACGGCTCACTGCGCGTTTTCTCAAGCGTCCCAGGGTGATCGCCAGCAGCTCTCCGGAATAGAGAACGCAATTCGAACGGGAGACTTTGCCCAGGCTGTGCAACTGAGCCACGCTGCCCTAGCAGCCTGTGGTGAAAGTCCCGATACCTGCACGAAAGAATTGAGAGGTTTCCACAGGCGTTATTTGTAGAATCAAGTCATGGC
>PLGM01000206.1 GCA_003139795.1 Acidobacteriaceae bacterium | reverse complement strand
TTCACCAGCTATGCAGCCACTCCTCATCCCTCCCCATCCGCACCGGCGTCTCGAACAGCTCGCTCAGCCGCGCCTCCGTCAATAACTCCTCCCGCGGCCCGTCCCCCACAATCCGCCCGCCCCGCATCAGGATCACCCGCTCGATCTCCGGCAAAATATCCCCCAAATGATGCGTCACCAGCACCAGCCCCGTTCCCTCCCGCGCCAGCCTCCGCAGCGTCTCCCTGAGTTCCCTCTGCGCCGCCAGGTCCAGCGCATTCGACGGCTCATCCAGCAGCAGTTGTCTTGGCCTGTGCACCAGCGCCCGCGCAATCAAAATCCGCCTCTTCTCCCCCGCCGACATCTCCCCCACCAGTTGCCGCGCCAAATGCAGCGCCTCCATCCGCTCCAAGGCCTCGACCGCCCGCTCCCTCATCTCCTCCGTCACATGCAAATTCGGCCACAGCGTCGACGCCGAAAAGAACCCCGCCGTCACCGCATCCAGTCCCGTCGTCACCGCCGTCCGTTCCCCCGGCAACTCCGCCCCCACCACTCCAAAGTGCCTCCTCAGCTCGGTCAAATCCCACCGCTCCCGCCCAAAGATCCGCACCACCATCCCGGCCCGCACCATGGGATAAACCTGGCACGTCACGGCCATGATCAGCGTCGATTTCCCGCACCCGTNNTCGGCCCCAGAATCGCCACATGCTCCCCGGCGCGCACCGTCAGGTCCACGTCATGCAGCACCACCCGGTCCCCCCGCGCCACATTCACCTGCCGCAGCTCCAAAAACTCGCTTGTCCCCAAATCGTCCATCCCCGACCCGTCCATCTCCATCTCCGTGCTGACCCCGACCCGCCTGCCTCAACCCACCTGTTAGATTAAATGGATTAACCATCATGGCTGACGCCTCCCAATTCCTCATCCCCCGCGGCTTCCGTTTCGGCGCCATCAAAGCCGGCCTCAAAAAGAGCGGCCGTCCCGACTTCGCCCTCATTGTCGCCGACGCCCCCGCCGCCGCCGCCGCCGCCTTCACCGCCAACCGCGTCATCGCCGCCCCGCTCATCCTCGACAAGCAGCATCTTCGCGCCACCGGCAGCCGCGTCCGCCTCGCCGCCATCAACGCCGGCAACGCCAACTGCGCGGCGGGCGAAGCCGGCCTGGCAGCCGCCCGCGCCACCTGCGCCGCCGCCGCCCAGCTCTTCCACTGCCTTCCCGAAGAAGTTTTTCCCTCCTCCACCGGCGTCATCGGAGTCCCCCTCCCCGTTGAAAAGCTCATCGCCGTCCTTCCCGCCCTCGCCGAATCCCTCGGCTCCGGGTTCGACAACTTCCAGCAAGTCGCGCAAGCCATCCTCACCACCGACACCGTCGAAAAAACCTCCTTCGCTCGCCTCGAAATCCCCACCCCAGCCGGCCCCACTCAGGAAGTCCGCATCGCTGCCCTCTGTAAAGGCTCCGGCATGATTCATCCTCAGCTCGTTCCACACGCCACCATGCTCGTCTACATCCTCACCGACGCCGCCGTCGAGCCTCCCATCCTCGACGCCTATCTCCGCCCCTCCATCGACCTCAGCTTCAACCGCATCTCCGTCGACGGCGACACCTCCACCAACGACACCGTTCTTCTGCTCGCCTCCGGCGCCGGCGGCGCAACCATCGGCCCCAACAACGCCGCCTTCGCCGACGCCCTCACCCAGGTCTGCACCTCTCTTGCCCGCCAGATGGTCGCCGACGGCGAAGGCATCACCCACGTCGTCGAACTCCGCATCGAAGGCGCCGCCAACGATGCCGACGCCCTCCGCATCGCCAAAGCCATCGCCCACTCGCCGCTTGTCAAGACCGCCTGGGCCGGCGCCGATCCCAACTGGGGCCGTCTCATCGCCGCCATCGGCTACTCCGGCGCCCTCATCGACCCCAACCGCATCGACATCGACTTCGGCGTCCTCCCCATCTGCCGCGACGGCGCCCGCGCCCCCAGCTTCGACGAGTCCGCCGCTCACGCCTACATCGCCCAGCCCCAGTTCTCCATCTCCATCCACCTCCACCAGGGCCCCGGCAGTTGCACGTTCTGGACCACCGATCTCACCGTCCAATACATCCACATCAACGCCGACTACTCCACCTAGCCGCAGCTGCAACCCTTTAATCAGACTCTCGCTCTGCCCCGGCGCTCTTAGTGGTAAAGCATTCACATTTTCGCAACCATCCAGACAAGCGTTTGACACCCAACCGCACCCTCCAGGCCAACCTTTGGCCCTCGAACGGCGCCTCCGGAGCCACCATTTTCCTTGAACCATTTACAATCCCAGTAACCGGAGAGTTACCCCCAGCCCATGACCGCCAAAAACAACCAGCAACCCTCCGCAGCCCCATTCAAGGCCGCCCAAAGCGGCTTCTCGCTCGTCTCCAACGACAAGCTGCTTCAGCTCTACTCCACCATGCTCAAGTGCCGCAGCCTCGCCGAGCGCTCCCATATCCATCTCAAACCAGGCAAGTTACACGGCAGACACTCCTCGATCCTGGGCCGCGAAGCAGCCGCCGTCGGCGTGGCCATCGACCTGCTCCCCGAAGACACCCTTGCCCCCGCAAATTGGGATCGGGCCCTCCTCAACACCATCAACCCATCCGTCACCTTGGCCGCCGGAATCCACCACGCCACCCGCGCCGCCCAAGCCAATAAAGACAACAAAAGCAATAAGATAGCCGCAGTCCTCTCCACCGGCAATCCTGCCTCGCTGCCCTCCTGGCAAAAGGCTCTCAACCTTGCCGCCGCCCACAACCTGCCTATCCTATTCGTCTCCCTGCATTCCCTCGATCCTGAGCCGAAGGGCCCCGAACGGCACCCCTGGGTCGAAGATATCCCATTGAAAACAAAGAACTACGCCTTCCCCGCCATCACCGTGGACGGCAATGACGCCGTAGCCGTCTATCGCGTCGCCTCCGAGGCCATCGCCCACGCCCGCAAGGGCCACGGACCCACCCTGATCGTCTGCCGCCGCTGGAAACCCGACGATCCCCTCCTGAGCATGGAGAACTACCTCATTCGCAAAGGTTTATTCACCGAGGAGTGCAAACGGCAGGTGGCCGCCTTGAACCCCGGACTCCATGCTGCACAGGAATAGCCGCGAAATCGCCCTCCCCCCAAGGCCTCACCCGGCTACCAAGTCATTCATTATCTAGTCCAAAGCACATCCTGCTGCTGAACCGGTCCAGCATCCCAGGAGCGAATTTTCATGCATTGATCCGGCACAACCAAATGATAGAGTTGGTAAATGAACGTGAGCAGACCTCCGGCCATGGCTTCTGTTATCCACTTCGCGGCAGTGTTGGCAGGGCTTTTCCTCATACCCGGCTATCCCCTCGCGGCTGAACAGCCCGGTGGACCCGACGGCGCTGGCCAGATCGCCGGCGATCCCAACCGCCCCGCTTCCGTCTGCGAACCGTCCACGCTCGATTCCCCTTATATCCCGGTCGACAGTTGGGTCTATCCAGCCGTACTGCGCCTTTACGGGCTGGGCTTTGTCGATACTGTCTTCCTGGACATGCGCCCCTATACGCGCTCCAGTCTGGACCACATGCTCGAAGTTGCCGGCGCCCGCATCGAGGACGCGGATCCTGGACCAGACACGGATCAGGCACAAGAGATCTACGAGGCGCTGACCCACGAACTGCGCGCCGATATGCAGGGCCCCTGCCTGGCGCATGAAGGCAAATCGCGCATTGAGTCGCTCTACTCCGTGGAACGCGCCATCAGCGGCACCCCGCTGCGCGACAGCTATCATCTCGGCTCCACCGTCGTCAATGACTACGGTCGCCCTTACCAAAACGGCTTCAATGACTACTCCGGCGCCAGTGGATACGCATCCGCCGGCCGCTTTCTGATCTATGTGCGTGGCGAGTTGCAGGCTGCCCCCTCGGCCGCGGGCTACTCCCAGGCACTGGCCCAGGAGCTCGCAGCGTTGGACGCCACTACCTACTACTTCAGCCTCACTGCCCCCTCCACTGTCCCCATCCCGTTGAACCAGCAAGACACCATTCCGGCGGGACCCATTGCCGCAGCAACCTATGGGCGGCTAATGGAGGCCTATGTCTCCGCCCACTACCTCAACCACGAGATATCCTTTGGCAAACAGGACGATTGGCTGGGGCCCGGCCTGGGCGGCGGCATGGCTAACTCCAACAACGCCGAGAACATCTATTCCTTCCGCATCAACCGCATCGAGCCGCTCCACATTCCGCTGCTCTCCCGGCTTACCGGACCCTTCCGGTACGATTTTTTGATCGGCCCTCTCAAAGGCCACACCTACCCCGTCGGCGCCTGGACGCATGTCGAGAAGGTCGGCTTCCGGCCCACGGAGAACCTCGAGTTCGGCTTTGAGCGCACCGTGATCTGGGGGGGCAACGGCCACGAGCCAATCACCCTCCACACCTTCCTGAAGTCTTTCTTCAGCTTTGTCTCCCCAAGCGCTGCGGTCAAGAACAGCCGCGACGATCCCGGCGCCCGTTTTGGCGCCTTCGACTTCTCCTACAGGCTTCCCTTCGTCCGCAATTGGCTCACGTTCTACACGGACTCGGAGGCGCATGACGAACCCTCGCCCGTCGACGCTCCCCGCCGCTCCGGCTACAGGCCTGGTCTATATCTCTCCCATGTGCCCGGCATTTCCAAGCTGGACCTGCGCGCAGAAGCCGTCAATACCGATGCCTCCACCCGCGACAGCCAGGGCGGCCAATTCCAGTACTTTGAAAACATTCAGCGGAATGGCTATACCAACCAGGGCCAGCTCTTCGGCGACTGGATTGGACGCGAGGACAAGGGTGGCCAGGGCTGGATCACTTACCACTTGAGCGGCAACGAGTGGATCCAGGCGGGTGTGCGCACTCAAAAGGCCACCAAGGACTTTATCCCCGGCGGCACTACCTTGAACGACATCAACTTCCAGGTGGTCAAGCGTTTCGGCAAAGACTTCGAGCTCAACGGCAACTTCGCCTACGAGCACTGGAAGGCTCCCATCTATCCTTCCGGCACACCCACCTACCCTGCCAGCCAGCAGACCGTAACCACAACCACCATCCAGCTCACCTGGTTTCCAAAGCGGAAGATTAGCTTTTAAATCCGGGACGCTCCCGCAGCGCTCTACTTCGCCCGCGGATGCGTCCTGTCGTATACCTGCGTCAACTGCGCAGTCGTAAGCTGCGTGTATCTCTGCGTCGTCGAGAGCCGCTCGTGACCCAGCAATTCCTGGATGGCGCGCAGGTCGGCGCCTTCTTCCAGCAAGTGCGTGCCAAAGGCGTGGCGCAGCGTGTGCGGATGCACGTCGGCCGAAAGCCCGCGCAGAATGGCGATGCGCTTGACGATACGGCCCACGCTGCGGGTGGTGAGCCGCGCCTCACCGCCGCCCGCCTTGCCCAGGCCGCGCAGTTGTAGATTGACGAACATCGCAGGCGTCGCGACTCCCTTGATCTTTCCGGACGCAGCCAACCGCGCCGACCGCTCCGCCAGATAGGCCCTTAGCGCCTGTGCCGCCGCATCGCCCAACGGCACGTAGCGTTGCTTCTGGCCCTTGCCGCGCACAAGGATTGCTTCGTTGGCCCAATGAATGTCTTCAAGGTTCAGCCCGGTCAATTCGGCGTTGCGAATGCCGCATCCATACAACAGCTCTAGAATCGCCTTGTCCCGCGCAGGCCAGCTTGAAGCGTCCTGTTCCACCGAATCCACCACCCGGTTCATTTGCTCGATGGAGGGCACGCGCGGCAAGTGTTTGGGCAGCCGCGGTGTGGCCACCAGCGAGGCCGCATTCTGCTCCACGTGGCCGCCGCGCGCCAGCCACTTGAACCAGCTGCGAATGGCTGCCAGCGCCCGCGCCGCCGAAGCCTTGGTGAGACCGCGATTGTAGAGCGTCCCCAGATAGGCGCGGATGTGGGTGTGCTCAATACGGTCCACGCTCTGCTCGGGACCGTAGCGCTCGGCGACAAAGGCCGCAAAACCGTGCAATTCCCGCCGGTAAGCGCGCAGGGTGTGCGTCGAGGCGCCGCGCTCGTTGGTAAGGACCCGCAGGTAGTCGGCCACGAGCGAATCCAGCGGTAGGCCGATTGCCGGCCCGGCCGTTGCGCTCATGCCGTCTCCTCGTTGGAATCTTGGGCCGGATCGCGAACCGGCTCAGGGCCGGGGTCCAGCGTCGAACCCAGTCTGGTCGCGCGAGGATGGTGCATGCGGTGTACGGCCTTGAGCCGGCCCAGCGCCAGGTGCGTGTAAATCTGCGTGGTGGAGATGTCGGCGTGGCCCAGCATGAGCTGCACGCTGCGAAGATCGGCGCCGTGCTCCACCATGTGGGTGGCGCAACTGTGGCGCAGTCTGTGCGGGCTGGCGGCGCCGTTCGCCATCTTCACCAGGTGCCAGACCCATTGGCGGGTAAGAGGCATGCCGCGCAGGGAGAGAAACAGACAGGTAGCGTCCTGCCGCGCCGCATTGGCTCTGCGCGCGGAGCTGATGCGCGCCAGGTGCGGCCTTCCCTCGCGCAGATAGGTCTCCAGCGCCTCCAGCGCGGAGCGCCCCAGCGGCACAATGCGCTCCTTGTCGCCCTTGCCGCGCACCTGCACGCGGCCCGCATCCATGGCCAGGTCGCCGGTGGAGAGCGCCGTCACTTCTGAGACGCGAAGCCCGCCTGCGTAGAGCAGTTCCAGAATTGCGTGGTCGCGCAGTGCCGTGGCCCGCGCCTGCGGATGCGATGCCGCCATGCCCGCCCGCTCCAGCATCTCCACCACTTCCGGCTCGGCCAGCGACTTGGGCAGCACCTTCCATGCCCTGGGCGACTCAATATTCACCGTGGGGTCATGATGGATGCGGCGGTCCAGCAGCAGCCATTTGTAAAAGCCGCGCAGGCAGCTCAGCTTCCGCGCCGCCGAGCGCGAGTCAATGCCGTGGTTGCGCAAGTGTTCAAGAAAAGCCCCTACATCCTGCTGCGCAGCCGTCAACAGCACCCCGTGGCGGCCTTCGATGAACTCCGCAAAGATTTTCAGATCGCTGTCGTAGGCCTCGCAGGTAAGAGGGCGCAACCCCTTCTCCACGCGCAGATACGCCTGATAGTCGCTCAACAGCGGAAGATTGCGGGCCGTCTCCACACTCCCGATTATCCGCGCCGCAAGCCTCTCCCCACCGCACCGGCACGCCTTTCCGTACCTCGTTCATCAACGAATCAACATCATCAACAGCGGCCCTTTTAGCATCATCAACTTGAGCGTTTTCGATGGCTTGCACCTCCGCTGCAACCGCTTAAAACGCTTGAATGGCAGATCGGTTCGGCAAATCCTCAGCGTTTTGAGCGGTCCTTCAGCCGCCAGCGCTCTTCTTCATCAAGCAGGACCTGACGTGGAATAAGGAACATTGACCACGCACGCTCTGGGAGGGACTCTGGCCGGTCAGACAGCAGCATGCGTGGCTTTCCAGGCGGCTGCCCCCTCGCCCCTGCAAGATGCAGCCAATCCCGGTTTAATGAACACGGAGTGAATTCCTTGCCGCCTATCAGCCGGAATTTGAAGTTACCGATTTTTCTGTTGACACCGCCAGGCTTCCATGCACACACTTGCTGAGTGCTACAGCCGGTGGACGCTTTGCTCCCTCCGGTTCCACTCCTTTCCCCATCGACTTTGGATTCCGCGCGTCACGCTCGACAATTCTATTGCCGGATAGTTCACTAGTCGCCAGTTGGCGGCAAAACACAATGAGGTCATTACTGCCATGAGATTTCGCATTTTCCCGCTGATTTTGATGTCCGCGAGTTGTTTAACCGTATTTGCAACCGCATTGGACGCCCAGACCACGGTTCAGTTATCAAACTCTGTGGATGTAGTGGCCGTCCCGACCGCCGTTCAGTTATTCAACGCCGTGGATGTGCAAACGTCGCCCAGCGCCAACACCTACAGCACCCCCGTTACTTTCAACAGCACCACGTTGAACCTGACCTGCACAGCGCCGATCACGGCAAGTCTCTCCGGTCCGGTGTTGAACACGGAAACGGGGGCCTTGACGCCGGGGGGAAACCTCCTGGTGGACAACAACATCCTGGTGACGGTAACGCCCGCGTCAACAGGCACGCCGCAAGGGCCGGTGAACGTGTGCCCGAACATCGACAGCGCGTCAGGGGAGGGTATCTACAATCAGAACTGCTTTACAACCGCTTATCAGGGTCCTGCGGCCGCGGGAAGCCTCAACGGAGACGACCCCGACACATATATTGCAAACGGCACCGAGACCGAGGTCGAGTTTGGCGGTGTGCCGCCGATCGACATCAGTTCGTACCTGAGTGCAGGGTCGCAGAGCGTGAATATCGCCCTGGTGGACGAGGGCGGCTGGTTCACCAACTCCAGCGTGTACCTGACCACCAGCTGCACGCAGGGAGGCGTTACCGGACCGGCGCTGGTTATGGGCAACCCGATCAGTTCTACGCCGACGCCGCAGCAATTGACGCAGACCTTCAATGTCGATTCGGGATCAAATCAGAAGATCGCGTTTGTCTACGACCTCAGCGAAGCGAATACAGCCAACTCGCTGACCGTGAGCGGCACGCCGAGCCCGCAGGTGGCGGATCTGCCGCTGAATCCGGCCACGTTCCAGAGCAACCTTGCGTTCAACACCTCGTTCGCCACCTCCGAGTGCCTGATTCATACGGGTGAATTGGGGGGGCCATTGGGCCAGCAGGCCACGCTGCCGGCCTGCAAGCTGTTCACGCTGGAATGCACAACCCCCGCGAATCCCGTGCCAAGCGGCGCACAATGCCCGATTTCGACGGTCGCCAATGAGGTGGTGCAGGATATCTTCGACGGCCCGAATTTCAGCCTGGAGGATATTCATACGCGGGACGGCCGCATATTCCATGAAGGCATCGGCTTCCTGATGGCCAGCGAGGGCTGGGGTTCAGAGAGCGGTGTGCCGCCGGGGACGTGGAACTGGAATGGAGGGGCCGGAGGACCGTGTACATTCGACCCTGCGGCGGATCTCAACCTCCCATGCCCGCAGAATATGCTCTCCAGCTTTACCGGACCGGGACTGTTCAGCAGTTCCGGTGAAACGACGCATCCAAACTCGACCTTCATCAGCATCGCGAAGGTGCCGGAGGACCGCACAGAGGTCAGGATCGACGGCGAATGGCCGGGTCATTGGATCAACAGGCAGACGGTCCATGTGAGATTCAGAAGCCAGCCGCCGGACCTGAGACACACCGGACTGCCAGGCGCTGAGAACTTCATCCCGTCGCCCATCCAGAGCATCACCTATGGCGTTTCGCCGGCCGACAGTGTGCCAGTGCCCGCCAATGAACCGATTCCGGGCGACACAACGCTGCTGAACAGCGCTTGCCCGATTCCGACGGCGGCCGATCCCGGTCCACCTTTTGCCCCGGATTTCACGCCTGCGGAACAGACTCTGACGTTCGCCGCCGACGGCCGCTATCTGCTGCACTTTTATGCGTGTGATTGCGCGGGTACCCAGGAGTTCAAGTTCGCGCAGGTGAGCGGAAGCTGGACAACCGACTTTTATACGCGTGAGATCAACGTGGACACCGTTCCGCCGGCCATCACCGGCCTGGTGCTGACGCCGAGCCCCTCCGCGCACGGAACGTACACCGTCGGAGAGCAGGTGAAGGCCAGCTACTCCTGCTCGGATGCAACTTCCGGAGTGGTTCTTTGCGGCGACAAGTTCTATGCACCCGGCTCCACTTTCAATACCGGGACATTGACAACCACGGTCGACACCCGGTGGCCCGGTACCAAGACGTTCACCGTGTGGGCGGCGGATGCGGCAGGAAATCGGTCCTCGGCATCGGTCACGTACAAGGTTGTGGGCCCAGCCGGGTGGTAATTCCGGGCTGGCCGCGGCTGAAGCTTTTGCTTCGGCCGCGGCTTCTTCAAGAATGCTGCCGTTTTCCAGGGATGGTTCTGAAGTACCCTAACTTCCGGCGGCAACGGAGGTGAGGAACGGCGCCGTCAGTGAAGTGGTGGATTCCTCGCCAGCCGCCAGCCGGGTCAGCGTCAGCACGGTAATGTCGTCATCCTGCCCAAATTGAATCGCCGCTTCGGTGGCCTGTTGTGCCGTTGGACGGTCCGCGAGCAATGTATACAGCCGGTCGAATCCATAGAGTTCTCCGCTCGAATTGCGGGCCTCCAACAATCCGTCCGTGTAAAAGCTCATTTGATCTCCCGGCTGTAACTTCATGGCCAACTCGATGTACAACGTATGGTGGATCAGCCCGAGAGGCAGTGAAGGGTCCAGTGGAAACTCCTTTCCATTCAGAAAAGGCGGCAGGTGGCCTGCGTTGGCCAGGGTTACGGTGCCGTCCGGGTCCAGCCGAAAGACAATGCTGGTGGCGAAGCCTCCCTGCATGCGGCCGGTCATGCAGCGGTTCAACGCCACCAGTATCTCCGCGGGGCTCGCTGTGGTCCCGGCCTGTGCGCGCAGAACGCCCACGATCGTGGCGACATTCATCGCGGCTTTCAGGCCCTTGCCGCTGACATCGCCCAAAGCCACAATGGTTGAGCCATCGGGAGTGCGGAGGATCTGAAAGAAATCCCCGCCAACTTCCAGCGCGGGCGTGTAGGCGCTGGTTACGGCATACCCCTCCAGCGAGGGCAAGGTTTCAGGAATCAGGACCTGCTGAATTTCGCGTGCGCTTTGCATCTCCTGTTCGAGCGCGGCTCGCCGCGCCTGCTGCTCCAGGATGTAGCGATAGAGGGCAAAGACGATGGCTGCAAACAGCGCAATCGAGGTGATTTTTTCCGGCGGGAAATCCACTCCCTGAATGGTAAAAAGAGGATGGTCGATCAAGTCGGCAAAGAGCGACCAATGCGTGTATCTCTGGCCCAGGGCACTGGTGTCTGCGATGGTGTGGAGCATCTGCAGCATAAAGGCGGCCAGCGCCACAGCCCAGCGAGAAACGTACAGCCTGCGCCGCAGGCCGATCGCGATCAGTACAAATGGGAACAGCTCAGCGAGCAGAATGAAGACGACCAGCACTCCGTCCGCCCATTGCATCCAGACCGTGGCCGAGCCCCAGTAGAACGCGAGAATCCCATCCGCGGCGCCGACCGCGAGGGTCACCCAGGCAAGAGTCTTCGTCCATCGCATCACGGCCGGATTCTCGTTGAGCTGCAACAGCCAGACGAGCAGAAACCATAACGAAACGGCGTAAAGCACATAGAGCGGCTGGTTGATGCAACGCGCCACTTCGTAGGAGAACGGAATAAGGAAGAGACGCTCCAGCATTCTGAGAGCCACCGGCATGGCCGTAAAAACGCCGACCCAGATAAAGAGCTGCTCGCGGCGGTTGCGGCTCCACAGAACCACGCACAGGACGGTGATAAAGGCGCGCAGCAGGATCAGAGAATAGTCGAAAAGCTCTTCCCGCACATAGTCCCAGGTGATTGCGGCCTC
Source organism: Acidobacteriaceae bacterium (assembly GCA_003139795.1). Lineage (GTDB taxonomy): Bacteria > Acidobacteriota > Terriglobia > Terriglobales > Acidobacteriaceae > Telmatobacter. The sequence goes on along the minus strand of PLGM01000206.1, from coordinate 837 downwards.
GCGCAGAGCAACCGTATCCGGGTCGCCGACCAGGGGTGCGTCGTAAAGGCCGCCTGACTCCGCCAACGAAAAAGCATCCAGCGGCGCCTTCCACACTCGAATGGCGAGTACGCCAACGGCCGAACCGATCAGCGGAAAGGTGCGCGGAAACTCGCTGTAATACCAGGACGGATGGGGCGGTAACTTCCCGTATAGGCCGATCAGCTCCCCATTCCAATACACCTCATACGCGTCTTCCGCGTGCGGAATCAGTAACCGGTATTGGCCGGTTTCGCCTGAGGTGGGACGTATGTCGATATGGCGGCGGTACCAGGCAAATCCAGCATAGGAGGGATGGTTTTGCGCGCCCCAGGGATCGTCGGCCCGTATGGATTCCCACCTTGAGTCATCAAGATTTGGTTGAGCCCAGCGGAGGTCATCGCCCACGTGAAACTGCCAGGTGCCATCAATCGGCACGATGCCCCTGCCAATGCCTGCAATTACGAGAGCCGAAACAGGCGCAGGAGTCTGGACAGGGCTCCGCGCCGGCTGCTGGCCCGCAGCATTCACCGTGAACAACAGAAGAAATGCGCTGAGGAGTGCGCGACAGAACACTCGCTCAGCATACCATTGGTGTCCGCCAATCATCATGCCCTGTCGCGGGAGCGTCGTGGGCTGGGCGCCCTTCCAACCGCCGTACGGCGGCCGGCTTGAACTCCCAGCGGAACCGCCTGTGCGACAATCCCATGCCTCAATCTCCATTCAATGGATTCCGAGTCTTAACCAGTTGTCTCAAAAATGGAGCCAGGTCCACGGCGCCAAAGTACGCTTCTTTATTAGGGCCTGTTCACACTAATC
>PLGM01000309.1 GCA_003139795.1 Acidobacteriaceae bacterium | reverse complement strand
CGCAACATACAAGGGTGGGAAGCCACAAATTCAGAGCGGCAGCTTTTCGCTGACCTGCTGACTCGCTGGATTCCTAACTCGCCATGCGGAAGCTCGTCGCCCGGTAGGCCGCCTTCTCTCTCAGCAGGATGGCCGCTCCTGTAAAGGTCACGCGGGTCAGCTTCCACACCTCAGCCCGCAAATCCTCAACCCGCGCATCGGCCAGCTCGTAGCTCATCCCCAGCGCTTCGGGCGACTGCGCCTGGATCGCCTCGGCCACCTCGGGAAAGTCCCGCGCGTACAGGTACCCGCGCACCACCAGCCGCTGCCCGATCAGGTCCACCTCCGTAAGCAGCCCGATCTTGCGCCGCGCATCATGGCCGTCCCATCCCGGCCGGTAGTCCACCGCCATCCCCAGCAGCGAGGGCAGCGCCTTCTCTGCCGCCTCCCACGTCAACATCACCCGGTGCCCGCGCGCTCCAGCCGGCGCCTTGTCGCTGGCCGCATTCACCACCGTCAACACCCCTTCGAACGGCACCCGGTTGGGATGCCCATCCACGTGAGGAATTTTCACCGCCATCGCTTCCAATCGCATGCGCTCTCCGCCCATCTGCTTCCACTTGTCCGGCCGGCCGCCTCCCGTTCGACAGTCCTGCCGGGTTTTGAAAACACTAGCCCGCCCGCTCCGTTGCCGCCTCGCCCGATAACTGCACCGCCCCGTCCTGCCCCAGCGGCCCCAGCCCCCGCATCGCCCGCACCTCGTTCACCGTCAGCACACCGGCCTGCAACAGTTGCACCTGCACCGCCAGTTCCGTCTCCTCGTCCCGCGCGTTCAGTTCGTTGAAGACAAACTCGAACTCCCGCCATCCGATGCACTTGCCGAAGAGATCCCGGGTAATGTGCCCCGCCAGCAGCATCGCCAGGGGAGATATTGCCCCGCGGAATGCCTCATCGGTCATCTCCGCGGCGGTCGATTGGTTTACGTCCGCCTCCAGCCCCAGCATCAGCGGCGGCAGCCCGAAGGCATTAGCCACCATCCGGATCAGGAACTCCTGCCAGGCCAGCCGCATGTCCGCGTCTGTTCCCTGGGCAAAGCGCAACACCTCCGGCTTCTGCTCGGTCGAGATCAGAGGCACGCGCCCCGTCCCTTCGATCTCGTCCTGCCACCAGCGAATCAGCCGGTCGTGCTGCGTAGGAGTGGCCTCGTTCAGCCACAGCGCATACTGCGCCACCGTGTTGGCCGCCAGCTTGCCCGCAAACCGGTGCGCGCTTAAGAACTGGTTCACCGTCTCGAAGGCCACCTCCAGCGGTCCCAGCCCGAAGGGCGTAAAGCTGCGCGGATTCATCCGTATGTACATCAACTGGTCGTCGCGCAAATCCACCGCCGCCGACTCCAGTTGTCCAGGCAGAGCCTGCGCATACCTGGGCGTCTCCTCCTGCCCGTCCCAGCGTGCGTTAATTCGAATCGAAGCCCCATCCACCGGCCACAGCATCGCCGGCCGGTCCCCGTCGCCCGTCGGCCCCATCTCGATGGCCCCGAAGCCGCCCGTCAACGCGTCCTCGATCACCTGTTCAATCAAGGTGCGAAAGCTGTCCACCGCATTCGGCTCTTCCAGTGTCCGGCGCAGCGCCCGCAGTTTCCTGCCCGCAAAGGCCACATCCGCCGGCCTCACCCCGCGCCGCACTCTCACCTGCCAGTCCATGGCCGCAATGCGGTCCTTGATCACGTTGATCGCCCGCCGCACCACCGGCGTCTCCGCAAACCGGCGCAGATTCGCCGGCGTCGGCTTGGGCAGCAAGCGTCCTGGGAACTGGACCGGACTCAAGATCGCGGGCAGCGCCAGCGTCCTTCGCTCCGCCTCCGCCACGGCCGCCAGATCCGCTCTCTGGCCACTCCCGGCCTGCCCGCCGTGGCCGGTCGCCTGCCGCCAGATCTCCCGCAACTGTTCTCCTACCCTCACGCGCACCTTCCCTTTCCCGTCCAAAAACAAGAGGCGCAACCTTTTCAGGCTGCGCCTCCCGTTTTTAGCTGCTGGCTCCTAGCTTTTAGCTTCTAGCTGCCAGTTGCTTCACCACAAAACCCATCCTACCACGAAGACGAATAACTATCTGCAAACTTTCGCCACTAACTTCGCGAGCGGATAAATCATAGCTGAAAGCTAGCAGCTGGAGGCTGCCTTTCAAATTCGCAGCTCCCGCCGCGCCGTCTCCGCCACCCGGCCCAGGTCCGACGTGGTCAGCACCCGAATCTGGTGCTCTTCCATGGTCTCCACGCCAAAGCGGTACATCTCCAGCCGTTCCGGCTCTTCCCCGGTAGCCCCCAGCCGCGCCGCGGGCTCGATCACCGCGGTCAACTCCAGTTGCGCCTTCTCCACCCGTTCCACGCCGGCGCGCAAGCCGGCCGCCGAAAACGCCAGCACCTTGGCCATTTCCACGCCCGGCTCCAGGCTCACCGCATGAAACATGCGGATCAACCCGTTGGGCCTGTACCCCACGTCGATGCGCAGCGGGTCCCCCGGTCGCGTGTACTCCGAGGCCGCGATACGCTTGCGCATCAGGTCCCACACCCCGGCCCGTTCGAACTCAGTCCGCATCCTGGCCTGGATCGCCGCCCGCCCGCTCAGCCGCGCCACGCGCTCCCTCGGGGGCGGTTCCACATACAGCCGCATCAGCTCTTCCATCCCCGCCGGAAGGCTCTCCGCCAGGTAAGCCTTGGCCTCGGTCATCTGCACGCTCAGCGAAAGCGATTCCGTGAGCAGCCGCATCAGGTCTCCGTCCGGCTCCGCCTGGAAGCGCCTCCGCAGCTCGCTCTCCATCCCCTCCAGCAGCACGGTGTCGGCCTCCGGATCCAGGCAGCGCACCCGGCGCCAGTCGCGGGTAAACCGCACCTCCGCCGCCTCCCGGCTGCCCTGCTCGCGCAGGATCACCCCGATATGCACATACTCGTTCCGCACCGCGTCCGGCACATACCGGAGCAGACGAAACTCGCATGCTCGCCTCTGGCTTCCGTCACTCATGACCTGCCCGCCGCCCGGCTGCGCTGCTCACAACCTGCCCGCCGCCCGTTTCCATCCTTCATGCCTGGGCCGCCCGCGCTCCTTCCATGGTCATCTTTCTTCTCACCGTGCCATGGCAATTCTGCTTCTCATCGTGCTACAGCAATCCTTCTTCTCACCGCGCCATGGCAATTCTCCTTCTCATCGTGCTACAGCAATCCTTCTTCTCACCGCGCCATGGCAGTCCTTCTTCTCACCGCGCCATGACCACTTTCCTTCCCATCATTCTATGGCCATTCTTCTTCTCATTGTGGCGCTCGCCGCTCCTTGCCCTACATCACTCTCCCCGCAATGCTAGTCCCCCACCGGGCATCCTTCCAACCCTCATTTCCACTTTCCTTGCTCCTCCCGCCCCATTTCGGAAATGGATTCCGGTCCGAATTCCCGAACCCTTCAATCAGCTCCCGGATCCGGCTCCGCCGCTGCAGCAGCTTCTCCACCAGCGCCTCCATCTCCCCCAGGTCGCCGCCGTACCATTCAGGCGGAATCTCACCCGCCGCCGCCCACATCGTCTCCGCCGCCATCGTCTCCAGCCGCGTCAGCCAGGGCTCAAACGACTCCCACCCGGCAATCTCCCGGTACACGTCGTTGCGGTGGTAGACCCCGCGCAGCGGCGCATCCTCAAACCGCCACTCCCCGGCGTGAAAACAATACCCATAGTCGATGAAGACCGCCCGGTAGCGCCGCTCCCGCTGCCGGCGTGTAAACACCGCCTGCCGCCCGTTGGCGTTCCCGGTCCACTTGTCCAGCGCCAGGATGCCGGCAAACTCGCCCAGGTTCCTTACCTCGGCCAGTTGCTCCTCGGGCAGGTAGTCCACCACCTGCCCCGGCATCAGCCCGCCCACAAATCGCGACCCGAACTGCAGTCCCGGCTGGCATCTGACCCGCGCCCGCCCCAGGTCGATCTCCAGCTCCGGCGTATTCTCCACCAGCCAGCTCGATACTTCCACCAACTCCGCCTCGGGAGCCGTCAGCCCCGCCGCCGCCGCCAGCCGCGAGGCCAGAAACTCGTTGGCCAGCACCCTGGTGTGCTGCGGGTTGTTCTGGAACTTCACCACGTAAACGTGGCCGTCCGCGCCCAGCATCAACTGGCCCTGCGCACCGCCCCGCATCCGCCG
>PLGM01000034.1 GCA_003139795.1 Acidobacteriaceae bacterium | reverse complement strand
CGAATCTGATCCGCATGGCCCTCTAGGGTAGGAGAGCCATGCTGGAACCCACCGTCTTGGGGCCCAGTCCCGCTGCTTCCTGAATTGGCTGCAATCGCAGGCTGTTGCGGTGGCGCAGGTTGGTTCCCGCCTGCTGACGCGCTGAGCGCTCGTGCAGACCCCGCCGATGCTGCGCCGGAGGAGGTTCCTGCTGCGGCCCCGCCCGATGAACCAGTTCCTGCCGCTGCCACGCCTGCCATGGCGCCCTCAATGCCGGCAGCGCCAGCGGTCAGAGCGGTGACTGCAGTAGCCACCATCGCTGCTGCGGTGCTGCCTACGTCGCCGCTGACAATACGCTTGGCAATGAATGGAATGATCGCGATTGCCAGCGAGTAGACGATGCTGACGATCCCGATCAGAATTGAGCCTTCGAGGTTCCCAAGTCCGCCGAGAAAATCATTCTGGTTGAGCATCTGGCCTATTTGGCCCATCTGAATGGCGCTCAACAGTGCACCGAAGCCGCCGTATAGAATTGGCCAAGCGTTCCAGATGAAGACATTCTCGGCATATGCCTTGGCGATCCGATTGGCGCCGCCTAACGGCATGAGGGCTATCACAATCGGTCCAAAAATGTACAGAATGCTCCCGTAGAAGATATAGAAGAATCCGAAGATAACTATGACAATGGGATAAAGCAAATACGCAACAATAATTAAGAGCCCATCTAATAGACCAGGAATGTCAGCTGTTATGAGTCCCCACAATTTTTGAGAACCTGCCTGATTGAATTGGGTTTGCAGATCAATCTTCCAGTTGTCTAGGAGATTCAGCGCTCCTGAAGCGTTGCTGACCCAGTTGCCCGCGTTCACGAAGCTTTGATTGATCGTGGTGAAGACAGCACCGTAATTCATTACTACTACCGCCGTGGCAACGTACTTGATAAGGCTTGTGCCTAGCCCGCGGACATCCCCGCCATGCATCGCCGATTGGTAGACCTGCCACAGAAAGCCTACGAGCAGGACGACATACGCCACGTTCTGCATCCCGGAAGTGATGCCGGTCGAGTCGATACCGGATACGGCTTGCGTCAAGAAACGCTCGAACAGGTTCAACTGCGTCCCTTGAAAGAACGCGAGCATCACCTCGGGATGTAGGCTCAAGTGCAGCATGCCTGTCACCTGTTGGTCAGCGACCCGTTGATTAAGCCGTTGTTGTTTGTGTTGTCTGTCGTCGCGAGTTTTGAGATCTTGCTCTGGTTGGCAAGATCGATCCCACGAGTCCGCATCAGCTCCGCCAAAGCTGCCTGCGTATAGGCATTGGCTCGCACAACCCACACGTCGGCTTCTGCTTCGAGAATCGGAGCGCTACCGGGAGCGGCCTGCGAGATCTGCTGGCCCATCTGGTTGGCTTCGTTCAGCTCCGCATCCGCAAGGGCGTCGATCTCAATGGCCCGCTTCATTGCGTCCTGAGCCTGCGCGTCTGTCATGTCGGTCATCGTTCTCATCTGCGGGGATGCTGCGTTCTGCGGCATGACGACGCCATACACGTTCTGAAACTGGCCGGAGACAGTCGGCACGTTGGCCGCGTTGCGCGAGAGCAAAAGGGATTCAAGATTCTGCGACTGCGGCAGAGTAGCACTCGACACGTTGACGTGGAACAGGCTGCTGATCTGGTTGAATTGCCCTTCGAACTGCATTACAGAAGTCTTCGCCTGGTTGATCGCAGCGAGCGGGTACATCACTTCCTGCTCATACTTCGCCACGCTCTGCTCGTACTGATTGATCGTCTTGAGCGGCGCGGCGATGTAGGTGCTCATCAGCGACTGCATCTTGGACAGTGCCGCCAGGACCGCGGCCGTATCGATGCCGAATTGCCCGTTCGCACGTGGTGGGAGAATTGCCAGCACGCCAAGGCCAACCACTGCCGCTTTCATCAGCGACGGGCGATACCACGGGCGCGCCTCGCGCTGAGTCTCTTCATACCCGTTCACGGGTTTTGCAGGCTCGTTCATTTGGAGAGGCTTGCGCCGCCAGAAGAATGACCTGCGCTGTTTGTTGGGGTTCTTCTTCGGATCCGTCATAAAAGTCTCCTTATCGCGCTGTAAGCGCTCCAGTGATCAGGCTGTTGATTCCGCCTGTAGCCGCTGTCCGGCGCTTGACGAGAACGTTGTCGTGAGCGATACGGCCGGCCTCCTGACGCAATTCCGCCGCAAGCATCTTTTGCATAAATGCCTGGCAGCGAAGGTTGGCGACCTGGGCTTGAGCCGTGAGGAATGGATTGGAGCCCGGCGTGCTGACCGCGACCTGGTTTTCCATCTGGTTAGCGGTCTCGAGAATAGCGTCGCCCCCCTGGTCGGCGATGAGGGTTGTCTTGAGGTTCTCCTGCCCGAGAGCGTCGTCGACATCCATCATGACGCGGTCCTGCGGCGAAGCTGCATTTACCCGCGGGATCGCCCCATAGTTTGTCGTGAAGCTGGCCTGCAAGGCAGGGATTTGCGCTGACAGCCGGCTGTGCAGAATGCTTTCGAATTGTTGCGGACCCGGCGTGACCGCGCTCGTAAAGGACGTATTGAATATCTGGTTCATCTGGCCGCGAAAACTGGTGATAGAGTTCGCGGCAAAGCCGCGGGCCTGATTGATAGCTGCAAGTGGCGCGACTGTGGTCTGATAGAGCTTCTGCATCTGCTGGGCAACCTGGTTGATTGCGCTGAGTGAGCCGCCGATGTCGCTCTGAATGGAGCTGAAGATCGAGTCAATGACACTGAGGAACTGTCCGTCAGCCAACTTCGGCAGAGCAAAGCATGTCTCGATCAAGAGAACGCCGATGAGCAGTCTCCGTTTCCATCGAGCATGGGCACCTGGTTTGCGACTGCATTTTGCGTCGGCGTCAAAGGGAATTCCGTTCAAGAGGACCTCAGTCTCGGTTTGGGTCTTGTCGCTCATTTGCTCATTGCCTCCTGCATCTCGCCCGAGAGTTCAACCGGTAGCGGCGCCAGTTCCGCCAGCCCGCGCGGATACTGTGCGGCAAGCTGCTGGTAAGCCTGGATCAGCGGCAGCTGCCGGTGCTGGCGCAGCCACCACTTGCGAAACCATCGCTCCCGCGCATAGGTGGTCGTGATCCAGTAGTCCACGGCGCTCGGAACGATCCGGATCGCGTGCGTCGATTCCGCCTTCTCCCCAATCGCAATCAGGAACTCGGCGCTGTGACCCTTCTTTGGGTGGGCGAAGGTCTTGATCTGATTGAGAGCCGTTTCGTTCAGGTGAACGTGCTCCCGGAGCGCTGTCATATCGCCGGGCTGCTTGCCGATGATCTTCGTAGTCGCGTTCTTGACGATGCCGGCGCCATGCTCATTGGGCCTGTCCGGCGTACCCACGAAATCCTCCGGCGTCTGACTGATTCCCCAGACGCTGGCGTTGCGTTTGCGCGCGGTGCGAAACAGCTGCACGACAACGCTTGCAAGAATCGGGGATTCAAGAAGCGCCCAGCACTCGTCGAGCAGAACGATGCTCGGCTGGCCGGTCATGCCAGAGGCACGATAGGTGGCCGTATGGGCGATGAGCAGGCTCATGGCCCGCTCCAGGCGGGGATCGTCCTTCAGCTTCTCGACGTTGAAGTAGAGCCAGGGGTTATTCAACTGGACTGTCGTAGACCGATCGAACAAGCGGGCATACGGCCCTTCATCGACCCAGGCGCGCAGCTTGGTCGAGGCCATCTGAGCCATCGTATTGATCTTCTGATTGCGATCGCGGTCCTGCCAGTGTGCCAGTTCGGCAGCCAGATCCCCGAAGAGCGGAATCGGGTTCGAGGACTTCGCGCTGCAACGTTTATAAGTGGAAGCGATTGCTTCGAGCAGTACGCTGTCGAGAAGGTCTATATCGAGATCGGGCGGCGTGTTCTCTCCCAGCATGTGCCGTGTCAGATTCTTCAGAAACGAGATCTGATCGTTCGAAGGCTTGGTCTCTCCTCGGGGCAGATCCCAGGGGTTGATCGTTTGGTCGCTATCGAGCGACATNNATCAGCGGATTCGCGCGGGCTGCCATCAGCAGCATCTGCTGCGCGGCGAGTGTCTTGCCGCCGCCGCTCTTTGCCATCAAGAGGCCATTCGCGTCGGAAAGGTCGGGATCGAACATCGAGAACGGGATCAACTGGCGGAAGGGTGTCTCGAATAGAATGAGCGGGCTCCTGCGGGTGCCAGTCCACGGCATCTCGACCGGCACGAGATCGGCAACATTCGACGTAAGCATGTCCTGATCCCGCTTGTCCGCCTCCGCCATGCCCGGCAATGTGCCGAGAAAGATTCGCCGCTTGGCGATCGTCTCCGCTACAGCCTTCGCNNATCAGCTGCGCCTGCGCCACTTCTGCTTCGGGATTGGATTTGAAGTTCCCGTTCGCGTCCTTCTGCGCGGCGGTCATCTTCTGTAGGCGCTTCTTATAGCTCTTGAGCACCTTTACCTGATCGGGGACCACGACCTGTCCGCTGATGACGACCGGGAAACCAAGCGTTGAGAAGTTCTCGAGCATCCCCGGAAAGGTCGCGTCCGGAAGTTCCTTGAGGCTCACAACCGAGTAGAGAAACCCATCGACATTCAGGTAGGTCTCGGTCTCATTGAGGATGCTCGACTCGGTTGCCTGCTCCCGTGCGCTGCGGTATTCGATCATCTCCTCTCCAGGCACATACTGCCGGCGATCGCGCCGCGTTGGGTGCTGCGCGTGCTTCAACTCTTCGAAGAGTTCCTGGGTGACAAGTCTCCGGGGCCCGAGGTTGGCCGCTTCCATCGACCCCTCGATGCCCCGGAGGATGGACTCNNAACTCCGCCAGATAGGTCTCATGCTCCTTGCGTGTCCGCTGGATGGCCTTCTTCTGGCTCAGAGTGAATCCACCAAGACTGCGGTTCTGTTGTGCTGAGTGATAGAGCTTCGCGTGAAGGCGAGGATCCCAAATGAAGTACACATGCAACCGGTTCTCGAAATAAAAGCCACTGCTCTCTTTCTGCCGCCACATCCTGAGCCGATGGGTATCGAGCGCCATCACTTCCGACTGCCCGGTGCGCTGTTCGTGAATGTAACTGTCGAGGAGATCGCCGAGATGCTCGGATATCTCGTAGCGGAACTGAATGCGCATACTGACGTCGGGCACGCTGCGGAACAGCGCTTCGAGCATCGACTTGGTCTGGTTGCGGTCGCTGTCGGTGGCAAAGTAGGCGAGAACGCCTCTGAGCTCATAGCCCGCAGCAAATGCGCCGCTCGTGCGAACCATGATGTTGTCCCCAATCGGAAGGTCCCGGAGAGGCAGCANNGGCATGGCTGAAGCCTCCGCGCTGATTTTCGACTGTCGAGTTGCAAACCCTCTCTCGCGATCTTGACCAGGGGAACGATGCGCTCATGGAATCGAGCTGCGAAGAGGACACTCGCGAATATCGCTCGCGCCGCCTCGATGTCGAGATCGAGAGCGATATTGCCATCCGGTTTCGTCTTGATAGAGGCCCGCATGTGACTACTCCTCCTCGTCGACCACATAAGCCTGCGTCAGTTCCGAATCTCGCTCAAGTGCGCACCAGGCCTTCGGAGCGAAGAACGAGCGGACCAGGTCGGTGAGATAGCCACGCGGCCTGCCGTACTTGAACAGGATCAAAAACGGTACCGCCAACGCCGGCACGATGAACTCCATAAAGACGTTGAGCGGGATCCCGAACACATGTGCGTTGCCGCTCACGAAGTGAGCCAGAAGGTTCATCAAAGCTGCGAGCGCGAGCACCAAAATCAGGTCCTCAAACTCCAGGCCCAGAAAGGTCACCTTGGTGTGGAGATTGCGATGAACCGGCGTCAGATCGAGACTCATAGAAGCTCCTCATATCCCATGTGCTTGCGTGACCATCGACTCGGCCAGGCGAACAATGCCTGATACCATCAGCGCGGCAATCGCCGCGACGAACTTCCTGATCCAGGTCGAACCTGGATAGATTTCCGAAACCACGCCACCCATGTGCAGCGCCATCGCCACAAGTTGTGTCAAAGCGAACATGGGTAGGATGACGTTGGCCGTCCAGTTTGCCAGACTCATCGTTGCCATCCAGAAGACATCGGCGTTTGTCGCTCCGGTGTGCTGAACGAAGCCTTCCAGCGCGCGCGACATCCCCGAACACATCAAGGATGCGAATCCCCCGTAAAGAAACTGCTCGAATGGTCCGCCTTTGCTGTAGCGATACACGGCTCCGGCGAAGAACAACCCGGCCATCGTCGGCATCATGGTGTTGCCAGCCCATGAAGCGAGGTTCGTGATTGCCCCATCGAGACTCATACGATCACCCTTAGGCCGCCATTGCCTGGAAGAGCGCGAGAAGACCGCTCACGCTCAGAAAAGAGATCGCGGCGAAGACCAGCCTGGTCCAGGGTCTGTGCCGGACAAAGTTGATGACTGCTCCGACACATGCCAGTCCCGCCGCGGCCGGCATGATTTGGCCGGCAATGTAGTTCCAGAGGGAAGTCAGCATGTCGGTCATCGCGTACTGCCCTCCCGAGTTCCAACCCTGCATCAGTTGCATCGTGGCCGACAGGGACATCAGGAAGAGAGCCGCCACAATGGAGCCAAGCGGATTCTCGCCTGCCGCGCCATCGAGTGTTGCCTTCAGGACGAAATACGCTGCAATCACGGGTACCAACTTCGCGACAACGATCTGATTGACGAAGTTCTTGAAGACCGTCTCCATGCTGGCCAGCCAACTCGTGCCCAC
>PLGM01000269.1 GCA_003139795.1 Acidobacteriaceae bacterium | reverse complement strand
TAGTACTACAGTTGTAAATCGAAGATTCCGGAGGGAGCAGGGGGTTTTAACCCCCTGAACCATGGCGAATTGACGTGGCCTTTAGGCCCGGGCCTTTGCGGGTCTTCCAGGAATTGAGTGAAATACAACTGTAGTATTAGAACCCGTTTAAAAACGTGGCTTTGGGCGAAGGGCACGGGCTTTACAGACTGCGGAAAAACTCGATCCGGAGGGAGGCGGGGGTTTCAACCCCCGCATAAAGGCAAAAGGACCAACGCGGGCTTTAGCCCCGGAGGGACGCTTTTCGCCGATTTCGCCCGAATTCTCGAGTTTTTTCGCGGCCTCTTAGGCAGTTCCGGATGGATGCCCACCTGTTGCGCAGCATTTTCGCGCCTGACTACGGACTGGGGCTTGTGGGAGAGTTGCCGTGGGGCGGGCAGCACCATACTGCGCCGCTTCCGGCGGGGAGGGCTGGAGCGATACGTCTGGGACTCAGGCGGCGGTTGGAGGGGCTTGCCTGATCTTCGGCTGCCCGTTCATGCGGACGGCTTGCAGTTTGAAGGCGTTCTTTCCCGATGGGATCATGGCCATCGGAATCGGGGTTCGATCCAGATTGGCGTAGCGGTTCTTGGATTGCAGCCACGCGCACAGCCTGGGATCGTGAATCTCCGGCTCGTCCTGCCAGAAACCGGGCTTCAGTCCGCACTCAATCTCGAGATGATCCAACTGCAACTCGATGCTCGCAATCTGTTTCGGGAAATAACGCCGAACGTTCCCGGCGCCAACGTGGAGCCCGGTGACTCCGCGTCCCTTGCTTTGCGTTTTGACCATCATACTCACCTGCCGTTCAACGTCGGACGAGGTCAGTCTAGAGATCCCGGTGGATGAATCTGTTACAAGTGCATGAAATCTGCAGCCGGGATTCCCAATTTGGAACACACCGGCCGGAGGGCCAGTCCGAAAAGCCCTGCCCCATCTTCCCGCCCTTTTCAAGCAATGCCGCGGCCTATCCCTTTCCAGGAACCTTCTTTATAACTCTATTTGTTCTCAGGAAGTTTACCCTTGGCCGCGATCTGTTTTGGGCGTTCTGCGGCACGGCTGAAGCCGCGCCCTTTTGAAAACTGCGAGTTCTTCCGCCTTGTTTTCTGAATTCGCTTCTTCGGATAGCGGCGTCGGTTGCTTGATGAGCAGGCCTTCGAGCGGAACGGTGGTGAGGACGCGGGCGATGGTGATGGCGGCGATGCGGGTGGAGTGGGTGCTCGCATACACTAAGGGGTTCCGTTCATGGTTTTGCGGCTTGCGGGTCGAATGGCTCCTGCCGCGCAGGGGAAAACATCCATGCGAAGCATCACGGCTGAACAGGCTACGGAAAAGGGCCTGAATTCGAGCAAGTATCTCGAAAAACATACCTCAGGGGCTAAAGCCCGCGTTGATTCTGCCGGCTTTTTGCCGGAACTAAAGTCCCGGCCTGCCGCCCGAACAAGCTTTTCCGCCGCCTGCGAAGCCCTGGCCTGCCAGCCCGGACCTTCCGCCCGGTTTCGTCTTTCCGCAGCCTGTGTGGTCCTTGTTGTGCTGATGGCGGCCGCCACGGCGGCCGGAGCGCAGGCGCGCTTTGACGCCGAGGCGGTGCGGCTGAACAATCGCGGCGTGGCGCAGATGGGCCAGCAGTTCACTGAGCGCGCGGCGGCGTCGTTTGCCCAGGCGTTCAAGAAGGACCCCAGGCTGGCGCAGGCGGCGATCAATGAGGGCATTGCGCTGATGGCTTTGCAGAAGCTGGACGAAGCCAAGAAGTGGCTGCAGCAGGCGATTGCTCTCGATCCGGGCAATGCGCAGGCGTGGTACAACCTCGGGCTTGCGCAACATGCGGGCAATGAGCTCGAGCCGGCGCTGAAGAGCTTTGAGCAGGCGGTGAAGCTCGATCCCCGGGATGCGGATTCCTATTATTTCGAGGGCGTCTGCTACCAGGAGTTGAAGGAATTCGACAAGGCGATCGCGATTTTGCAGCAGGCGCTGGCGATCGATCCGCTGCACGCTTCGTCGGAGTTTGCGATGGCGCGCGCGTTGCAGCGGTCCGGTCATGTCGAGGATGCGAAGCTGCACTTCAAGCGCTTTCAGCATTTGACGAGCACCAAGATCGGGGCGCCCATCGGACTGGCTTACGGCGAGCAGGGCCGCTACTCAACGGTGACGCCGATAGAGGAGCCGGAAGCGGGGAATCGGGCGATGATTCCGGTGAAGCTGGTGGCTACTCCGCTCAATTTGCCCTCCGCTGGAATCCCATGGCCATGGACCACAACAGGCGGCGCCTGCATGATGGACGTTACCGGCGAGGGACGCATGGACCTGGTGCTGATGCAGTCGGGAGCGCAGGCGATTCGCGTGTTGCGGAGTAAAGGGGATGGAACCTTTTTGGATTGGAATGCGGCTGCGGCGGGACTGAAGGCCAACGGGCACGCTGTGACGTGCGCGGTTGGCGATTACGACGGCGATGGGTTGAACGACCTGGCGGTGGCGCTGGACGATGCCGTGCTGTTGTTTCGGAATTTAGGTAAGGGCAAGTTTCAGGACGTCACCGCCGAGGCTGGGCTCGCGGCGCGCAATCGGCCGTCGGGCATTACGTTTGTGGACTACGACCACGACGGGGATCTGGATTTGCTGCTGACGGGAGCGCCGCTTAAAGCCGGCGATGCGCCGAATGTTTTGTGGCGCAACAACGGCAACAAGACGTTTACGGAGTGGACCGAGCCCACCGGGCTGGGCGGCAGCGGGAAGACGGCGGCGGCGATTCTCACCGACTTCAACAACGATCGCGCGGTGGATTTGGCTGTCACCGGTGATGGAGCGGCGCCGCTGATCTATGTGAATCCGCGCGAGGGGAAGTATCCCACACAGCCGTTGTACGAAGGCGAGAAGCTGCCGGCGACGGTAGGCATTACGGTGCTGGACTACAACAAGGACGGCTGGATGGATATTGCCGTTACGCACGCGGGCGCGCCGGGGCTCACGCTGTGGCGGAACGTGGAGGGGCCCAATCACGTGGGCCGGCGCTTTGAGCGCGTGGAACTTCCGCTGCACGGCGCGCTGCGCGGATGGGGCTTGACGCCCATCGATATTGACAACGATGGATGGATCGACCTGGCGGCGATTGTGGAGACCAGGGCGGGCGCCGAGGTGCGCGTGTTTCGCAACCGCGGCGATGGGACCTTTGAGGATGTGAGCCGCGCGCTGGGGCTTGACAGCGTGAAACTGCAAGCGCCGCGGGGGCTGATTGCTGCCGATGTGGACGGAGACGGCGCGGCGGATTTGATTGTGACGCAGTTGAATGCCCCGCCGGTGCTGCTGCGCAATGTGGGCGCGAACAAGAACCATTTTGTGCGGCTCGATCTGACGGGCTTTGCGGACAACAAGACGGCGACTGGCGTGAAGGTGGAGGTGTTTGCGAGCGGGCACTGGCAGAAGTGGGAGCTGGCCGGCGCGTCGGGCTACCAGACGCAGGCGCCGCCGCAGATTCTTGTCGGGCTGGGCGATGCGGAGGGCATCGACCTGCTGCGCATTCTTTGGCCCACGGGCGTGCTGCAGGATGAGATCGACTTGCCTCATCAGGCGGTGATTGCGATGAAGGAAGCCGACCGGCGCGGGAGTTCGTGCCCCGTGCTTTTTGCGTGGGATGGGCATAAGTACAAGTTAGTGACGGATGTTATAGGCGCGGGGGTGGTGGGGCATTGGTTCACGCCGCAGCGGCGCAATATTCCCAACCCCGGCGAGTGGGTAAAGGTGGATGGCGCGCAGATTGAGCCGGTGAACGGCAGGCTGAGCATGCGCTTCATGGAGCCGATGGAAGAGGTCAACTACATCGACCAGTTGCGGCTTGTTGCGGTGGACCATCCGGAGAATGTGGAAGTCAATCCCGACGAGCGGTTCCTGGACGATCCGCCGTTTCCTTCGGGTCGCGTGGTGGCCACGGCTGGCGCGCGCCTGCCCGTGGACGCGTGGGACGGCGAAGGTCGCGATGTGCTGGACGAGGTGAGCCGGCGCGATCATAAATTTGCGAGTGGATTCACGCCGCTGCCGTATGACGGATTCGCAAATATTCATGCGCTCGCGCTGGACCTGGGCGAGGTGAATACGCATGCGCCGCTGAAGCTGCTGATGACGGGCTATGTGAACTACTTCAGCGCGACCTCGCTGTATGCGGCGTGGCAGGCGGGGATCAAGGAGATTCCGCCTTATGTTGAAGCGCAGTTGCCTGATGGTTCATGGCAGCGGATTGCGGACGATGTGGGTTTTCCGGCGGGACTGGAGCGCACCATCTTGGTGGATTTGACGGGCAAGCTGCCCGCGGGAGCGCGGCGCATCCGCCTGGTAACGAACCTGGAGATTTATTGGGACCAGGTGCTCATTGACAATAACGCCCAGGCGGAGGCGCACACGGCGGAGGTTCCGCTCGCCGCTGCTACGCTGCATTTCCGCGGGTATCCGACGCAGATTGAAGGCGCGAGCCCTGGGGATCTGGACTACGACTATGACCGCGTGAGTTTGACGGGGCCGTTCCAGCATCAGCGCGGCAACTACACGCGCATGGGCGACGTGACGGCGCTGGTGAAGGGCATCGACGACCGCTATGCGATCTTCGGCAGCGGCGAGGAGATTGCCGCGGAGTTCGATGCGACCAGGCTGCCGGCGCTGCCGGAGCACTGGAAGCGCGACTACTTCTTCTACGCCAACGGATTTGTGAAGGATATGGATTGGTGGGATGCATCGCCGTTCACGGTGGCGCAACTGCCGTTTCACAAGATGAGTACATACCCCTATCCGGAGAGCGAGAAGTTTCCCGACGATGCGGGCGCGCTTGACTACCAGTTGAACTGGAACGACCGGTTCGATTCGGGCGAGCCGGTAAGGTCGTACCGGTTTGATTACCGTTTGATGCACTCGACGCCGGCGGAAGACTTTGCACCTGCGATCAACGAGGCGGCCAAGCAATGAGCGACGGGACAAGCGATTTGGTGCTCAAGCCGGCAGTGCGGCAACTGGAGCTTTTGCGCACGGGAGCAATCTCTGTTGCGGAGCTGGCCGAGGCCCACATCCGCCAGATTGAGCGGTTGAATCCGCAGCTGAATGCGTTTGCCGACTTCGATGCGGACCGTGTGCGTGCGCGGGCGCGAATGCATGACGCGTGGAGGGGACGGCGTGCGCGAAGACCGTTGTTCGGTTTACCGGTCACGGTGAAGTCCTCAATTGCGACGCGAGGCCTGAAGTGCGAGATTGGCAGTCTGCTGCACCAGGGCGAGTGCCCAAGCGAAGATGCGGTGGTGGTGGCGCGGCTCCGGGCGGCGGGAGCGTTGATTCTGGGCACGACCAACTGCCCGGAGTTCCTGATGGCATACGAGACGGCCAATCTGCTGCACGGGCGGACGCGCAATCCCTGGGACCTGGAGCGCACGCCGGGCGGATCGAGCGGCGGCGAGTCGGCGGCGATTGCTGCGGGGCTTTCGGCGGGAGGGTTGGGCAGCGATAGCGGCGGATCGGTGCGCGTGCCGGCGCACTTCACGGGCATCTGCTCGCTGAAGCCTACGCCGGGACGGATTCCGGGACGCGGGCATCTGCCGCCGTGCGTGGGGCCGTTCGCGATCCTCGGCGCAATTGGCCCCTTGGCGCGCACCATGGCCGATGTGGCGCTGCTGTTCCGCACGCTGAGCGGCCAGGACCCGCTCGACCCGGTCAGTCCGCCGGTTGCCTTGCGCGAGCCCAGCCTGGATGAATTGCGGTCGAACAGGATTGGTTTTTTTGAGGACGACGGATTGGTTCCGGTTACGCCGGAAACGCGCGCGGCTGTGAACGCTGCGGCGGCGGCGTTGCGCGATGCGGGCTTTCGCGTGGAGCCGTTCAGGCCGCGCACGCTGGAGCTGCTGCGGCAGTTGTGGTGGAAGTTTTTTGTGCAGTGCGGGGCCATGTTCTACGCGCCGGAGATTCAGGGCAGAGAGCATCAACTGAGCCCCGTATTCAACGAGTTTCTGGCCATTGCCCAGGCCGCGCCGCCGCTCACCGCTTCGCAGTTGCTGGACGCGTGGGCGGAGTTGGATCTGCTGCGCGCGAAAACGCTCCAGGAGATGCGCAAGTATCCGGTGCTGTTGTGCCCGGTGGCCAGCATTCCCGCTTTTCGCCACGGCGAGCGCGAGTGGATTGTGGAGGGTCGCGCCGTCGGCTACCTGGATGCCGTCCGGCACACGCAATGGTTCAACGCGCTCGCCTGCCCGGCAGCGGTGGTTCCGGTGGGAACCTCGCCTGAGGGGTTGCCGATCGGTGTGCAGATTGCGGCGCGGCCGTTTGAAGATGAGACGGCGCTGGGCATTGCAGCCGTGGTGGATGCGGCGTTCGGCTTTCGTTCGCCTCCGCTGGCACTCGCGTGAGGAGTTGTTTTCCGATTTTGTTAAGGTGAATCGTGCTTGCCCGCCCCTGCGGCAGGAACAAGAAGGCGGCAAGGATGGCGCATCCAGCTTTTGCAGGAATCGGCTTCATAAACAGCGGCAAAGGGCTGCAGAGAGCCGCGTGAAACCCACCTTGGTTATGAGGTTCCCCGTTTCCCCTGTTCCCTGTCCCCTGTTCCCTGTTCCCCGTTCCCTGTTCCCTGCTCCCCGTTTCCTGTTCCCGTTCCCTGTCTTGATAAACTCGAACTGCCATGACCCTCACCCAGCTTCAGAAGACGATCGAGCGCCACTTTGCCGCCGGGCACGCCGCCATCGCCGACCCCGCCGCCATGACCGCCTTTCTGTCCCTTCGCACAGCCATTGAAAGCGGCGAACTCCGCTCCGCCTCGCCCGACCCCGCCTCACCCACCGGCTGGCGCGTCAATGCCTGGGTCAAGCAAGGCATCCTGCTCGGCTTTCGCCTCGGCGTCCTTCACGACTTCCCCGCCGGTGAGCTCTCATTCCCCGGCCTCTCTTTTGTCGACAAGGACACCTACCCCATCCGCCATTTCACCCCCGCCGACGGTGTCCGCCTCGTTCCCGGCGGCTCCTCCATCCGTGCCGGAGCCTACGTGGCCCGCGGCGTGGTCTGCATGCCCCCCATGTACATCAACGCCGGCGCGTATGTCGATGAAGGCGCCATGGTCGACTCCCACGCCCTGGTCGGCTCCTGCGCCCAGATCGGCAAACGTGTCCACTTGAGCGCCGCCGCCCAGATCGGCGGTGTCCTCGAGCCCGTCAACGCCGGCCCCGTCATCATCGAGGACGACGTCCTCGTCGGCGGAAACTCCGGCGTCTACGAGGGAACCATCGTCCGCAAGGGCGCCGTCCTGGCCGCCGGAACCATCCTCACCCGCGGCACTCCCGTCTTCGACCTCGTCAACGGCCAAATCCTCCGCGCCACCGCCGAACTGCCCCTCATCATCCCCGAGAACGCCGTCGTCGTCCCCGGCTCCCGCGCCGTCGCCAAAGGCAAGGGCCATCAACTAAGCCAGGACTGGGGACTCAGCATCTACGCCCCCGTCATCGTCAAATATCGCGACGACAAAACCAGCCTCAGCACCGCTCTCGAAGATTTGCTACGGTAGGCAGAAGAGGCGAACCGGACCGGACCCGCGGGCGGACGCTTGAATCCATGACGACTTCAAACCAGAAGACGCAGTCCGTCCGCTGGGGCGTCATCGGCCCCAGCCGCGCCGCCCTCGGCATCCGCTTCCCCCGCGAATAACCCGCCAAAACTGCCCGCAACTCCGCTAACGCCGCTAACTCCGCCCTCGTGCTCACTCGCTCACTCGCTGGCCTGCTGAAAAGCGCCCGGCGCCCTCGGGTGTTAAAATGGAATCAGACGGATGCAAACAAAGAAACTGAAAATCATTCCCCTCGGCGGTCTTGGCGAATTCGGCATGAACTGCCTTGCCCTCCGCTGGGAAGACGACATTATCGTGATCGACGCCGGCCTGATGTTCCCCGAAACGGAATTGCTGGGCGTCGATATCGTAGTCCCCGACATCTCTTACCTGATCGAGAACAAGGCCCACGTCCGCGCCATTATCCTCACCCACGGCCACGAGGACCACATCGGCGGCCTGCCCTGGATTCTCTCCGAACTCAAGGTCCCGGTCTTCGCCACCGAGTTCACCCTGGCCTACGTCGAGGGCAAGCTCGAAGAGCATCACCTGCTCGACGAAACTACGCTCATCGAAATCACGCCCAAGGAGAAGTTCACCCTCGGCCCCTTCACCATCGAGCCCATCCGCGTCACCCACTCCCTGGTGGACTGCGTCGCCCTGGCCATCGAAACCCCGGTCGGCATCGTCATCCACACCGGCGACTTCAAGATCGATCTCTCGCCCCTCGACGACCAGGCCTTTGACCTGCACACCTTTGCCGAGTACGGCAAGCGCGGCGTCCTCGCCCTGCTCCAGGACTCCACCAACGTCGAACGCACCGGCTACACGCCCAGCGAGCGCGCCGTCATTCCCCGCCTCGACGAAGTCTTTTCGCAAACCAAGAAGAAGCTCTTCTTCAGTTGTTTCTCTTCCTCCATCTTCCGCATCCGCATCGCCCTCGAACTGGCCCGCAAGCATGGCCGCAAGGTGGCCATCGTCGGCCGCTCCATGATGGAGAGCACTGAGATTGCCCAGGACCTGGGCTATATCGACATTCCCTCCGGCCTGGTCATCAATTCCGGCCAGGTGCGCGACTTTTCGCCCGAGCAGTTGATGATCCTCATCAGCGGCACCCAGGGCGAGCCCATGAGCGCCCTCAGCCGCGCCGCCGTCGACAACAACAAGTACGCCCACATCGACTCCGGCGACACCGTCATCCTCAGCTCCCGCATCATTCCCGGAAACGAAAAGAGCATCTTCCGCGTCATCGACCACCTCTGCCGCCGCGACGCCAACGTCGTCTGTGACGACGGCTCCAATGGCCTCATTCACGTCTCCGGCCACGGCAGCCAGGAGGAGCAGCGCCTGCTCATCAACCTTGTCCGCCCCAAATTCTTCATCCCCATCCACGGCGACTACCGCCACCTCCAAAAGCACTCCCAGGTGGCCATTGAGACCGGCGCCGTCGAGCACGCCATCATCCTTGAAGACGGCGACGTCCTCGAACTCGACAGCAACGACGCCCGCAAGCGCGACAAGATCACCGCCGGCCGCATCCTCATTGACTCCGGCTCCTCCATCGATGTAGTGGAAGACCTCGTCATCCGCGACCGCCGCATCCTCTCTGAAGACGGCATCGTCCTCGCCGTGCTGGCCATCAACAAGCGCACCGGCAAGGTCGAGCAGCAGCCTGAAGTCATCATGCGCGGCTTTGGCGGCGCAGACATCACCGACCAGGCCCGCGAAGTTGTCCTCAGCACCCTCGACTCCCTAAGCATCGAGCAGAAATCCGACTACGGCATGGTCAAGGAAAAAGTCCGCGCCGAGTTGAAGCGCCTGATCCAGAAAACCACCGGCCGCCGCCCCATGATCATGCCCGTCATCCTCGAGATTTGAGAACGAAACTGTGGAATCAGGTTGTGAAGGATTGGAGCTTCATCGCGCTCTCCGTCAGTTGCGCCAAAAGCTCTGATTTTTCCGGTGCTTTCCCTTCGCGAAGTGCAGTTTCGACGTCATCCCAAAGAGTGTGAACGACTTTCGGCGGCCGCATACGATAGCCGCCCTCGCTCTGTCGCTCAAAATCATAGCTGAGCCAAGTGACCTCGCCGTTGCCCGCGGACTGCGGATTCATCGTGGGAAGCTCAGAGAAAAATGTACTATCCGTTGCAACAAAAAAACTCTTTCCCCAACGCCGGAAGATGGGAACCTTGAGCGCAAGCTGTGGCATCAGCCTCTTTTGTGCGGAGGACCGGAAGTCGGGTCGGCGCTTTCCAGCGTCAGTCAGAACGCCAGTGCGCACATATTGATCGAAAGCAGGACGAATGGTCTTTCCAGAGATGTAGACCGCCTGCACCTCAAGAGCCGCAAAATCAACAGCTTTGCCCCCTTCGACCCGCGTAAGAAGGAAATCGACCTTTCCAATCTTCTTGCGCTTTCCTTCTCTCAGCACCTCGAGAACCCTAACCTCCGGCACAGCTGCGCATGTAATGCCCTCGCCGAACGCGATCCTGGCTGCATCACGGAACATGATGCCCCCCTCAAGGAATCGAACCGGACAAACCACTGTCGCAACCCTTCCCTCCGTAAGAGAGCAGATTCCTAAGGGGTCCGTTTTGCCCCCCTTGGCGCAATCGTTTCCCCTAAAGGGACAAGGATGTAATTTTTGCGTAGGACGTGTGACCGGAACCGCGGTATCATGACCGAAGACTTCGCCGATTTGCAAAAGCGCCATGGCAACTCTCGTTTCCCAAAATGAACTTCAATTCGATGCACGCATTGTAAATGTTGCGTCCGTCCGCCAGGTCTCCCCTTTTCGTTATCCGGGGGGGAAGACATGGCTTGTGCCAACGATTTCGGCGTGGCTACGGCGTCGCAAGAAGCCGCTGAATACGCTTGTCGATCCGTTTGCGGGCGGTGCAAGTGTGCCCTTGGGGATGCTGGGCGAAGGAATCGTAGACCGAATTGTACTCGGAGAGCTTGATCCCGACGTCAGTGCAGTGTGGAAATGCGTGTTCAGTTCGCAGGAAGAGCTCCTGAGTCGCAGGATTATGACTTTTCCCATGTCGAGAGACAACGTTCTCAAAGAGTTGAGCCGCGGTCCAAGATCTGGAGTCGATCGTGCGTTCCAAGTTTTGCTTAGAAACAGAACCTTTCGTGGCGGAATCCTAGCTCCTGGGGCAAGCCTTATGAAAGTTGGCGAAAATGGCCACGGCGTTGCATCCAGATGGTATCCCGAAACGCTCGTGAAACGACTTAGAGCGTTGTACTCTCTTCGCTCCGCGATTGATTTCATCGAAGGAGACGCTTTTGCTCTTATCAATCGCTATATAGGCCAGCAAGACGTAGCCTTCTTTATCGACCCGCCCTACACCGCCGGAAACGGCAAGCGGGCTGGTCGCAGACTTTACAAGCATAGCGAACTCGATCACCTCGCATTGTTTGACCTGCTTGGCCGCGCCGCCGGAATTGTACTGATGACCTACGACGACTG
This sequence comes from Acidobacteriaceae bacterium, assembly GCA_003139795.1. Classification (GTDB taxonomy): domain Bacteria; phylum Acidobacteriota; class Terriglobia; order Terriglobales; family Acidobacteriaceae; genus Telmatobacter. The sequence goes on along the minus strand of PLGM01000269.1, from coordinate 10,411 downwards.
CCCCGAGGTTATAGAAATGGCGAATAGCCACGGCTTCCAGATTGAGCGAGTTCCGATGAAGAATACTCACCACGAGAAGAAATACGAACTGCTCATTTCCAACTGCGGACGGTTTGCTTGATTACGCCGGGTGCCCCAGGTCTCGCCTTTGAAACCTGGGTTTTCACAGCGGCCTTCTCCATCGAAGAGAAGTAACGCTTCACCGACAGACTTCCCGCCGATTACCAATCTGCAAAACCAGAACCGTCAGCACCCCGTCTTGAATGTCGCAAAGGACGCGGTAGTCGCCCACGCGGTAGCGCCATAGATAGCCAAGAGAGCCCTTGAGAGCTTTGCCCAACTCGCGCGGATCGTCGCTAGGAGCAACACACTCATCCATGAAGTCGACAATGCGCCGGGCCGCGAGTTTGTCCAGCTTTCTCAGTTGCTTCTTCGCGGTCTCCGCGTACTCAATCGTCCAGGCCAAGGTCGTTCCTTACCGCAGCCGCGGAGTAGACGCGCTCCTTGCCCTTGCGGACCCGCTCCAGCGTCGCCGCGGCCAAGTAGTAATCCTCCATCTCGCCGATGCCGCTTTCAATGATCTCACGCAGATAGAAGGCCTTTGTCCGCCCCGTCCTGGCGGCCAGCCGATCCAGCCGGTTCGAGATTTCCGGCGCAAGCCTGATTGAAGTAGCCACAACCACCTCCAGAGTGGATACGTGTATTCATTGTATCGCAACGTCCGGCCGCTCGCCAAGAGCGCCCGGGCGCCGGGTGCCCCAGGTCTCGCCTTTGAGACCTGGGAGCGCGTAAAATCGCCGCCAACCGCCCTTCCCTGGCCCCGTCATTCATCCGATAATGAAGCAGAGGACGCTGGCCATGAGCATTTCAGTCGATCTCGATCCGGAAAAGGAAGCGCAAATCCGAGCGGAAGCCGAGGCTCTGGGCATCACTCCAGGCCAATTCGCCGGCGCATTCATCGAGGGGCACCTGAAAGCCTCCGCTGCGGGCCACGAAGATCCGAGCCTCGCGGCCATGCAATTCGTTTACGAAAAGTTTTCGAAGAAGTAGCATCTTGGCCCCGGATTCGGCGCCTGCACAAGCGATTTCGATACAATCCCCCCATGCGCCGCACCTTACTTTTCCTCGCCCTCACCGCCGCCGTCCTCGCCCCCGCTCTCCGTGCGCAGGAGCCCGAACCCCAAATCACAGCCGCAATCCCCGCCTGTCCCCCCACCGCCGCGCTCGACCAGCTCATCTCGGCCATTGACGCCGCGGTCAGCGGCCCCGCCGACAAGGACCGCACCTGCTTCCGCCAGCTTTTTCTCCCCGACGCCCGCCTCATCCCCATCCGCATCGCCGCCGACGGCACGGCCACCCCCGTCCTCCTCACCGTCGACGGCTGGATCGACGCCGTGGCCAAGCGCGGCAGCGCCGTCTTTTACGAGCATCAGGTCAAGGTCCGCACCGAATCCTGGGCCCACATGGCCCACCTCTGGAGCACCTACGAAACCCGCACCACCCCCGAAGGCAAGCCCCCCGAAGGCAAAGTTCTCGACCGCGGCATCAACAGCATTCAGGCCGTCTTCGACGGCAAGCGCTGGCAAGTCATCGAAATCCTCTGGCAAGCCGAGACCCCCGCCGACCCCGTCCCGGCGAAATACCTCCCGTAAGCGTGCGCCCCTATTCCATCCGGATTTCCGCTGACGCATCCCCGCATTTCCCTGTACAGTGATCCTGCATTCAAATCCCCCGGCCCATCAAAGGAGAACCCCATGGCTGCATCAGCGCCTCCGTCCAAAATCATGATCATCCGCCACGCGGAAAAGCCCCCCAATCCGCCCAACTCAAGCGGCCCTTGGGACGTGCAGGCGAACGGCCAGCCCGGCAACGGAAAGTCGCTGATCGTGCCCGGATGGCAGCGGGCCGGCGCACTGAATGCCTTCTTTGCCCCCTGCAAATCGACGCCCGCAAACCCGGCGATCGCCACGCCTGCCTACATCTATGCCGCCAATCCCGCCAACGAGACCCAGCGCCCCTGCCAGACGGTCACCCCTCTTGCCGCCTGGCTCAACTATGCCCAGGGCAGCCCCCAATTCAACGTCTCCTATAGCATTGGCGGCGGAGAGAAGGACCTGGTTGGGAGCGTGCTCGCTCTCGGCGGAGTCGTGCTCATCTGCTGGGAGCACCACAACATCATGCCCAACATCATGAAAAACATCGACAATCAGGTTCCAATCTCCAACTACTCGACCATTCCCAATGCCTTTCCCGACGTCTTCTACCTGGTCTGGCTGCTCGATCTGGATTCCAAGGGCAAAAGCTACAAATGGTCTTGCGTCAACCAGAACCTGATGGCCGGCGACGTGTAGCCATCGTCTTGGTCCCCACCCTCGCTGTGTGTCGCCGCGGCGACCCCGTTGCCGCCAGGGTGGGAAGCCGCGCGCCTGACCGATAATTGATTCATGCCAGAAGCACTCGTCACCCTCGCCGAAATCCGCGCCGCCGCCGCCCGCATCGCCTCCATCGCCGTCCAAACCCCGCTCGTCCGCGCCCCATTCCCCGGCCTCTCCGGCCACGGCACGGCCAAAGAAATCTACCTCAAAGCCGAAAGCCTTCAGCCCATCGGCGCCTTCAAAATCCGCGGCGCAGCCAACAAGATCCTCCNNGCCCAGGGCGTAGCCTACGCCGCCCGCGAAGTAGGCGCTAAAGCCGTCATTGTCATGCCCTCCAACGCCCCCGCCATCAAGCGCGCCGCCACGCTCGCCCTCGGCGCCGAAATCGTCGACGTCGGCCTCGCCTCCAGCGAGCGTCTTGCTGTCGCCGAGCAACTCGTCCGCGAGCACGGCTATGTCGTCGTCCCTCCCTATGACGACCGGCAGATCATCGCCGGCCAGGCCACCTGCGGCCTTGAAATCGTCGCGTCCCTCCCCAACGTCGACCTCGTCCTCGCCCCCGTCTCTGGCGGCGGCCTGCTCTCGGGCGTTGCAGCCGCCGTCAAACAACTCCGTCCTCAAACCAAAGTCTTCGGCGTCGAACCTGAGCTCGCCGGCGACACCGCCGAAAGCTTCCGCACCGGCTCCATCGTCACCTGGCCGGCCGAGTTCACCAGCCGCACCCTCGCCGACGGCCTCCGCACCCAATCCGTCGGCCAGCGCAACTTCGCCCACATCCAGGCCTTCGTCGACGGCATCATCACCGTCACCGAAGCCGAAATCCGCGCCGCCATGCGCGCCATCGTCTCCGTCACGCGCCTGGTTCCCGAGCCCAGCGGAGCCGTAGCCGCCGCCGCCCTCCTCTTCCACGCGTCGGAACTCCCGCCCTACACCACCGCCGTAGCCGTAGTCAGCGGCGGCAACGTCGATCCCGCCCTCCTCGCCCAAATCCTCACCGAAGCCTGATAGCTCGCCCCTGTTCCCTATTCCCTGACCCCGCTCACCTCGCCCACACCGCAACGTCGTTCCACTATCATGGTTCCCGTGACGACTTCCCGCAATCTCGCGCCCCTCGCCTTCGTCCTGGCCCTCCTTTGCGCCGCCCTCCCCGCCCCCGCTCAAAAGAAGGCTCCGCAGCTTGAAAAGCCCATGGCCGGCCCCCGCGCCACGCCCCTCCGTGTCACCTGGCTCTACATCGCGCCCGACCTCGCCTCCCAGAAGGTCGATCGCGTCCAGATCGGCCGCGAGATGGTCATGGCCGAGAAAAGCGGCCCCTGGCTCCGCGTCTACGCCAACACCGACATTCAGGAGGCGCAGGCCAAGGACGCCCCTATCTTCGGCCACGACGACACACCGCCCCCCGTCTCCGGCTGGATGGAAGCCAAGGGAGTCGTCATCGAAACCACCCCCAACGGCGACCAGGTCCTCATGGGCGAAGCCGCCAACCAGGAGTCGTTGGCCTCCGATCCCCGCGGCCCCGCCAACGCCGCCCGCAGCGCCCGTCTGCTCTACCGCCGTCTGGTCGAAATGTTCCCCAACTCCCCGCTCGTCCCTGAAGCCTCATGGCGCGCCGCCGACGTTCTCTGGCAATTGGAGAAGGCCGACGCCTCCACGCGCCCCTCCGCCCGTGAAAAAGAATCCTACATGCGCGATCAGATGGACGAAGACGAACTCAAGAAGGTCCTCAAGCTCTATCCCCACACCCGCCAGGCAGGGCTCGCCGCCTATGAACTCATCGAAAACAAGCTCTGCGGCGACTGGCAAGGTACGACCAAGTGCCCTGAAAAGGAATCCGAGTCCTACGAGAAGTACGCCGCCGAGTATCCCGACGGCCCACGCGTCGCCCAGGCCCTCTACCAGGCCGTCTACCGCCAGGCCGTCCTCACCGATATGTATGCCGCCGACGGCAGCGACAAGAAGGCCGACGAAGCCCACAACCACGCCCGCGAACTCGCCGCCCGCCTCAAAGACAAGTTTCCCCAAACCGATTCCTCCTGGCGCGCCGGGGCTCTGGTGTACAAATTGGATGAGGGAATTCCTGTCTACGGCATTGACAGGGAGTGAACCAGCGCCGACGGCGAAAAACTCACTCCAATGAAGGCTACGGGTGGTAAGCATGGGTATTATTGATCCGGCCCCAAAGGATGAAACCACCACAAAACTGTCATCCTGAGCGCAGCGCAGCGGAGTCGAAGGACCTGCGGTTGCTTTTCCTTTCTTCGGTTCTACTGTTTTGGGCCGGATCAATAACCCATCCACTTATCCCCTGAGGTATGCTTTATTCAGATTCTTACCGTTTCATTCGTAAATAGAAATACTTCAACAAATTCAGGCAGCTTCGAGCAATTGGATGATGTTTTGGATGGAGTGGTCGGCTTTGTGGAAGGCGGTTTCGAGTTTGCTTCTGGGGCGAAGGGCGGCTGCGAGCCGATATCGCCGCTGAATCGCTCTTGAAAGTCCGATATCTCTTGGATCGATGAAACGCGCAACATACTGCGAAACCCATGTGCGCGGGAGGCGTTCCAATGCGGCAAGGTAAATGAATCGAGGCAAACTAATTCGATGAGCTCAAACCGCTCGGGTCATTCTTGAAACTTGAGCAGAATTATACAGATTCTCAATTTTGACAGCGCGATACTCTCGAGGGGGGCCATTCCGTAAGGCTGGAGAAGCACACCCACGTGATGTTCGATCCCAGGATCGAGTCAAATTTTGTTCGCGGGAGCGTGTCGGATTGTTTATCTCTTCATTCATTCAGATGGCGAGCCAAAGGTATTATTGGTCGTCACCGTCGCGATTGGGCCGCATCCTATGGTCGATCACAAGCAACCTTCACCAGCAACTTGAAATATTCAGGATCTTGTCGCTCCCTGTATTCAACGAGCTTGTGCTTCGTGATCCGGTTTTTCCTTTCAAATATCTCTCCACGAAATATCTGATCGACGGGCTTCCCTCGAACGAACGCGCCTCCTGTTTCGTTCACCACTACAAATTCCTCGAGGCCAGGCTACCCGTGCGTTTCCTTCGCCAGCAGCATCAACGCGAAATCACCCTGTTCGAAACGCGGGAGGCCGGCAGCGCTTACGCCGTAACTTTGGGCTTCCCTCCGAAAAATGCCCTCTTTGAAGGTGAAATGCGTCTCCAGTTGCTGGTAAACGGCGTTCAGATTTACGATCTACAATTCACCATCGTGCCCGGATGGATTTTGGGATCGAAAGAAAAAGATGTTGTCTTTATTCTGCGCCTTCAAGGCATGAAGGGGTGCTATGAACAGGTTCGCTCCGCCACCAAAGCCCTGCATGAGATAGCTCCTCCGGCACTGCTCGTCGCGGCGCTCCAGGGAATTGCGACTGCCTGGGGTATCCGGGAGATGGCGGGGATTTGCGCCAAGAGCCAGTACTCCTACAACGAGCGCTCTTCGGCTCTGTTCATAGAGGCGTATGACGATTTCTTTATTGAGTTGGGAGCCTCGCGCACCACGGCCGACTTCTTCTCCAGCCCGCTTCCGGTCATCGAGAAGCCTCTGGATCTGATCCGAAACGGTCACAAATCCAGAACTCTCAAAAAACGTGCCTTCAAACTCCAGATTGCCGATGAGGTGTGCCGCTGGATGACTGAGATTTCACCGAAGGTCGCTGAACCGCTCGCAGTCCCATTCCGTACGCGAAGCGTCGAAGCCCACTCTCAGGCGCGTTCTGCGGCCTGTTGACAGCCCGGAGACGACAACCGGTCTCATAAATGCCTAGGCGCTTCCATCGTCGGCTGTGAGACCCGCCAACAAGGCGGGGCTCATGCTCTCCGCATGCCGAGGCGAATGGTTTATGAGACCGGTTCGAGCCATATTGTGGTCATGGTGAGAAAATGGACTGAAACCTGCGCGAGCATCGCGTAGTTAGATTTCATCCCAGTTTTTCGACCTTTGCCGCGGCCTCCTCCTGATTTGAGGCGCCGCGCCAATGGCGCCACGGAGGCTTTTTGAACCCCTATCTTCAGTCCGTCCTTTTGGGCATTGTGGAAGGCTTGACCGAGTTTCTCCCGGTCAGCTCGACGGCGCATCTGCGCATCTCTGAAGCTCTCATGCACATCCCCCTCGATGACGCCTACTGGAAGATGTACACCATCGTCATCCAGGTGGGCGCCATCCTCGCCCTCGCCCTCCTCTTCCTCAGCCGCATTGTCGAATACATCCGCACCTTTCCCAGGGGCGAAAACGGCGACCGCACCCTCCTCAACCACCCCCTCTCCCTCACCTTCATCGCCTTTGCCTGCACCTCCGCGCCCGCCCTGCTCCTCCACAAATGGAGCGAAAAGAATCTGGGCAGCCTGACCTCCATGGCCCTGGCACTCCTCATCGGCGGCATCGTCATGTGGATCATCGATGCCTGGGCCGCTCGCCAGGATCCAGGCACCACCGATATCGAGCAGATGTCCCTCCCCCACGCCATCTGGATCGGCCTCTGTCAGACCCTTTCCGCCGTCTTTCCCGGAACCTCCCGCTCCATGTCCACCATCGCCGCCGGTCAGTTGGTCGGCCTCGACCGTCCCACCGCCCTTGCCTTCAGTTTCCTGCTCTCCATTCCCACCATGATCGCCGCCACCGGCTGGGACCTCATCAAGGAGATTCACCCCTCCCAAGCCGCCCTCGCCGCCGGAACCGCCGCCCCCCATGTAGTCATGAGTCCGGAACGCTGGATCGTCCTCCTCATGGGCATCGTGGTCTCCTTCATCGTCGCTCTCGGCGTAGTCGAGTGGTTCCTCCAGTGGGTCCGCAAGCACGGCTTCGCCCTCTTCGCCCTCTACCGCATCCTCCTCGGCGTCGCCCTGCTCATCTGGGGAGCCAGATTCATCGCCACCTGACCTATCCGGAAAATCCAACTCCTGCCCTGGGGGTCCACACCATGGTTCCCCCCGGCCCTTTTTGCCCGGAATCCCCCTCCCGTCCACGGATAATAAAGGCTGCTCTGGGATTGTTTGCCCGCTCCATCGGCTCGCTCGCGGCAGGTTCCGGAGCACCATCGAGCGGGAGCGCCCACGCCATGAAGCCCATTTCCATCGTCCTCATCCCCACGCGAAGCCGCCCCCTGAACGTGTTTCTCGGGCTCATGCTGCTGCTCGCCGCGCTCATCCTTCTTCTTGCGCTGGCCACCTGGCGCGCCACTGACCCCTCGCTCAACACCGCCACTGACGCCGCCCTACCCCACGCCGTCCGCAACTGGACCGGCCTCTGCGGCGCCTGGCTCAGCGACCTGCTGCTGCAATCTCTCGGCGTCACCGCCTTCTTCCTCCCCGTCTGGCTGGCCGGAATCGGCTGGACCTGGATGCATTCCCGCTCCGGCGGCTCGTCCCTGCTGCGCTGGGTCGGCACCCTCTTGGCCCTCGTCTTTCTCCCTGCTGTCTTTGGGCTCCTGCCATGGCACTGGCGCTGGCTCCATGTCCTCCCCGTCGAGGGTGTAATGGGCCGGCTCATCTCCGCTCTGCTCGTCAGCTACATCAACATCCAGGGTGCCTGGCTGGTCACTGTCGTCCTCGCCGCCACCGGTCTCTACTTTGCCTCCGCCATCAGCTTCTGGGCCCTCAAAGAGAGCGTCAAAGACCGCTGGCTCCTCGCCCTCTCCTGGCGCGACCGCTTCCGCAACTGGCGCGAAGTCCGCGCCGAGCGCAAAGCCGAACGCCAGGCCCGGCGCTCCCCGGAGTCCGAACCCGGCCAGGCCGAATCCGTCCCGGCCACGCGCCCCAGCCGCTTCGCCGCCCTCTTTCGCCGCCGCAACCGCGCGCAGGACCAGAGCCTCTACCCCCTGGACGAGATCCCAGCCTTCCAGCGCGCCCCCATGCCCTCCGCGAAAGAAGGACCAATCCCCATCGCGGCGCCCGCCCGCAAACCCAGTCTCTGGGAGCGCTCTCCCGCAGCGCCCGCGCCATTCCCGGCCAACCCCGTCCCGGCTCCCGTCCCACAAAGGCCGGGTGCCCCAGAACCGGGGTCCCCACGGACGGGTCTTAGTCCGTGGGGTGGAGAGCCTGCCCTGAGCTCGCCGGGTGCCCCAGAGCCTGCCCTGAGCCTGTCGAAGGGTCTCGCTTTTGAGACCTGGGAGACCACAAGAGCCGACAAACGGGACCCACAGGAAATGCCGCCCCAGCCCACCGCCGCCCGCACCCCCGAACCCATCGCCATCCACGGCCGCGCCGATGCCCAGGTCCGCACCGCCACCGTCGCCCCCAAAAACGTCAGCGGCTTCAAGCTCCCCCCCAGCACCCTGCTCAACAACGGCGACGCCCCCCAGACCGTCCGCGAAGACGACCTCCGCGAGGAGGCCCGTGTCCTGGTCGAAAAATGCGCCGAGTTCGACGTCCGCGGCCAGGTCGTCCAAATCAACACCGGCCCCATGGTCACCACCTACGAGTTCAAGCCCGAAGCCGGCGTCAAATACTCCCGCGTCACCTCCCTCGCCGACGACCTCTGTCTCGCCATGCGCGCCGAGTCCATCCTCATCGAGCGCATGCCCGGCAAATCCACCGTCGGCATCCAGGTCCCCAACCACGACCGCGAAACCATCCACCTCCGCGACGTCCTCGAATCGGAAACCTTCGCCCGCTCCAGGGCCCGCCTCACCCTCTCCATGGGCAAGGACATCAACGGCCGCATCGTCACCGCCGACCTCGCCGCCATGCCTCACGTCCTCATCGCCGGCTCCACCGGTTCCGGCAAATCCGTGGCCATCAACGCCATGATCATGAGCCTGCTCTTCCGCACCACCCCCTCGCAGGTCCGCCTCATCCTCGTCGACCCCAAGCGCGTCGAGCTGGGCATGTACGAAGGCATTCCCCATCTCCTCACCCCCATCGTCACTGAGCCCAAGCTCGCCGCCAACGCCCTCCGCAACGCCGTCCGCGAAATGGAGCGCCGCCTCAAGCTCCTCGCCAGCCGCAGCGTCCGCAACATCGACCAGTACAACAAGCTCTTTGAAGGCGCCATGCCCTCCCTCTTCGACGACGCCGAAGAAGACAATGAGCCGCTCCCCTTCATCGTCATCATCATCGACGAGCTCGCCGACCTCATGATGCTCGACCGCGCCAACGTCGAGGAATCCATCACCCGTCTCGCCCAGATGGCCCGCGCCGTCGGCATTCATCTCATCCTCGCCACCCAGCGCCCCTCGGTCGACGTCATCACCGGCCTCATCAAGGCCAACATCCCCACCCGCATCAGCTTCCGCCTCGCCACCAAGGTCGACTCCCGCACCATCCTCGACACCAATGGCGCCGAAGCCCTCCTCGGCCGCGGCGACATGCTCTTCCTCCCTCCCGGAACCAGCCGTCTCGTCCGCCTCCACGCCCCTTTCGTCAGCGAGAAGGAGACCGCCGCCGTCGTCGGTTTCTGGAAAGCGCAGGGCGAAGCCGAATACGTTCAGGACTTCCTCCAGTCGCCCAAGGAAGAACGCCCGGCGGTCGACGGCTCCAACCCCGACCCCGACGAAAACGACCCCATGTTCGACGACGCCGTCCGTCTGGTCTTCGAATTCGGCAAAGCATCCACCTCGCTCCTCCAGCGCCGCCTGAGAATCGGTTACGGCCGCGCCGCCCACTTGATTGACCTCATGGAGCGCGACGGCCTGGTCGGCCCCGCCGACGGCTCCCGTCCCCGCGAGTTACTAAAAGCCCCCCACTGGCTCCATGAAATCTCCGCCATCAACGAATAGCAGGAGAGCGCCATCTCACCTCCAACAATGCTGTCATCCTGAGCGAGTGAGAATGATTTTGGAAAGTACTGATTCAATTGAGCGTAACTCCATAGATTCTTGCCGTGTAGGAACTGTGCAGGGCAATGTGCAATTTCAGTCAATTTGGCTGCTACAGGTCCCTTGGGCACGAGGAGCCGGGGTGCGGCGCCCCTTCTTCCGAAGGTGAATCTGGGCCAATACGCGATGTCGGTTCCTGCTGTTCATACTGTTAACGATAAATGATCGCAGCGATGGCCGCATCAGCACACGGTCGGCGATCTG
>PLGM01000411.1 GCA_003139795.1 Acidobacteriaceae bacterium | reverse complement strand
GTCTCATCCCATCTGAAGCCCACGTTGATTTTGCGGCACTTGCGGCAGGACTGAACAGGCTGCGGAAAAAGGCCTGCGTTGAGATTGAATTCCTTAGGTGGGCATAGCAGGGGCTAAAGCCCAACCTTTGTTTTGTGGCATTTGCGGCACGACTGAAGTCATGCCCTGTTACAAGGCACTTGCAAATCGCACCTGAGGCGAGTTTTTCCGCAGCCTGTGAAGTCGCGCCCTGTTACAAGGCCGTCGAGAATTGCAGCTTGAGGGAGTTTTTAGACAGGTTCTTAGAGTGACTTGGCTGCTTTCTCGACTTATTCGGGCTCAGGGTATTGGGGAAACCTGCAAGTCTCCAGCATCCGGTCGATGGGGGGCGAAGGCGTCAACACTCTTGGCCCGCGGACCCCGGCCGCGCCGGAATCGGCTAATACCAACTCCCTGGGAACTCGTAAGTCTCCAGCATCTTATCGATCAGGGCGCGCGCTTCGGTTTCCGTAACTCCCTTGGCAAAGCGTTGCGGCTTGTTATCCATCAGGAACTGTATCCTGCTTGAGTTTGGATTCAAGACGGAGTTTTGAGTCGAAATCTTGGAGGGAGAGATGAACTTCAATCGACTTACCTGATTGGTTCGATAGGTGTGCGCAGCCACCTCGACGCCAAGAACCCGGCGCTCAATCCTGATTTCGGTTGGATTCAAGACCACAACGGTCTCGGCCGTCATGGTCCACGCCACCCAGCCCACGAAGAAGAAGAACCCCAGGACGTAAATCCCGAAGGCGATCATTTGCAGCATGAATTCAGTATTGTTGGGGTGGGGCTCCGTCAACACGCTCCAGTAACGAATGGTCGCAATGACCAGCCAAATCAGGATCAGCGGGGCATAGAGGCCCGTAAACGGACCGTGCCGCACCGGGATTGCGATGCAAACGCCCTGGTTTGTCTTACCGCACGTCAGTCTGCCTTCCAGCTTATCGAGCATAAGGCCAGCTCCTTGCCTACCGATATTAGCTTGCTCTACCTGAAGGCGGCCAGATGAAAAACTGAGCGCGCCCAGCCGGACGGCCCCGGTGGCGACGTGCAAACAGGATGGGAAGCGGGCTTCCGCTTGCTTGTCGCACAAGGACTCAAGCCGTCGAGGCGAGTCCGCTGCCCGCTGCCCGCAGCCGCGACATTTTGTTCCGGAAACAAATCTTGCTATGCTGGCGGCACATGGAAAATACGGCGATTCAAACCTACGGGCTCACGCGGCGCTTCGGCGCGCTGACGGCCGTGGCGGATGTCACGCTGAGCGTGGCTTCGGGCCAGTTTTTCGGCTTTCTGGGGCCGAACGGAGCGGGCAAATCCACCACCATCAAGATGCTGACCGGGCTCCTGGAGCCGAGCGCGGGGAGCATGGCAATTCTGGGCCAGCCGTTCGGAGCCGGGGCGCTGGAGCTGAAGCGCCAGATTGGGGTGGTGCCGGAAGGCATGGCGCTGCTGGGACGGCTGACGGCGCCCGAGTATCTGCACTTTGTGGGCCGCATGTATGGGCTGGACAGGGAGACGACCAGGCGGCGGACGGAAGAGCTGCTGGAGTTCATGCAACTGGCCAACGAGAGCCGCAAGCTGGTGACGGACTTTTCGCATGGGATGCAAAAGAAGCTGGCGCTGGCCGCAGCGGTGATTCACGGGCCCAAGGTGCTGTTTCTGGATGAGCCGTTCGAGGGCGTGGACGCGATTGCGGCGGGGATGCTGAAGACCATGCTGCTGGGAATGATCAACCGCGGCGCGACCATCTTCCTGACCACGCACGTGCTGGAGATAGTGGAGCGGCTATGCAGCCACGTGGCCATCATCAGCCAGGGACGGCTGGTAGCCAACGGGTCGATCGAGGAGTTGCGGGCGGGAGTGGCTTCTACACTGCCGGGCGCCGAACAAGAGCAGAGGCTGACGCTCGAAGAGATTTTTCTGTCGATAGTGGGAGCGGGCGGCGGGCAGGAGCCGGCACAGGAGCTGACATGGCTGACCTAAACGGAGCCGGCTCAGGCGGGGCCGGCCTGCACGGGCTGGGAAGGCCCGCGGCAGACCAGTCCGGCGGAGGGGTGCTGGGCGCTCAGGCGCGGGCGCAGTATGGGGCGCTGGCCAGGCTGCGCTGGCATATGTTCTGGAACGGACTGCGCACCAACAAGGGCGTGCTGGAGCTGGGCGCGCGCACCTTGGCGTTCATCCTGTACGCGGTCATGGGCCTGGGGCTTGGCGCGGGCGCGGGTGGGGCCGCTTATCTGGTGGCTTCGCGCGAGGAGTGGCGGTTTTTGCCGGTCCTGTTTTGGGCGGTGTTCTTCATCTGGCAGATGGTTCCGGTGCTGCTGGCCTCGTTTCAGGAGCAGTTCGACCTGGGCATCCTGCTGCGCTTTCCGGTGCATTTCGGGTCGTACTTATTGCTCTACCTGGTGTTCGGGCTGGCGGATGTGTCCACGATCCTGGGCGGGCTGTGCTGCTGCGGCGTCTGGGTGGGGATTGCGGCGGCGCATCCCGAGTTGCTTTTGTGGACGACGCTGGGGCTGGCAGTGTTCGCGGCCTTCAATATCCTGCTGGTGCGGGCCATCTTTGCCTGGATCGACCGCTGGCTGGCGCAGCGGAAGACGCGGGAGATTCTGGGCGCGATCTTCATGGTGGCCCTGCTGGGGTTGCAACTGCTGAATCCGGCGATCTACCAGAAGAGGCACCAGGGGCACAGGGATGCGCTGGAGCAGGCGCAGGAATACCAACGGACGAAGGCCCAGCTCACAGCCAGGTATGGGCCCTGGTTGCATACCGCCAATGCGGTGCAGAAGTGGCTGCCACCGGGGCTGGCCGCGCAGGCGCTGGGGCAGGCCGCTGAACAACAACCGGGACAGGGGCTGGGATCGCTGGGGGTGCTGGGGCTGTATGTGCTGGCTGCCGGAGGCGTGCTGGCGGCGCGGCTCAAGGCGGAGTATCGGGGCGAGAGCCTGGGCACGGCTCCGAGCCGGGACAAGCCGGCCCGGATGCGGACGAAAACGGCCGCGAGCCTGGCCAATACCGGCACGGGCAACATAAGCCGGCGCGAAGGCGCATGGACCTTGCCCGGCTCCGGCCCCGTTGCCGCGGTGATGGAGAAGGAGTTGCGCGCGCTGCTGCGCACTATGCCGCTGCTGTTTGCCGTTGGCGCGCCGCTGCTGCTGGTGTTGGTCTTCTCGACCGTTTTTGTCAGGAACGGCGGCGCGCAGGGACCTGTGTTTCCGCTGGCGCTGCCGGTTTGCATGGTCTATGCGCAACTTGGGTTCACGCAGTTGTTCTACAACAACCTGGGCGCGGAAGGCGCGGGAATCCAGTTGTGCTTTCTTTCCCCGACGCCCATCCGGACGGTGCTGCTGGGCAAGAACCTGTTTCACTCCCTGCTGTTCGGGCTGGTGGCGTTGCTGGCCGCCGTGCTGACCGGGCTGCGGTTGGGAATTCCGGACGGCGCGGTGGTGGCGGCTACGGGGGCGTGGCTGGTTTTTGCCCTGCCTTCGAATCTGGCCGCGGGCAACATTTTTTCGCTCACCATGCCGTACCGCGTGAATCCGGGACGGCTTTCGCGGCAGCGCGGATCGCAGGCCAACGCGCTGCTAGCCCTGCTGGTGCAGTTGGGGTTTCTGGCCGTGGGCGCGGCGGTGTTCGCGCTGAGCTGGTCGTTGGACCGACAGTGGCTGGCGACGCCGATCTTTCTGGCGCTGGCCGTGGGCGCGGTGCTGGTGTGGATGCGGGTGCTGGGCAACGCCGATGCAATAGCCAACCAGCGCAGGGATGCGCTGATGGCGACGCTGATGAAGACGGAGTGATGAAGACAGTTGTCAGTGATCAGTTGTCAGTCGCCAGTGGGAAGCGGCCGGTGAATTGGTTGGACAAGCGCTCTTTTTGGGGATTTTGCCCACATGCCCCGGGCTACCGGCTGAAAACTGATCACTGACGACTGACAACTGCGCTTCTCAGAAAGGGATGTCGTCGTCGGAGATTTCGGCTTGTTGGGCGTAGTCGTCCGGGGCGCCGGCGGGCGGGCGCTGGTCAAAACTGGCCGTGGAGCCGGCTGAACTGGCTGCCCGGGTGTATCCGCCCTGGCCGCCGCCGGAGGCCTCGTCGCGGCCGGAGAGCAGCGAGAGGTCGTTGACGATGATCTCGGTGCGGTAGCGCTTCTGGCCGGACTGCTTGTCGTCCCAACTGTTGGTCGTAATCTTGCCCTCGATGTAGAGCTTGGAGCCCTTCTTCACGTAATCGCGGATGATCTCGGCGGTGCGGTTGAAGGCCACCAGGTTGTGCCATTCGGTGCGGTCCTGCCAGTTGCCCTGCGCGTCCTTCTGGCGGTCGCTGGTGGCCAGTCCGAAGGTGGCTACCATGACGCCGCCGGGGGTGGAACGGATTTCAGGGTCTTTGCCCACATTGCCTAGAAGAATGACTTTGTTGACGCTCTTTGCCATGTGCCTGCGCTCCTGTAAATGAAAAGAATAGCAGAGGATTAACGATTTCGTCCCAGGCGGCAGTTGCGGAACCATTTGGCGACGCCGAGGGCCAGCAGCAGGCCACCGAAGGGGATGCACATCAAAGTGACGATGAGGGCGAACCAGCCGGTGTTGGTGCTGGCGCCGGTGGGCGAGAAACCGCCCAGCAGCGTGACCAGCAGTACGCCGGCCAACAGGCCCGAGCCCAGGATGGACGCACCCCATTGCAGGAGTTGGCGGGTGCCGTCGTCGGGCTGGGATGGTGCCGGATTGGGGTTCGAGGGGGGTGCGGGCATTTTCGTTCCTAACCTTGCGCCAGGCGCAGCATGATGTAGGTGACGACGCCGGTGACGGAGACGTAGAGCCAGAGGGGAAAGGTCCAGCGGGCGACCTTGCGGTGCTCCCGGATGCGGCCGGTGAGCGAAAAGAAGAAGGTGACCAGCACCAGGGGCAGCGCCACCACGGCGAGGATGATGTGGCTGGCCAGGAGCGGCAGGTAGACGGAGCGCAGAGCGGCGTGGGCGGGGTAGCGGACGTCGCCGTGCAGGGCGTGGTGCGCGATGTAGCTGACCAGAAACAAGGTGGAGAAGGCGAAGGCGGTGATCATGGCCGCGCGGTGGGCGTTGATGCGGCGGGCACGGATGAAGGTGTAGCCGATGAGAAGGGCGGTGGCGCTGAGGCCGTTGAGAAGGGCGTTGAGGGCGGGCAGAAAGGCGTACTGGGAGCTGGACGCCGAGGCGGGATGGACATAGATCAGCCAGAAGAGGAAAGCGGTGGCCGCGGCGCTGATTAAGAGAATGGCGGCGATGGCGGGGCGGGTGGTCGATTGCGGGGCGACAGCGGTCGTCATGATGTTCCGCTTCCTTAGTGCTTTGCAGTGGCGCAGAGCATGAGCGTCGTGAACAGCAGGGGCAGGTAGAGGACGCTGACTTTGAGCAGATCGCGGGCCAACATGCGGCTCTCGGTTTCATCCTGGGTGCGGAGGATGCGGGCGAATCGGATGGTATAGGCGAGGTAAAAAATGCCCAGCGCGGAGGCCAGGATTGCATAGGCGATGCCGGCCATGCCGAGCAGCCACGGGGTCAGGCTGACGGGAATCATGACCACGGCGAAGAAGAGCGCCTGGGCCACGGTGGACCAGCCGTCGGGCTGGACGACGGGCAACATGCGGATGCCGGCGCGGGCGTAGTCGTCGCGATAGAGCCAGGCGATGGCCATGAAGTGAGGGAACTGCCAGACAAAGAGGATGGCGAACAGGGCCACGGCTGGCCACTCGATGCGGCCGCGGGCGGCGGTCCAGCCCAGCAGGGGGCCCATGGCGCCGGGGAATGCGCCGATAAAGGTAGCCATGGTGGTGAAGCGCTTGAGGGGGGTGTAAATGGCCACGTAGGTGAAGGCGGTGAGCAGCGCCAGGGCCACGGTGAGCAAGTTGGTGTGGAGCGCCAGCCACATGGCGCCGAGGGCCAGGGAACCGAGGCCGGCCAGGATGCCCTCTGCCAGCGAGAAGCGGCCGCAGGCGAGCGGGCGGCCGGCGGTGCGGATCATGCGCGCGTCGGTCTTGCGTTCCAGGGCCTCGTTGAGCGCGCCTGCTCCGGCAGAGACCAGGCCGATGCCGAGCAGCGTGTCCAGCAGGCCGCGTTGCACGCTGGTGATGCCGGACTGCATGGAGCCCAGGTAAAAGCCGCCCCAGCCGGTGACCAGCACCATGGCCACGACTTTGACTTTGAACAGCTCGCGGAAGTCGTGGATGAGCGTGGCGGTGGCGCCGGGGCTGGGCGCATGGAGGTGGCCGTGGGCGTGGGCGAGGCTTGCAGCGGAGGGTGCAACGAGTTCAGCCGGAACGGCGGCCTGGGAGGCGGGAGTCATCGGGAAGTATGAACACCTCGGCGGGTGTTCCCGGAATGAGTGCGGCCGGGAGCCTGTATCGATGATAACAAGGGGGAAGTGTCGGGAATGCAGCCTGGACGACTTCGAACAGGCGCAGCGAAAGCTCTCACGGGACGGCGAAGGGATTCTCAATCTGAATCCCGGCGATTGTCTGGCCGGGGTTCAGGTCCTCGGAGAGAATCCGCGTGGCGCCGGCCTTGATGGCCGCGGCGACAATCAGCGCATCCCAGAAGCCGATCCTGGCCTCATCTTCGATACGAAAAGCCCGTTTGATCTCCTCCGGGGTGGTTTCGACGCACCAGAGAGCATACTGACTGACGATCAATCGAGCCTTTTCCCTGGGCAGCGGAGTGGCCAGTTTCCGCGTAACTGTTGAATAGAATTCCTGCAGAACCTGCATGCTCAAGGCGCTGGAGTTCTGGTCCCAGAGTTCGCGCAGAATGTTTCTTGCCGTTTCTTGCTTGTATCCTTCCTTTTTGTCATGGGCATAGACCAGGACGTTTGTATCGACGAATCTCTTAGCGTTCATGGAGCGCGTCCCGGTCCAGTTTAGGGATTTCGCCAATATCAAAACCTACCTCCATCAGGGCCATGGCGTATATGTTGTTGATAATAATACTCTTATTGATTCTATTGCGGCCAAACCACCCCTCTATCCTCCAAAATCTCACTAAGACCGCTGTCTCTCCCACAATTCTCCTACAAAAAGAAAACCTCCCCAATCGGGGAGGCGCTGTGTGAATCAGGCGATCATGGGGCATCACAATAAGCGTAACAGTTTGGGGTGATGTGCTGCCATGAAAAGTGAACGTCCCCGTGGGGAGATGCGTAGTGAGATGTACGCGCCCTTGTGCAGCGTCTCTTCGTGGCCAGACGCCTGACAGCCCTCAGGGTGTTCAGTGAACCACCGCCTGACGTAGGTCGGCCCCAAGTGGAATTCCGAGGCGATCTCGGCAATTGTGTAGTAGTCGCGGTCCAGATTTCGAGGCGCACGCTTCGACCTTACCGGCCTTTTTTCGCGACCTGCGCCGCCAGCGACTCCTCGATGCGTTGCTTGAGAGCGTCTTCTCGCCGCAGCGCTAAAACCCACGCGTTCGCGTAACAGCCCAGGACCTCACGCTCCCGAGCTTCAGCGCATGTCTCTGGCCGTGTCTCCAGATACCCACCGCCCCGAGCTATTTCCCGTCTTCTGCGGACTCGGTCCTCTTCGCTTTGCGGGCTACTTATCCCGTCTCCAGAGTCCCATCGAACCATAGCGAGGGTCCAAAATCAGTGCTCTTTTGCTCATGCTTTCCCCCACGCCGGCGGATCCAGCCCCGTCCACAGGGGAAACGTGGCGCCCACATCGGCGCCGTCGTTGCGAGGTGGCTGGGCCTGGGACATGCTGGCATCTTAGCAGCAACGGCCGCGGCCGGAGCAAACTGGATCTCCCACCACATCGCGTTTCGCATGAAAGCCCGGCGCGGGTCGCCAATTCGCGATAGCGGTTCCTCACTTGTGGAGTCCGCGGCGGCGGGTACCCTCGGGTGGCCCTTCCGTTCGCTGCTGCGTTCAGCAAGCTAACCCCGGATGGTGATTTCAATCGACTCCGGCGGAACATTGAACGTCAGTGACAAGCCTTTCTTTGCTTCCGCCATCGTGAGCGGCCCGATGGCCAGCTTCGATTTAGGGAACCTCTGTGCAGGTGCCTGATTTCTAAGCGA
>PLGM01000326.1 GCA_003139795.1 Acidobacteriaceae bacterium | reverse complement strand
TCCGTGTGACGGACTACACTAGCCTGGAGTCGTTGGCGTCTGGCATTAGCTATTAGACATTGACCAGAGGCAACGGAAAACCGGCGGTTGGAAAGGGCGAGGATCAAAAAGTGATAGTCAAGAACGGTTCCGCAACCTTGGTTGATGTGGCACGAGCGGCCGGTGTATCCCTGAAGACGGCCTCGCGTGTTCTGAACGACTCTCCCGAGCTCCGGCCCGCAGCCGCCGCCCGCGTGCGTGAAGCCATGGTCCGGCTGCGCTATCAACCGAACGAGTTGGCCAGGGGATTGAAAGCGAAGCGATCGGCGGCGATCGCGATGATTGCGCCGAATCTGGCTGACCCATTTACAGCGACCGCTGTGCAGGCCGTTCAGGACGTTGCCCGCGAGAACGGCTACGTGGTCATCCTCGCCGGCTCAAGCGGCGATGTCGCCATCGAGGAGTCCGAACTTCAGGTCATAATGAGACGTCAGATCGATGGCCTCGTCCTAATCGCGGCGAGCAGCGGCAAGAGCAACCTCAAGCCGCTCCGGGCAAAAAACGTGCCGGTTGTTGTTTTCGACGAGCCTCTCCGTGGCCAAGAAGTGGATACCATCACCGTGACCAACCGCATGTCGGCTCGCGAAGCCACCGAACATCTGCTCGCGCACGGCTACCGCCGGATTCTTGCCGTGGCGCTCGGCCCCATTTGTACACCTGCTCTGAGCGCGTTGCCGGTTATCGTTCTGCAATAAAAACCGCAGGGGCAGAAACTTTCGAACTGTTGGTCCAGCATGAGAACGACCTGACCCCCGAGGTTCTTTCGACATTTCTCTCAGGCCCCAACAGAGTCGAAGCCATCTTTTCGCTGAATTGGGTCTGCACCATGCTGGTTCTGCGGGGGCTCAATGTTTTAAAGAAGCGGATAACCAAAGATCTGGGGTTGATATCGTTTGATGACTTTGAGCTTGCCGAGATGATTCCGCCGGGCTTGACAGTGGTGCGCCAGCCGTCGCGCGAACTGGGACGCCAGGCCGCGAAGGTTCTCTTCAAGCGAATAGCGGATGTGAAGAAGCATCCAGCCCGCAAGATCGTCCTCAGTACGGAGTTCGTCATTCGTGGGTCCTGCGGATGCGCGCCCACGGTTTGGGTGTAACACTCAATTTCATTGGAGATGGGTATATACGTGACTCAGGCACCTTGTCCCCTGTGTAATTTAACCCTTAGGTTTTGGAACAGCGGGATCGAGGAGATCGGGCCCTTGATTCTGTTGGGTTTATGCGGCGTGTTTTTCAGATCCTTTTGTGACGACACCAGCAAGCACATCCGAGAGCCGCGTTCTGAGCGGTTGGTCGCCATCCGTCAGTTACTTTTCGGTAAACATCACCACAGGTAACACGATGAAGCACTGGACGGCAGCATCAAGAGCCGCTTACTACTGGGCATGCGTATGCATTCTGTGCAGTTTGGTTACTCCCACACGATGGCACTAATCCGGTCCTGGGTCTCAACCGCCGACTTCGGTCGTAAATAGCGCATGGTGGACGCAAGATCAGAGTGTCCCGCGTACCGTTGTACGGTGGCAAGGTCCAGGCCGCTCCGTAGGAGCATTGTGATGTATGTTCGGCGGAAGCGATGCAGGGTGACCGATCCCACTTCCGGCACCACCCCTGCCCGCTTCGCCACTTGCTGCAACTTCCTCAACAAATGACCTTCCGGCTTGCCCTGCCTGTTGGCGAGAATCATGGCGCCCATTGGTGACGCTGTGCGGCGATCTGTGAGCCTTGCAAGCAAATCGGCAGGAATAGGTATGTCCCTTTGCTCCGCATCCTTCACAGCGAAGCCCAGCTCGGCTTGCCCCGCACGCGAAAAGTCGAATCATGGAAGTCAATGTCCGACCACATGGCAAAGACTAGCTCTCTATCGCGGAGCCCCAACTTCAAAGCCATGTCGATAGCCAAACGCATGTACGCGCCGGCTCCGGCCCGGAGTACCTTTACCTCAGCCAGTGTGTAGATCGTCGGCAGCTTGTTTTCGTACTTGGGCACAGGGGGAAGGAATTTCGTGTCGGCTCCGCAAAACTTGAGCCATGATCGTAAGCGCTCATGTTTGTTGGCGACCGTTCGGTCGCTCAGGCCACGGCCTCGCAATGCCCGATGGAATGCAAAGACGTGCTCACGGGTTACGGAGCGGACCTGGAGAAGATCACAGCTCAGTGGCAGGCTCAGGAACTCGTCTAGGACCGCCCGCGCTTGTTTGGCTGCCTCCATAGCTCCGCGCTGCTGGCAATCCCTGACGTACAATTCCTTGGCCGTCTTGATTGCCGTCAACGGGTTGCGCGTGACACTTGCAGCCCTGGCATGACGCTGAGCGCGTCCCGGTGCGAGTGCGGCGTCACGCGGGTTGGAGGACGGAACAGCGGTGTAGACCTTGCGGCCCTCGACATACGACCGGAGAACGTAGCGGCCTTTGGGGTATTCGCGTAGCTCGCCCTTCTCCATTACCCAGCCGTGCTTTTTGGGTTCCATCACGTCGTCGCGCCGTTCCAAAATGACGGGGAAATAACGCCAGCCTGCTGGAGTGGACGTGTGCCACATGAGCGTGAACTTCTTCGCGGTTGCCATCATGCTGGACAGAATGCACCCTGACTGCATCCTGTGCACAGGACCATATGGGACCGCAAAACAAGACAGCTCAATAATTAGCGGGGTTGCAAATGCTGGCTGAGAGAGGGGGATTCGAGTCCAGTTTGCCCATCAAGGTACAGTCGAACCGTCTCTACCACCCTGCACTTTTGAATTATTCTGCTGGACTCTAAGCCAGTGGAGACTCGGCCGCCCGCCAGGAGTGCCAATCACTCCCTGGCGAGGGCGACATTGCGCCTGATGAAGAAAGCTTGTGACCCCGTCCGAAACTCCTCCTCGAACTCCTGCGAGTCCGTACGCGCACGCCTAGACCAAGGCCGAGGTCAAGGTCAACAGGCCGGCGCGGCGAGTTGAAGTTGAACTCGCGGAGGTTCTGAGCGGAGGCGCCGGAACAAGGTCTTCAATTGCAGCGATTCGTGCTCGGCGCTTGCCAGTGTGAAGTTACCTGCTCCCTGGGAACTTCGCCAGTTTCTCCCACAAGCGACTGTAAAAGGGCCGTCGGACGCTCCCACGCATCAAATATGCCCTGCTCCGCCTCGGCGCAAACTCTGAGCCTGGGCTATACGTACCGACGTGAAAGCCAACTCACGGGGTGGCTTTTCAAGCTCAAATCTGGCTACCACCGGCTACACTTTATTTCGATTCTTGCATGTACCAGTTTGTATGAAGGTGTACGATTGTTCACATGGCGAGAGCCATGAAAGCCGCATCAGGAGCGGCAAAACGCGGGAATAGTGCATATTCTAAAGGTCAAGAGCAAGTCTCCCCGGGTTTATGTACGGGCTGAAGCCCGTAGCCTTCATGGCGATGGCTCCAGTGCGACTGGCATCGCGCGCTTTGATTTCTAATGTGGATGGGCGGTTCTAGGTTGGGGTTAAAACCTCGGCCTACCCGCTGCGTACACGATCTTTCGGATGGAGGTGGGTGGGTTTATGCCGGGGTTGGAAACCCGGCATACCGGGCCGCGCCTACCGGTTGGAGTCCGGTTGGCGGCTATGGCTTCCCAGGTCTCTCCGCCGGGGCGAACGAGACCTGGGGCTCACGGGGTTTGTCGTGGGGCGGCGCGCTGGGGATGGTTATGGGGTGGGTCGCGGTTACTTTTTGAAGACGCTTGCCAGGTTGGCTCCGGCTTCGGCGTCTTCGACGACTGGGACGGTATTGAGTTCTAGCAGATCGGCCCACTTTGCGGCTCCCTTATGAAGCGCAGCGGGATTGTCGGTTTCGTAGAGGGCGAATCCGCCACTACAGTCCACACTGTGCCAGCGGCCGAGGAGGGTTACGCCTTGCTGGGGCGCAGCCTCGCCGGCGAGGAATCGTTCAACGGCTTCTGGGACGGTTCCGGGAATCATAGTCCAGGTTGACATGAATTTCATTGCTTTCGTCCTCCAGGTTTCATTTTGATTGGGGAGATTTCTCAGGATTGCCGAGGGCTGCGATTATAGGCCTAATTGACGGCTGTGGTTTCACAGATCTCAGAAGGCGGAATTATAGCGCAGCGGGACGGATGTGGATTGTGATTGCGGGAAAGCTTGCAGCGTGTGGCATGCGAGGCGGCGATTGTAGGGCGAATGGACGGCGCGGGTGGTGTGCGGTTAAAAAAAATGCTTGTGTTTTGCGGGGGAGTTGGGGAAGAATCGCAGAGCGGCGCCGAAGAAAAGCTGGCGCGGGGAGACTGGGCGCTGGGGTCTTGATAACGTTGGGGCGCGGAATTGGAGGGGGTCGGATGAGCAGGGTGCGGGTGCTGGTGGGGACGAAGAAAGGGGCGTTTGTCCTGAGTGCGGATGGGACGCGGAAGGATTGGGACGTAAGCGGGCCGTTTTTTGCGGGGTGGGAGATTTACCACGTGAAGGGGTCGGCGGTGGAACCGAACCGGGTGTGGGCGTCGCAGTCGAGCGGGTGGTTTGGACAGATGATTCAGCGGTCGGACGACGGCGGGGCGACGTGGGGTCCGGTGGGAAACAGATTTGCGTATGAGGGCGTGCCGGGGACGCACCAGTGGTACGACGGGACGCCGCATCCGTGGGAGTTCAAGCGGGTGTGGCACCTGGAGCCGTCGCTGACGGATGCGGACACGGTGTATGCGGGCGTGGAGGATGCGGCGCTGTTCCGGTCGGCGGATGGGGGCGCGACGTGGGAGGAACTGGCGGGGCTGCGCGGGCATGGAAGCGGGCCCCACTGGCAGCCGGGCGCGGGCGGGATGTGTTTGCACACCATCCTTCTCGATCCGAGCAACCAGGAGCGGATGTATATCGCGATTTCGGCGGCGGGGACGTTCAGGACCGACGATGGGGGCAAGAACTGGAAGCCGATCAACAAGGGGCTGGTGTCGAACTTCATGCCGGACCCGACGGCGGAGGTGGGACACTGCGTTCACCATGTGGCTATGCACAGGGCGCGGCCGGAGGTGCTGTTTATGCAGAAGCACTGGGACGTGATGCGGAGCGACGACGCGGGGGAGAACTGGCGGGAGGTGAGCGGGAATCTGCCGACGGATTTCGGGTTTGCGATCGATGTGCATGCGCACGAGCCGGAGACGCTGTATGTGGTGCCGATCAAGAGCGACTCGGAGCATTTTCCGCCGGAGGGGAAGCTAAGGGTGTACCGGAGCAGAACGGGCGGGAACGAGTGGGAGGCGCTGACGAAGGGGCTGCCGCAGAAGGATTGCTATGTGAACGTGCTGCGGGATGCGATGGCGGTGGACGAGCTGGAGGAGTGCGGGGTGTATTTCGGGACAACGGGCGGGCAGGTGTATGGGTCGGCGGATGCGGGGGATAACTGGACGCCCATTGTAAGGGATTTGCCGGCGGTGCTGAGCGTGGAGGTGCAAACGATACCGTGACTGAAAAAGGCGCATCCACGCCGGGGACTGGAGAAGGGGGCGGAGCGGCGGCGATACGGGTGATTCTGCCGCAGCACCTGCGGACGCTGACGGGGTTGGATGGGGAGGTTGCGCTTGAGCTTCGGGAGCCGGTGACGGTGCGGAGGGTGCTGGACGCGCTGGAGGCGCGGTATCCCGTGCTGCGGGGGACGATCCGGGAGTATGGGACGGGCCAGCGGAGGGCGTTTTTGCGGTTCTTCGCTTGCGAGACGGATTGGACGCACGAAGGGATGGATGCGGAGTTGCCGGCACCAGTGGCGGAGGGGCGGGAGCCGCTGCTGATTATTGGTGCGATAGCCGGGGGGTAGGGCTCGTGGCGTCGGCAACGCGGGGCTCAGTGGCCGCCGGGGTTGCCTTGGAATCGAGAACGTTGACCAGCGACCAGGGGCTGCCGGCCAGATCATAGTGAAACTCTCCCTGCTTATCGATAACTAACTTGCTTGCCGGATAGAGGAATCCCGTGCTCTTGGAGTTATCGGAGTCATTCAGGTCGAATTGGCCAACCTCCAGGTCGTAGGACTGGGACGGGGAATCCGGTTTGACTTCATCGAATTGAAGCGGGCGGTTGGTGATGAAGGTGATCTGCCGCCCGGTTGGAGTTACAACCATCTGGATGAAGGCGACGTCATAGGGGATAGCCCCGGTAATCGAGCAATGGCCGACCGCCCTAGTTCTGGAAAGCGCGGCGACCAAGGCTCGATCCTGGCCCTGTTCGAATGCCTGGGAAAGGATCTGCACGTCGGATGGTGGGGAGTAGTCGTTAATGGTCAAAGTTACACTGACGATGGCGCCGGCTCGGAAGTAGGTTGCCTGAATCGTCTCGGAGACAGGACCGGCGGCGAATCCCGGGGTGGTTGCCAGAATAAGTGTGGCCACCAGCAGCAGGCTGGAGAATCGCAACTTGCGGACGCATCGAGTTACACTCGCGAGTGGTCCCATGTTGCGATCCTCCAGGAGATACGCTTCAGTTACGGTCCCTTTTGCGCCGCAAGCTTCGAGTTATGCCGCCGTTCTGGCTTCGCTGGGTATTTGGGGCTGGAGGAGGTCATCGAAGATGGCGCGGTATTGGATCATGGCCGTGCGGAGTTCTTCGGTGGTGGCTTCGACGGCGCCGGTGTGGACGGCGATGGCGTGCGCCAGGCGGTAGTTCTGCATGACGCGTGGATAGTGGACGGAGACATCGTCGGCGCGCTGGTCAAAGGCGGCCTTGGGATAGCCGCGGGCCTCAAGGAGCGCATTGATGAGGTCATCGGCTTCAGTGACGGCGGCCATGGGATGATCGACGAAGCGGGATTGGACGGTGTGCCACTCGGCGACAAAGCGATCGTGCTCGGTGGCGCCGAGATCGCGGATTTTCAGGGCTTCCACGCGGGTTTCGCGGTCGGCCAGTTTGGCTTCGGCCTTGCTAGGGGAGCCGTGCTTGACAACGGCGCGGTCATACTCGGTTCCAAAGCGATTGCGGAAGGCCCGGGTGCGGGTTTTGCGGCGCTCCAGGTACACAAAAACGGCGATGACAGCGACCACGACGAGTACGAGCGCGGCGACGATGAGCTGGGTGTTCGTGAAGT
The DNA here is from genome assembly GCA_003139795.1 of Acidobacteriaceae bacterium. Taxonomy (GTDB): domain Bacteria; phylum Acidobacteriota; class Terriglobia; order Terriglobales; family Acidobacteriaceae; genus Telmatobacter. The sequence goes on along the minus strand of PLGM01000326.1, from coordinate 415 downwards.
GAGAGAGCATTGCGTTCTCCTGTGCGGGTATGCCCGCGACGGCAAAGGGTGGATGGGAGGAACCGGTACTCAACCCATCATGAGCGGGCCGGCGCGGGAATGCTGGCCAGAATTGCACGGTCTGGAGAGGACAGAAGACGGCAGGTTTGAAGGCGCGAGGGAATTGCTTAGAGGGGAGAATGGATGGGGGTTCTGCGGGGGGCAAGAGGTTGAAGGGCATCCTGCTTGTTGGCGTGAGGGGGCGCTAGAGCAATTTCAGGGTTAACATGCTGTAGCAGAGTTTCAGCAGTGTGGCTTTTACTTCCACCCCGGCGAACAAACGTCGCTCGCTAGGGACCCTGGAGGGGAAAAAGCCACTTGAGTGCATCGGCCCCATTTACGGCAACCCTGAAAGTATTTGTTTAGCGTGGATTTG